>CAZCIZ010000108.1:0-2169 GCA_964498995.1 uncultured Clostridia bacterium | reverse complement strand
TAAAAATTAAATATCCGATATCAATATTAGCAGAGGGGTTAGCATGTGTCAATTATCGACTCCGTCCTGCTTTAATATTTCAAGAAATACTTCTACCAAATCGGGGTCAAATTGAGTTCCTGCGCATCTTTTAAACTCAGCCATGATTTCTTCCCGGGACATGGCATTCTT
Organism: uncultured Clostridia bacterium; assembly: GCA_964498995.1. Classification (GTDB taxonomy): domain Bacteria; phylum Bacillota; class Natranaerobiia; order Natranaerobiales; family Natranaerofabaceae; genus Natranaerofaba. The sequence goes on along the minus strand of CAZCIZ010000108.1, from coordinate 1,998 downwards.
ATAAGCTCTTCCATTAGACATAACATCGTAGGAGTCTGCAATGGCAGTAATTCTCGCAAGCAAGGGTATATCTTTTCCTTTTAATCCCTGGGGATATCCCTTTCCATCCCAGCGTTCATGATGGGCTAGTATTTCCTGTGCTATATGGGCAAATTCTTTTGTCGCGCTTGCAATCTTATACCCTATTTCTGGATGTCTTTTAATGATTTCCCATTCTTCTTCTGTCAAAGGACCTTTTTTTGTCAAGATATTCTCAGAAATATTTATTTTCCCTATGTCGTGTAGGATAGTAAGTAGGCTCAGCCTGTTAAGCTCCGAGATAGGAAGATCAATATTTTCGCCAATTTTTCTAGCATTTTTTTTCATTCGCTGAACATGGGTTTCTGTTTCAAAGCTTTTAGCTTCTAGCGCCCTAAGGATAGCGTTTAGCAAGACATTTCTGTCACTCCAACTTTCCGTAAGCTTATGCTTGTACATCTCATCTTCAGCCTCTTTTAGAGCGTCTCTCAAGGATTTATCTGGCTTTGCTTTTGTTCCTGTGCCAATGGATATGGATACAGGTTTACCTTCTACATATGCGGTTACACTTTTTTGATAGATCTTTTCGCTGATCTGTTTTGCTTTTTCAAAGGAAGTCCTGGGCATGAAGATAACTAGCTCATCGCCACCCCACCGGGCAAGTAAAGCCTTTTCATTACAACATTCTTTCAATATTCTCGTTGTAACCTTCATCATTTCATCGCCTATTTTCTGCCCAAAGGTATCATTGATGAATTTAAGACCATTCAAGTCAACCATTATCAAGCTAATAGGCAGTTGAGCTCTATTATCGAGTTTTTTCATCTCGTTCTCAAAATAACTTCGATTATATAACCCCGTGAGCTGGTCATATTTAATCAAATCATCGAGGCGTCCCTGATATTCAATCTGACTTGTAATATCTCGGCCCACAGATTGATATTCTATTATTTTGCCTCTATCGTCTACGATTGGGCAATCAATCCAATGCTGCCAGTATATTTTGCCATCAGCACCAACCACTCTATGTTCCACTGAAATTGTTTTTGGATTTTTACCGACATCTTTATATCTTTCCTTGATTTTATCTCTTTCTACTGTGGGGATAAAGTCTATCCATTTCATACCTATGGCTTGATCCTCATCTACACCAAAAAATTTACTAAAAGCTTCGTTAACAAAAGTCAAAGTCAAGCCTTCATCAGGAAACCATCTACAAACTAAGTCAGTCTGGTTGTCAACTAAAGCTTTATACCTTGATCTTTCCTGTTGAAGTTTTTCCTTTGCCTTTTTTTCATCAGTTCTATCGATAAAGTAATACACCAGCTCATTTTCATCTATTTTAGTGGCAAATACATCCAACCAGATTTCAGCATTGGGTTTAGAATTTGCCATCAACTCACTTTGTGCAAATCCTTCATTAAGAACTTTACGGAAGTGTTCGAGGGCTTTATTCATATGTCTATCATTTATAAGATCAAATATTTCATACTGCAAAAAATCCTCTCCGGCAATACCGAAGATATTGCTGCTCATTTGATTAGCACCTGTTATCTTACCATCTTTCTTTGCTGTTACAATCCCCACAGGGGCATTATCAAAATACATTCTCAGCAGCTTTTCTTGTTTAGCTGAACCCTTACTTGCCATAAAGTACCTAACCCTCCTCCCATACGTTGAACTCAAAGTTTAGTTACTATAAAATGTAATTACCTAATTATTTTGCCAAAAACCAACAAAAAAAGAAATAGTTAAACAAACTTTTGATTCACCTTTCTCATGATTGTAAGAAATGTTACCTAAGCCATCTAGGACTATAGTCATGGTTAGATTAGTAAGAAAATAAGAGGTTCAAGAAGTTTAATCGTAAACACTTGAATTTTAGTAGTTCAGTGGTTTTAAGCATCCAAATAATTTTATCTAATCAAATAATATTTGTCATGGAGATTCATTACAATAAAATTCAAAAAAGTTTACTTA
>CAZCIZ010000107.1:0-4348 GCA_964498995.1 uncultured Clostridia bacterium | reverse complement strand
TATTTAATAAGATGGCGTCAGGCGGAAAGTTCTGATGGACATTTTAGAGTTATTTATCCCGATGATATTCCTGAAGATACCATCCATGCCCTTGCTGAAGAAATGGAGCGCCAAAAACTAAATCTAGAGCGATTAAACTTTAGCTTTTATGATCGCTCCTACCCTATAGATGTTCGCTTACGAGAATGGCAAGTTGGACCCTTGGGAATTGGAGATCGGGAGTTAGGTCGTTATACCAGGGTACCTTTTATGGGCCCGGATTCTGGTTCTATTATTTTGAATTTATCCATGTTCAATAGACCTCGTTTAGATGATATGAAAAGCCCCCTTCGAGGCGGGATCTCAAACTGGGAGATAATGACCATGACAGCAGGGCATGAACTACTGCACCTGGCTCAACATTACGGTTATGAGAACAATTATTCAGCATATTTATGGTTGGATGAAGCTCTCTCTACCTGGTATGAGCTCTATGCTGTTTCTGACATCTATCAGGGTGATATGCGTTATGGAGGGGTACATCCAGATGCAGCGACAGATAATCTTGATTTTATCTTTAACCCCCTTTATTTTCCCCAGGATCCAGAAAGTCACGGCTATGGAGCGAGCATGTTGATGGCTTATTTAATAAACGATTTATCCGATCAGTATTTTCCTGCCAAACTAGTACAACAAGCAAGAAACTTAGCGGGCAGTAAAGCTCAACCGGGAAATGTATTAAATCAAGTTTTGTTTGAAGAATACGGTCGTGTCATGTCCACTGAATGGCATGGTTTTCTCGAAGATTACCTGATCTATCCAGAAGACGAATTTGATGGCGTGGACACATCCGAGCTCTTCAAGGGCAATCTGAATCTCCTAGGAGAAAAATTAGAAGAAGATTATATCCGCTATGATATTGAAGGAGAAAACACATTGGATGATGTGACCGTAGAAGTCACTTATCCAGAAGAAGTTCATCACACTGGAGCCGAAGAGCCCCTTTCTGTAACCCTTTCTCTAGAATTTGAACTAGAAGGACTGAGCGCGTATCCTTTTAAAATTTCTTTGGATGAAATAGCAAAATCAGAGCCTGTAGATATGGAGATTGAGTTACAAGGGGAGGGTGCTGAGTCTCAGTATATGAGTATGCAGGTTTATGGAGTCCCAGTAGGAGGTCAAAAGCCTGAGATACTAGCCGGATCAGAAGAAGCCCTATTTCCATATGAAGGGGATGAACATCTTAAGCTCCAGGATAACTGGGATTCTCTCTACTTCATCGTCCTTAATTCTGACGATGAACCCTTTACTAAAGAAGCAAAAAATATGGGTGTGGAGCTCACCTTTGGACCCACTGAAGGAAAAGAACTTACATTGCAAATGATCAATCCATATGATTCAAGCAGAGGTTCAAAGGCTCTAACCATGCAACCGGGAGAGAATGGGACTCCAGTTATTAATGAAGTTAGCTGGGGTAGCCCATACGGTCTTTTGGCCCGAATCGGTCATATCCCCCGAGAGGTGGAAAAAGTCCGTTTGGAATGGGATTTTGGTGGCACCAGGTTCGAAAGTGCCCATGGATTTCACGGTACATTCATAGAAAAAGATGTAGAAACCGTTCCTATAGAATTTGAAACTTATGGCCGCTTTTTTCAACCTGGATTAAACCGTATAGGTGTCACCCTTTACGATGCCACTGATACCCCCCGGGGAAATATTATCGACACTACTTCATTAAAATTTTACCTGGCTCATATAAACTCTGTCACAGAGGTTGAAACAGGAAGAAATATCAGCCAATGGTCTAGAAACGCGGCATTGCCCGGTGAAAGCATTGAATTTGACGCCCTTCCCCGGGAAGGAGATTATCTCTACAGATGGGACTTTGGCGATGGTACTGTGTCTACTAAAACAGAAGGGAAAGTTTCACACCGTTATACCGAGCCAGGTCGATATGTTATCACTTTTCAACTCCTTTCACCGGAATCGGAAAACCAAGGCGAGGAAACAGTCCTGGCAAGCTCTGGCAGAAGAATAATCCTGGTAGAAGGAGACGAGTTGGAAACAGAGCAGGAAGTAGAAACAGAAAAGAAAATACCAGCTCATGAAGATGATATCGTAGGCGTCTGGTTTGTTCAGCCGGAGTTGGACTGGAGTGACAGCAGCCGTATGGTCACTGCCCATGATAGCATTTTGGTCATTAAAAAAGATGAAGAAAGAGGTTATTTCCCTAGCACCATAGGTGTTTCAGATGAAGAAAGATGGAAGATGTTCGATGAACACCCTGATGAAAATGCCTATGAAATAACTAGCACCTCCATCTGGGCTTCTTTAGTTGTAGGCCCCTATAATAAACAAATTATCCAAGGACAGCTTTCAGAAGACGGCTCTGTACTAAGGGGTGACTTTACAGGCAAACACATCACCCATGGTGTTGTAGCAGAAGGGACCTTCCGGGCAACTAAAACCCTTATGGGTCAAGTAATGGAAGATTCCCAACAGGTGAGTTTTTATGAATGCCAGCAGTGCGGTGCTATTTATCAAAGGGGAACCCAGGAGTATCCATGTCCTAACTGTAGTTCCACAGATTGGGAACCTTTTCAGTAAAATAGTTTATAATTTGAGCGAGGTTTTGCAACTTAGGTAGATTTTGTATTTTTTAGGGGTGTAATAAATGTCTAATCCAATTTCTAATCAGTGGTTTTGTCTAAAAGAAGGGCAGACCTATGGCCCTTACGACACTCAGCAAATGAAACAATTCATCATGGAAGGCACTGTATCCAAAAAAGATCTCATCTGGTGTCAGGGGATGGAACAGTGGCTGCCGGCCGGGCAAGTTTCTTCTTTTATGCAGGTACACAGGCAGGCAGATAAATCTGGACATACTTCTTCACGTAGCCCACAAGCCCATACTAATAAAAGTAAAAATAGTAAAAAAGTATCCGGGTTTGGTCTAATTGGGTTAATATTAGCCTTCCTTATCCTAATAGTAACTGGATGGTTTTCCCAAGCAAGCATAGGAATAGAAAGAACGATTTTTAATGCCGACTATTATACAAAGCTATCTAGGGATATCGAGCTATCTTCTTTCTTACATCGGAGCCTAGAAGAACAAATGCGCCCTAGACCGGCAGGACCTGGCGTAGATCCTCAAGGGCCCACAGGTGCTGAGATCCAAAGTAGCTTGTTAATGATGGAGATATTTCACGAAGCCTGGGTTGAAGAACAGTTTTTAATGATTGTCGAAGATTTGATAGCTGTCCTTGACGGGGAGCAAAATACATTTACGGCATCTATTCAACTTGGTCAGGTTAAAGAACAGTTAAGCTCCTCTACTGATCCTGACCTTCAACAACTGGGTAGCGAATTACCTGAAAACATTCCACTACAAAGCATTTTTGGAGCTGATCCTGACTCCTGGCACCAATTTCAAAGGGTGGTATCTAACCTACAGACCTTTAGAAGTCTTTTTAATATCGGTCCTTATATTGTGTTTATAATGTTAATTGCTTTTTGCATTTTTGTAGCAGGGTTTAACAGTTCTCTAAAATGGGTGGGCAGCAGTGCCATCATATCCGGCATTACTTTTCTAGGCCTTTTACAAATAGGGAATTTTACTATGGTAAACATCTTTCCACCAGAAACCTTACAGGAAGCAGAAGCTTTCACCGGACATATTATCTCTAGTATGTCCACGGTCTCTCTTATCTTTGCAGGTATAGGGCTGCTGTCAATTATAGCGGGTTTTGCTTTAAATAAGATGCAGCACCAATAGAAATCTAACCCTTACTTAATTCGAGATAAGTTATCCAATACATACTCTAAAATCATTTCACTTAAATCTTATGCCTCACTTTCCAAAATCAAAAAAGCCTTGTTGCCTTTTTCATTATAAAATAGTCTATCACACAACATTCTAGCCATAAGTATGCCTCTACCTCTCTCTTTTTCACTATCAATTATATCCTGGCTTTTAGCTGCCACCTTTTCCTTCCAATTAAAGCCGTCTCCTTGGTCTTCCACCGTGGCAAAGACATAATCATTGGTTAATACTACTTGTACATAAACTTTTTTATTTGAATCAAAATTATTTCCATGTTCCATGGCATTAACTACAAGTTCATATAGACCTTGAATAGTTGTTTCTTCATTAACATATTCACTTATCACAGGAAACACTTCTGAATAGAACTTTTCTAATTCCTGGGATGTACTGTTTAATTGCCAATTGTATTGTTTTCTTTCAGGTGGATTCATCTGTAAAATAACATAAGTTATATCATCATCTCCTTGAAGAGAAGCGTTAAAATCTAGAAAGTCATTATTGATTACCTGCTTTACTAATTCAGGAGGAAATTTGCTGTGCTGA
>CAZCIZ010000106.1:0-4689 GCA_964498995.1 uncultured Clostridia bacterium | reverse complement strand
GAAAAGGTGAGCTGGTAATGTTATTAAAAAAAATGTTACGGGATATCTGGTCTAATAAAGGATCTTACATTGCTTGTCTTGTCATTGTGATTATAGGCCTCATAGTTTTTACCTCATTTTCTATTTTGAGCGATAACTTAGACCTGTCAAAAAACACCTTTTATACTGAACAGAATTTTGCTGATGGTTTTGTAGAACTAAAATCCATGCCTATGGCAAATGTGGACAGCTTAAAGGATATAGATGGTATCAAAAATATCAACGGTAGGGTAGTCAAGGAAGTAAGGGTAAATGATGAAGATAAAGACGAAGCTGTATACCTGGATCTAGTCTTTTTTGAGATGGAATCTGAACACAGAATTAATGATGTAAAGGTACTACAGGGTAGCGACCTTGATGGTGATTTTGGTGATGGTAGCTTGAATACCGCCTTGGATAATCAGTTTTTTGAAGTTAACAATTTGAACTTAGCCGATCAAGTAGAGGTTATTGCTGGTGGTCGGATTAGGGAATTAAATATTAAAAGTGTGGGAATGAGTCCGGAGTTTACTTACCCATTGAGATCAGAATCAGATATGTTTCCAAACCCTGAGCAATATGGAATCGCTTTTTTGTCCTACGATGATGTTTCTCAAGTATTCCCCGATATGACAAATAGGATCAATAGCTTGGTATTTACCCTAAAAGAAGATGCTAATTATGACCTTGTAGAAGAAAGCTTGGAGGAAGAGTTAAGACAGTACGGCTTGAAATCGGTATATCCACGAGCAGAGCAGACGAGCCATCTGATGTTGAGCGAAGAAGTTGAAATGCTTGGAAGGGTATCAACAGCAATGCCATTGATGTTTTTAGGTATTGCTTCCATCATAATATATATAATGTTAAAGCGCCTTGTAGAGCAACAGAGGGGACAGATAGGAATTTTAAAAGCCTTTGGCTATACAAACTCCGAGGTTATGATTCATTATATCTCCTATGCCCTTTTTGTCGGAGTAGTAGGTGGATTTTTAGGTGGAATCCTGGGTATTATCTATTCAATTCCTTTGACTGCCTTATTGATGGAATTTTTTAATGTGCCCGAGGTTTATGAAAGATTTTCTTTATACTATTTGTTTTTGGGGATAATTCTATCAACAGGTGTTTTTGCCTTGGCCGGGTTTCAGGGTTGTAAACATGTATTGAAACTAAAACCTGCAGAGGCAATGCGCCCTCCGGCTCCTGTATTTACAGGCAAGGCTTTACTTGAAAAGATTAATTTCTTTTGGAATCTACTTACTATCCAGGGTAAGATGGCGGTCAGAAATTTATCGAGAAATAAGAGTAGAAGCTTGTTTATGTTTATCGGAATAACCCTTAGTTGTTCTGTCGTTGCTTTGACATGGTCTCTGAATGATATGGTGGACAAATTAACTCTTCGCCAATTTGAGGAAGTGGAAACATATGACGCCAGAATTAACTTGGCAAATCCTGTGAACAGAGAAACTGCCATGAGAGAACTAGAAAATATAGATGAAATCTCGAGGATAGAACCCATGAGTGAAATACCTGCTACTCTATCGAATAAATGGCACTCAGAAGATGTTTTGATTTTGGGTTTAATAAACAATCCTACTCTTTATAACATAATGGACTGGGAGGACAGAAGGGTTATTCCTGAAGAAAGGGAAGTTATATTATCAGAAAGACTTGCCGATAAACTTGATGTAAATGTTGGTTCAACAATAGAACTTGAAAGTCCATTTATTAGGGGAGGTAGGCCCCAAGATGGAATTTTCGAGACAAAAGAGATAACAGTAACTAAAATTATCCCTCAATACCTAGGGATGAATGCGTATATGAATATAAATTTTATGGATAAAATCTTGAACCAGGGTAGTATTGCTACCACTTTTTTGATCAATGTTAGCTCGGATAATCTTGATTCTATAAGTACAGGAAATACAAGAGAAGATAAGAGTATTATAAGTCTCAGGGATAAGTACAGGGAAAGTGATGTTGTTACAGGGATAGACTCCAGATGGGAACGGATTAGGCAAACAAAAGAGTTGTTAGAAACTTTTGGAAGTGTGATTTATCTTTATGTCATGATAGGGGTGGTAATTTGTTTTGCTATTATATACAGTTCGAGTTTTATTATCCTCTCGGAGAGGAGCAGGGAACTAGCATCCATGAGAGTATTGGGGATGACATCTAATGAAGTCTTTTCGGTGATCACATTTGAACAATGGTTTGTGAGCATATTTGGGATCATAGCGGGGATTCCTTTAGCAAAATTTATGCAGTGGGCACTTTCTGATGAATTGAGTACGGATTATTATATTATTCCATCGGATATTTCCATGACCTCGTTATTTGTTGCTGTAATGCTTACTATTATTTCTGTTTGGATTGCTCAACGGTTTGCATTAAAAAAGGTGGAAAATTTAAGCCTGGTAGAGGTGTTGAAATCTAGAGAATGATCAGCAATTGTACTGCAAAAATTATAAATGGATGTAAATATAGCAGGTTAATTTCTGGGGGGAGCAGAGTTGAAAAAAAAGTGGAAAATCATTTTCGGCGCAATTTTATCAGTTGCTTTAATTGCAGTTATTTTTTTATTCTTGTTTGAAGGAGAAGAAGTGGAAGTTATTGAAGTGAAAGCCGGTGATATAAGTAGAAGTTTCACTGAAGATGGTGTAATTGAATCTCCCGATGAGCGTAAAATTCATTCCATGGTTAATTCAAAAATTGAAGAGTTGAAAGTTAGTAAGGGTGAACGAGTGGAAAAAGGCGATTTAATAGCAGTACTAGATGACAGTGAACTGGATTATAGAATCAGAGAACTCCAAGCAAACCTTATGAGAATTGAGGGAGAGAGTAGAAAGCTAGAGCAAGAACCTGGAGAAGCGGAGCTAGAGAGAATGGAACTTAATATAGAGCTTGCTGAAGATGACAAAGCATCAGCAAAGGATAATTACCAGAGAACGAAGAAATTATATGAAGAAGGGTTTGTATCAGAGCAGGCATATGAAGAGGCAGAAAAATTTGTAAATGAAGCTAGATATAATGTTGATCTTCAAAAAAAATCAGTGGAAGTCTTAAGGGAATCATATGAGCCACCCCCTGGAAGTGAGCAGATAATATCTGCTCAAAGAAATGCAATTAATTCGCAAATAGAGTTTCTCAAACATCAAAAGAAAAATTACTATCAAATTAAAGCTCCAAGGGGAGGAGTGGTTACGGATTTAACTGCTAAGGAAGGAGAAGTGATCAACCCTCAAACACCTCTTTTAAGAATATTTCATCCAGGTGACTATCAGCTAAAAGTAGAAGTTTTAACTAAGGACACATATGATATTTATGAAGGGATGGAAGTTAATCTTACCCTGGCAAAAAATGAAGGGGACAGAAAATTTACAGGTGAGATTAAAGAAATTGCTCCTTATGCTAGAGAGGATGTCTCTCCTTTAGGATTAGAAGAGGAAAGGGTTGAAGTTACAATTATTCCTGATACTCCTGAGGATTTGTATATTGCCCCGGGTTATAAGTTGGATGTTGAGTTTGTAACTGAAAAAAAGCTTGATCAATTAGTAGTGCCTAACACTGCAGTTTTCGATTATGAAGGAGTTAAAGCTGTTTTTGTTGTAGATGATGACAGAGCCAAGATCAAGGAGGTATCCACTGGGCTTGATACAAGGGAAGATATTGTAATCACCAGTGGTATAAATATCGGGGATCTTGTCATTATAAATCCTGAAAGAGAAGGGATAGTAGAAGATGATAGGATTTCTGGAGTTATCAAAAGAAGTTTAAAATAAAGGAGTACTTTACTTTGCCATTTCTAAAAACATTTTCTGGAAAGATCTATTATGAAATTCATGGAAATAGTAATGGAACTTTAATAGTCTTCACTCATGGAGCAGGTATGGATCATGCTATGTTTAAAAGCCAGCTCCTGGCACTTACAAGAGATTACAAAATCCTGCTGTGGGATATGCCTGGTCATGGGAACTCACATCCCGTAAAGGAAAAGTTCACTTTTTCTTCGGTAGCAGATAAACTGATCATGCTTTTGAATCAGATTAATGGTGGAAAGGCGGTCCTGGTAGGTCAGTCCCTTGGCGGTTATATCGCCCAGTATACTGCTTATCATTATCCTGAATATGTAAAAGCCCTTGGAGTGATAGGATGCACACCCCTTCATCACAGGCCTGATTCTCAAGACAAACTGGTGCTTAAGATGGCTTCAGAAGTATTTCATTCCAAGTCCGGAGAGATATTTGAAGAAAATATGTGGAATTACTTTGCCCAACAAATTGCCATCACCCCAACAGCCATAAAATACGCTAAAGAATCTATGGAAAGGGTAGGTAAAAATCAATTATCAATAATATTCGACGGTTTGATCCATGAAACCAATACTGGTATTGAAGAGCCTCCTGATAACCCAACTCTTATTACCCATGGTAGCCAGGAGATAATAGGAAATGTGTGGAAGTATGCTCCTGTCTGGCATAGTAAAGTAAAAAATAGCAGGTATGTAGTAATCCCTTATGCAGGCCACAATGCAAACCAGGATAATCCGGTCTTTTTCAATTCAACTTTAATGTCTTTTTTAAGCTATCTGGAAAAATAATATTTATTTTCTTACTAATTTTTCATGTTTTGGGTTTTCACACCACAACCAGTAATGAAAATAACTGATTTATT
>CAZCIZ010000105.1:0-4699 GCA_964498995.1 uncultured Clostridia bacterium | reverse complement strand
TTCTTGACGAGCTGGTGCAGCATTATGTGAAAAGTGAGAACTTTGAACAAGCTGCTTCCTGCCTCAGAACAATTTTGCAATATAATCCTCTTTTAGAAGATACCCATGCCTATTTGATGCAGATTTACGCCTGGATGGGAGATCGCATGGCGGTAATGCAGCAGTATCAAACTTTGTGCGAGGTTCTTGATCAAGAGATGGGTATAAAACCAAGTTCAAAAACAAGGCAATTATATTACCAGCTTTGTTCAGAAGAGGAGTAATTGAAAAAGCCTTATTTCCTTTCTCATTATAGAACAACTTTTCTCCTAACAACAACTGAGATATACCCCTGTCTCGTCCTTCGTTATTTGTAATATCTTAACTTATCTTCAATTCTTGATTCTAGTTAAATCCCTCTCCCTTTTTTCTCTTTCTCTTTCTCTTTCTCCTTTTCATCGGCAACGGTGACAAAAATAGACTTTTCAGTTAAAGCTACTCGCATAGACTTTTTAGATCATTTTTGTTTAGAATCTGTTTAGAAATTGTTAATTATTAAGCAGTATACTTAAATTAAAAGAACTGACTACACTTTAGTGAGCCTAAAAGTTTTATGGGAGGGATTGCATGCGTTCGATTATATATCTTATTGGATTGATAGCTATTGGATATGTAGTTCTGAATTATCTTAATGTCATTTAGGCTAGTAATCAGTTGTTTTGTAGGAAGAATTTAATTGGCGACAAGAGAGGTGTGCAAATGAATCAGAATCAAAAAGGGGTACTCATAATTGGCGGTGTCATCGTTAGTACCCTGGTTATCTTATTTGTGATAATCAGCCTTAATTGGACCCGGATGGGACATGCTGAGGGGTTCAATATGATGGGAAACGGTATGATGGGAGGGTTCGGTGCGATGTTTTTTATGCCTGTGATAGGGATAGTAATTTTTGGTCTTGTTGTCTGGGCTGTTGTATCGGCTTTTCATAAACCAGGAGACTCAAATAGCGCAAATTACTTGGACGAGTCACCTGGTGGAGAAGATTCTCCTATCGATATACTGAAAAAAAGGTACGCCCGGGGTGAAATAGATAAGGAAGAGTATGAAGCGAAAAAGAAAGACCTTATTTAAAAATTAAGGGGGGTGAATTTATCATGAAAAAAAATATAATGATACCCCTTTTTGTAGCTCTAGCGCTTTTAATGGGGCTACTGGTATCTACGATGTTTATTACGTTGAAGTCTAATACACCGCAGCAAACTGATGCGCCCGCCACAGAAACTCAACAAGAATTTCAAGAGGGAGCAAGAGGTAGAATGGGCCGTGGTGGAATGATGGGATCAGGAGGAATGATGGGAACAATGGAAACTTTTAGTTTTAGCAGTGAATATGAATTTTTGCTGCACATGATCCCACATCATGAGGAAGCGGTATCTAACGCTCGGATTTTGAAAGCAAATACTGAACGGGAAGAAATGGAACAATTTGCAGAAACTATTATTAGAACCCAAAATGAAGAAATTGAGCAAATGGAAGCCATGATTGATAGATGGTATTCTGAAAAAGATCGTAATATTGATTATCAGCCCATGATGGACAATTTTGAAAATTTAGTGGGAGAATTAGCGGGAGAAGAGCTTGATCGGGTTTTTCTTGAAGATATGATCCCACATCATATGGAAGCGGTTATGATGTCTCAACAACTCATTTCCCAAGGATTGACAGAACATGAAGAAATGGCTACCCTGGCTAACGATATTAGAAACACTCAGCGAGACGAGATCCGTATGATGAGAGTTTGGCTGTCTCAATGGTACTAAGTTAACTACCGGTGGAAGAATAAATTCTCCCACCCGTCAGAAAGTATTTTGGGGTTGCCTGCAAGGTCTCCTGGCTGCTACTTTACTTTTGATAGGTGGGGAAAGAGCGCTATTTACGCTACAAACTGCTGTAATCAGTGCAGGGTTACCGCTGGCAGTAATTTTAATCCTCATGGCCTATTCTCTCATTAAAGGACTAGAGATTACCCACTTAAAACAAAAGGATATCAGAGATGTCATAGATGCCCGTAGGCTAAAACAGTTTGTTGAAGAACAAAGTATGGAAGACTTAGATGACTAGCTAGTTATACTATTCCTTAGTGTTAAATAGTTAAATTTCTTGAACAAAATTTTGGGAGGGGAAACAAAAATGTTAAAATTTGGCAAGGGAAAAAACAAACAAATAATTTGTGTTATTTTGACTCTAATGCTGGTATTATCACCTTTAGCTGGTTATGGGAGTGAAGAAACAGATGATCAAGATCAAGAACAAGATGCGGTAGGTCAAAGAGTTGTTTCTATAGCAAATGATATAACTTTAGGGCAAAGAGATGAAATTTTAGACCATTTCGGTGTTAGTTTAGATGAGATAGGAGTTCAATTTATAACAACTACCATTGAAGATGAATATGAGTACTTAGGAGACGTTGCAACTAGAGAAGTTATCGGAAATAGAACTATATCATCGGCTTATGTTGAGATTTTGCCAGAAGGTGAGGGTATAACAGTCGATACCCATAACATTACCTGGGTAACCAGGGAAATGTACACTTCGGCACTTGTTACAGCGGGTTTAAACAATGCATATGTCTCAGCAGCTGCACCATTTCCCGTATCCGGGACAGGAGCTTTAACAGGAGTGATTAAGGCATTTGAAGAAGCAACAGGCAAAGAACTGCCAGAAGAAAACAAAAAAGTTGCTCACGAAGAAATAGTGATACTTCAAGAACTAACCGATGATGAAACTGAAAACAGCAAAAGAATAAATCAGCTTATTCAGCAGGCTAAAGAACAAGTATTAAACCAGAGGCCTCTAGATGAAGATGAGATTGAAAACATTATCCGAAATTTAGCAGATGAAATGGAGATACAGCTAGACGATGACCAAATAAACAGGATAACAAACTTTTTGATTCAATTTAACCACATTGATATTGATCTAGATCAACTTAGAAATCAAATAGAACGTTTAGCTGAAGACCCGGCAATAAGATCATTTTTCATTATGATTTTTGAGCGTATATCAGGATGGACCCAGAATATAATAGACATGCTAAAGAATTTACGTTAGTAAGAAAATACACTTTAATTTTTTTGATACATTGCTTGCTAAATACCAACACTCACAAAGATTTGCAAAATCGTCCAAATCAAAAGTTCGCTTATGGTATTTAGCAAGCAATTTAAGCAAAGATCTAAAAAATGGGACGGCAGCGGCTATCCACGCGGCTTGAAGGGTAAACAAATACCTCTGTCAGCGCGTATATTTGCGATAGTTGATGTTTATGATGCCCTGACTAGCGACAGACCTTATCGAAAAGCATGGAGTAAAGAAGATACCTTAAAGTTGATCCGTGAAGAAAGCGGCAGCCACTTTGATCCGGAAGTTGTAGAGATATTTCTGGAGGAATTAGAGAATACAACCTAGAGGCAGGTGTTTGTCTATAAATGGCTGTAAAAATGGCCGCAAAAAATTTTACACAAAACGATTTAATAATTACCACCAAGAAAAGGAAGAAAGGAGGCTTATTATGGCTTCAAAACAAAATCATACAATACGCCAGATCCTTGACTCTTTTGAAGTTGATGTATGTCTTTTGGACGAGGAAGGTAATCAGGTTTCAGCGGATTATTTTTTTAATAACGCATTGGAACTAGTTACTTATATAGATACTGAATTAAATATTGTCTGGGCTAACCGAACTGCTAAAAACTCAGTAGGTAAAACACCGGAAGATATGATTGGAAAGAAATGCTGCGAAATATGGCATCAGCGCGAAGTATCCTATGATAACTGCCCTGTGCAAAAAGCATTAAAAACCGGCCGGCGGATAACTGGGGACATTAAAGATGACTCGGGCCGAAGTTTTCGTATAACAGCCACGCCTGTTAAAGATGAAGAATCAGGCAAAATAATAGGTGCTGTAGAAACCACTATAGAAATAACTGAAAAAAAGGAACTTCAGGAGGAGCTATCTCTTAAAGAGAGAGCTGTAGAAGCTTCCATTAATGCAATTGCCCTGGTTGATCTGGAAGGAAATCTTATTTATGTAAATCCTTCTTTTTTGAGACTCCTTGGTTATGAAGACGAAAAAGAAGTCCTGGGCTTTTCCCTTCTGGATTTTTGGCAGGATGCAGAAAATGCAAAGAATATATTTAATACTATTTTGAGGGAAGGAAAATGGAGCGGTGAACTTTCTGTTAAAAGAAAGGATAATGAGCTAATAGAGGCGAATCTTTCGGCTAGTTTGTTTCACGGTGAAGATAATGCATACATTACTGTAGTAACTTCATTTATTGACATTACAGAACAAAAAGAAACAGAACGTTCTCTTGTTAGGTTTAGAAATGCTTTAGACAGTGCGGCCGATAGCATTTTTATAATCGACTATCCAAGTTTCAATATTATTGATGTCAATAAAGCCGCCTGTATAGAGCTTGGGTATTCTAAAAAAGAGTTTATCCAAATGACGCCTTGGGACATACAACCTTTTATTTCTAATGAAGAATTGAAGGAAAAATTCTTCCGGGCCAGGGAACGTTCCCCGGTAAATAAAAATCTACCCCCAGAAACCCTTCATGGGGAAACTTTTGAAACCTACCATCAAAGGAAAAACGGGGATATTTTTCCAGTAGAAATATCTCTTAGATATTCTGATATCCCCGAAGAACAGTGGTTT
>CAZCIZ010000104.1:0-4726 GCA_964498995.1 uncultured Clostridia bacterium | reverse complement strand
TATTTTCATTACTAGTTGTGGTGTGAAAACCCAAACCATGAAAAGTTAGTAAGAAAATAAGAGGTTCAAGAAGTTTAATCGTAAACACTTGAATTTTATTAATAGATTACTTGCTAAATATCAACGCTCACAAATAATTGCAAAAACGTCCAATTCAAAAGAAGGTCATAGATGGATATTTATAGAAAAAGGAATATAGTAAAAATATTACCTCATAGGGAGTGAATCAAATGTATTTAAATTACATAAATGAAAGAGAGAAGCTAATCTTTTTAGAAATCGCAACCAATGTTGCAAAGGCCAATGGCCAGATAGACGATGATGAGCAAACATTTTTAGATCACTATGCTGAACAACTAAACATCAAAGATGCTAAAAACATACAATTTCAAGGACTATCCCTCAAAGAAGCTGTAAATAAAATCGAATCGGAGGAGTCGAAAAAAGCTATCTTTATCGAATGCATTGCCTTATCATTTGCAGACGAAATATACCATGAAGAACAAAAAGAGATAATCCATGATTTGAGAAATGCATTTGGCTTTTCCTTTGAATTTTATCATGATGTTAAGAATTGGGTGATAAAGGTTAATGAGCTGTACAAAAAAGGCTTGAAATTAGTTGATACAGAGTACAGTTAAAATTAAATTACTGAATACCCTTCCTCTGTTATACTATCTTTTATATCTTTTTCATCAGTTTTACCGGAATCAAATTCGACCTTTACTTCTCCCTGTTCGACATCAACTTCAACCTTTTGAACCCCGTCTAAGGAGTCTAGTGCCTTTTCTACTGCCATTTTGCAGTGTCCGCAGGACATACCTTCAACTTTCAATGTTACCTCTCTAGAATTATTGCCGCAACAATTTGCCAAGTTAATTACCCCCTTTAAAATTTTGCCCTCCCCCATCCGGGAGGGGTTGTTAAAAAGTTATCATAGATTATTATTCCTGTCAATAATATTTTTACTCCCATTTATAACTATTGACAATTGAAAAAATATGTGTTAACTTTTACCTACCCCCCCTCCGCATGGGGGAGGGGTAAAATAGGTTCAGTAGAGGTGATTATAAATGGTAGCTGAAGAACTAGAAAATACAAACTCAAAAACTACTAAAGGAACTTTGGGAATAACGGGTATGACCTGCTCAACCTGTTCTCAAAGGCTGGAGAAATCGCTTAATGAAACCGAAGGAATAACTGATGCAAAGGTCAATTTTGCTGTAGAAAAAGCTTATGTTGAATATTATCCAGACAAGATATCCATAGATAATATAATTCAAGTAGTAAAAAATGCTGGCTATAATGGTAAATTTTTGGACCAAGAGACAAAAAATGCTGAAATTAGAATTAATGGCATGACTTGTAGTGCTTGTTCAACCAGGGTAGAAAATAAGTTGAATAAATTAGAAGGTGTAGAAGCAAATGTAAACCTTGCCACAGAAAAAGCCTTCATTAAATATGATTCAACGATAACCAGTCTTGCAAACATTAAGAATACTATCGAGGAAGCTGGATATGATCCTATAGATTCAGAAACGGAAAAAGAAGTAGACCTTGAGGAAGAAAAAATCAGAAAAGCTGCAGCTAAAATGTGGTGGTCAATAGGATTTGCTGGGCTAGTAATGATATTGATGATGATAAATATGTTTATAGTCCCTATCCCTTATTATTTGCCAATCATTGCTGTACTTGGCTTCCCTGTAATATTTATTTTTGGTGCCGATACTCATAAAGCTACATGGAATGCTCTAAAAAATGGTAGCCCAAATATGGACACCTTGGTTACCATGGGGTCAGCAGTTCCATATATTTTAAATTTTTTAGCTTTTATCTTGCCTGTCACTTCCTTCTTTGAAATGGCTACAACCATTATGGCCTTTCATAAAGTTGGAAAATTTTTAGAAATAAAAGCAAAAGGAAGAGCTTCTCAAGCTATTAAGAAGCTGTTGGAAATGGAAGCGAAGACAGCTAGAATTTTAGAAAATGGAGAAGAAAAAGAGATCCCTGTAGATGAAGTACAAGTAGGTAGTATAATGGTTATAAGGCCAGGCGAAAAAATTCCTGCTGACGGAGTAGTGACAGATGGCGAAAGCAGTGTGGATGAATCCATGGCAACTGGAGAATCAATTCCGGTCAATAAAACAGTCGAGGATGAAGTCATAGGAGCAACCATTAATAAACAAGGTAGTATGAAAGTGAGAGCCACAAAGGTAGGTAAGGATACTTTTTTATCCCAAGTTATAAAAATGGTAGAAGAAGCACAAGGAACGAAGGTGCCAATTCAAGAGTTTGCAGACAAAGTAACAGGCTATTTTGTTCCCGTAGTTATAACTCTATCTATTGGTGCATTTGTTTCATGGAATCTGTTTCCGAGTTTTCACATGACAGTTGTTGAGTTTTTCGACTTTCCCTGGACATCAACTGATCCACCCCTATTTTCACTAGCTATTCTCGCTACAATTGCTGTCCTGGTAATTTCATGCCCTTGTGCCCTGGGGTTAGCTACTCCTACAGCTTTGATGGTAGGAAGTGGAGCCGGGGCAGAAAAGGGAGTATTAATCAGAAGTGGTGAAGCTATTCAGACCATGAAAGATGTAAAAATCATTGCTTTTGATAAAACAGGAACTCTTACCAAAGGAAAGCCTGAAGTTACAAATGTGCTAAATTACAATGATTTTAGCCGAGAAGAAGTATTATACTTTTCGGGCAGTTTAGAATCCGCTTCTGAACATCCCCTTGGCGAAGCTATCGTGGGAACTGCTAGAGGAGAAAATATTAAGTTGGATAATGTCAGTGATTTCAATTCCATAACCGGAAAAGGCGTTGTAGGTAGTATTAACAATCAAAAGGTTTTAGCGGGAAGTAGGAAACTCCTTAACGAAAATGGGGTTGATTTTGAAGAGGGAATTGAAGATTTAAATGACCTAGAAAAAGAAGCTAAAACTGCAATGCTTATAGCCGTTGATGGTAAGCTTGCAGGTGTTATTGCTGTTGCTGATACTTTGAAGGAAGATACAGTAGAAGCAATAGCTGAAATTGAAAAAATGGGGATGAAAACAGCTATGATAACTGGAGATAATGAGAGAACAGCCAGGGCAATAGCAGAAAAAGTAGGTATCAGTAGGGTTATTTCTGAAGTCCTTCCAGAAGGCAAGGTCGATGAAATCAAAAAATTACAAGAAGAATACGGCGATGTAGCCATGGTAGGAGATGGTATAAATGATGCACCGGCATTAAAACAAGCGAATGTAGGAATTGCAATCGGTACAGGTACAGATATAGCAATTGAATCAGCAGATATAACCCTGATTAGAGGTGAACTAAGCGCTGTCATTTCAGCAATAAAACTTTCTAGAGCGACATTCAAGAAAATAAAGGAAAACTACTTCTGGGCTTGGGTTTACAATGCCGTTGCTATACCTGCAGCTTTTCTAGGTTTAATCCATCCAATTATTGGAGCTGGGGCTATGGCTGCAAGTTCAATAAATGTAGTTCTAAACTCAACCAGATTAAAGAAGGCCAATATCGACCCATCTTATCAAAGCTGATCACCGGTTTAAGCACGGGACTTGGATCCAAACCAATCAATGACACCCGTGCTTTGCCTTCTTTTTTACTTTCCTCTGTGCTTAAATACTTCCATTAGCTCCTCTAAAACTTCATCATCATCACCCTTTTTGATTGCATTACGGACACAAGAATTCAAATGAGTTTCTAGCATTTGGTCACTCAATTTTTTCAATGAAGATTGTACAGCAGAAATCTGATTAATTATATCAATGCAATATTTTTCTTCCTCTATCATTTTCTCAACCCCTTTAAGGTGACCGATGATGTTTCTCACTCTTAACAATACATCTTTATTGTCTTTTCCTTTCATAAATATACCTCCTTCCTCTGTTAAGGGGTGGCCCCCGGGGCGGGGGTCTATAGATAAATTAACACACCTAAAGTCCAATGTCAAAAATATATTAACTAGTTTTATTATGGGTTTACGAATAGACTTCTCTGCTTTGTTCATGTTACAATCTTCTATAAGCAAATAAGTATATAAAGAAAAAATAGGAGAGGTAGTCTTGACAACTAAAAAAGTAACAATAATATTTTTTAGTAAAACTGGAAATATAAAAAAAATGGCTGAAGCAATCGGGGCAGGTCTAAAAAATGAATCTGAAAAGTCCAATCATATTGATGTAAATATTACAGATATCGACAAAGTTCAAACTGAAACCCTTGTTAGCTCTAATTGTATTATAGCAGGTGCCCCAATCCATTATGGAAAACTGGCAACACCTATGGAAAATTTTTTAAAAGAGAGCTTTCTAAATAGTGAAGTACACAGGGGAAAAATAGGAAGCTGTTTTACTTCATATGGAGTTGATATTGAGGGTAGTGAAATTGCTATTTTGACCATGGTGCAAATTTTTCTTGAACATGGAATGTTAGTACCTGGTTTTGGGGACGGGCCCTTGGGACAATTCGTTGCAGGCGCTTTAGATGAACAAGTGTTAGCAAATTGTAATGACTTTGGTAAAAACATAGCAGATCTGACAAAAAGACTCAAAACAAGCCAGCAATGAAAATAACTGATTTATTTTACTGCAGCAGTATATGGAGATAAGTTTTAAGTTTTTATTATTAATACATCACATCTCGGTAGGGAAGGTTCACGAAGTTTAATAAGTAAACTTTTTGGACTTTTTCTTAAATTGCTTGCTAAATA
>CAZCIZ010000103.1:2198-4909 GCA_964498995.1 uncultured Clostridia bacterium | reverse complement strand
ATATGTCACCACCTAATCATATAATAACATATGCTGTTATATTAATCCAGTAATATGGGCATCAGAGGATATAAAGTTTTGTTCTATCTAAACATATGTCGCCACTAACTCATGACTAAAGTCACGAGAATGCGTGGCGACTTATTCAACTGAGCCACATCTTCACCTTCACTTTCAAGATCATCCTAATTTTTATCTAGGTCGAGGGATCCCCATAAGATTTAATAATTTGAAAATTAACGGTGAGCACAGAACAGATTCATATATCAAAAAAGAACAAAGGGTTGCACCACTTAATTCCTTAGAATAAAGGCCCTTGAAAAAATACACCTGCCCGCGTTCTGCGAGCAGGTGTAGGTCAACAGGTGTGCAGGAAATTAAATCGAATCATAATCTAAGCGATAGAGATCTCCCTCTAACTCCACATAGATCTCCTTACTATCACCATCCACTTCCAAAACTTGCATTTCTGTGGGCATCTGCTTAAGCTCAATGCTGTCTTCTTTTACTCGAGAAAAAACTTCGGGTTCTTCTTCACCATCTTCTTGTGTTTGACTTTGCCCTGGATAATAGCTTGAGATCTTTTTCTCTCCTTCTACTTTCCAAGATACTATACTAGGCAGCCTGTCAAACCCGGCTTCTGACAAAACATCCTTCAAGTCTATTCTTGTATCAAAATACTCACCTATCCCTGGTAAGTCAGAGGTATAAGTATCTTGACTTTGTAAGGCCATCTCATGGTCTAGCTCTAATAGAGCAAAAACCCCTCCGCCATCAAATTCTTCCATTTCTGCTTGGGTAGAATTGGCTGCCACCAACCAATCACCTTTTAGCTTATAAGGAAAGGTGCTACCTAGATTTTCGTCATCTATCTGACCTTTAGAATAAACTCCGCTTTGGCCAACAAAGGAAAAGGAGCCATCATCGTTAGGGACTACTAAATGTTTTTTCCATCCGTGGCACTTAGGGAGTGGAGTCTGAGTCCGCATAAGTATAACATCTTCTGAAGAGATACCCCTGAAGAAATGCCCTGCATAAAAATCTTGGTAATGCCCATTAGAAAATGGTCTATTCTCTTCAGCTAGATTATAATTGCCGCCGAAATTCAATTTTTCCAGGGAAAAATCGGCTAAATCAATCTGAATTAGTCCCTCGCAGGCCGTTGATAATAGAGCTGTGTCGTCTTTAAACTCAACCACATCTGTAGTAAGCAATGGTTCCTCTAACAGCTCCTTTTCGACTTTTTCTAGTCCCCCATCTCCAAACTGAAATACTTTCAGAACAGGCTCTTTTAATCTAGGTGGTTCTTCAAACTCCAAAGCGCCTGAATAATTTGGAAATACAAATAGATAATCATCTACAATACCAAAGTCTATATTTATATGAAAATCTATATTCGAAGCTATTTGAGATAACCGGTCGTTTTCGTCATCAGGTATACTTAACCCAGATTCATATATATTTATTTCCTCAACCAACTCTTTTCCATCATGAGTGATTTGGTAGATATACGACTCCTCATTACCTATATTCCTATATAACAAGTGATCTTTTGCTAAAAAATCAATTTCTCTATTGCCTTGTTCTACCTCTTCAATTTGATCAACCACCTCTAAATTATCTTTTGAAATTAAATCAATTCTCTTTTTGTCCAGGTTATAGCTGGCTAAAAAGTTTTCCCCTATAGATACTATACTAGAACTTCCCTCTTCTACTTGCCAATCTTCTTTAACCGCTAATTTTTCCAACTCATCCCTATCTATAACACCTTTGTTTACCAGCCAGTCACCTGCTTCCACTGATTCTTTAGGGTCATCTTGTACATCTTTTTCGTTTTCGTCCGAGGCGCAGCCTAAAATAAAAACTGTCGATACGGTTAGGCATGTTAGTAGTATTAAATAAATTAATTTTCTTTCTGACATTTTTCCCACCTCACTTGTAAAGTCTAAAAAAACTTGCCCAAGCAGGTAAAGTGTTTCCTACTTGCCGATAGGACAGGTGAATTCACAACTGCGGCAATACTTAACTAACTGAAGCTCTTCGCCTGTTGGTTCATAAATATCTTTCTCATTTTTTTCATTCGATGATTTAATGTTTTCTTCCATCTCAATGTTACAAGTGAAACGCTTATAACTGCCTTCGTCAAAAGCTTTTTGGGGGCAGCTTTTTATACATAAGCCTTCACAGCTTGTACAGGGATTATAAGTTATAGGGCCAGTACTAACTAAATCTTCACTAACTATCATAGCTCGTAACCTTAC
This sequence comes from uncultured Clostridia bacterium, assembly GCA_964498995.1. Taxonomy (GTDB): domain Bacteria; phylum Bacillota; class Natranaerobiia; order Natranaerobiales; family Natranaerofabaceae; genus Natranaerofaba. The sequence continues at coordinate 2,648 of CAZCIZ010000103.1, read as the reverse complement.
CCTGGGGCCATATTCAGGGGAAACTAAAAGATTATTTCGACCCATGCACCCTAATCCTGCCTTGACAGCAGCATCCTTTAAAAAGATACCACCTTTTTCGACGCTGTATGGAAGCCTATAAGTGTTCACATTTGGGTAACTAGTATTAATCCATTCAGCTAATCTCTTGTTTATTTTCATTAACTTCTGATTACCAGGTGGAGAGTTATCTCCATACCACCAGTCAAGTTCGGGTTTGGTTTCTGGATGAGATATTCCAAAAACAATTACGCTTTTGCCATCTTCAGGCCACTTAACTTCTAGTGGTTCTAAGTTTTGTTCTCTTTTGCCTATTTCTAATCTAGATATTTTACCAGCTTGTTCATGCGATAAAGAGTTCATTAATTCACAAACACTAGTAACACCTACAATGTCAGCACCAAATTCTTTTGCCTTTTTTAATACTAAAGA
>CAZCIZ010000103.1:0-2098 GCA_964498995.1 uncultured Clostridia bacterium | reverse complement strand
ATAATATTCGTCTAACAGATTATTGAAGTCTTCAGATTTTAACTGCTCTCCTTTATTTAAACCATTTTTAATAGGTTCTTCTAAGAGCCTTTTGGGTGGTAGGTCATCTTCTCGTTTTACATCTCCAACCTTTATATTAATAAGTTTTTCTAAATTATAGATCCGCTCTCCTATTTGTTCCATCTCTTTTTCAGTAATATCCATTCCAGTAGCAGTTTTATAAAGACTGACAAAATGACGTGGTTTTAGCGGCTTCAAGGCTATCCCCTCAAGTTTACAAAGCCCAAGGGAATCTACTACACAGTGCCAGTTTTCATGCCAGGTTATAAGCTCTGCTTTTGTATTGTATTCTTTCCAGTACTCATCGCCAATCTCAATATTTAGTTCTTCTTTTATGTCATCTTTATAAACATCGGGTGCAACTTCATATAAAGGAAGTCCTTTTAGATGATCACCGCCCCTAGGTGACGCTGCAAAACTTAGCGCCATGCCTTTTGTCCCTCGGACATCAACTGCAGGGTAATCTAACCCTTTCGAATGAACCAAATAGTCTTTTCCTCCAATTCTTTCACTAGCTCTTACTCCTCCTTCAGCCAGGATATCTCCTAGACCTTCGCGGTTTGCTATCATTTTAATAAGATTTACTACTGCCCGGTGATTCCCCCATTCAAGGACTTCGCCTTCAGGATATGCAAGATCGTCAGCCAATAGCCCTTTTTCTCTACATTCCATAGCCCAGGCAACCATATTACCCGAAGAAATCGTATCTAATCCAAGTTTGTTACACAGGGTATTAGCATTTAAAATTGAAGGCAAATTATCGTTCCCACATTTTGAACCTAGTGCTGATATACTTTCATATTCTGGTCCTTCGCCGAATGTTCCTGAATATTCTCCGTCTTCAACTTTATAAAAGCGACTGCAGCTTACTGGACAGTTAAAACAACCTTTATGCCTGATAGTATAGTTGTCTAGGATTACATCTCCACTTAAGTTATCGGCACCCTCAAAAGCTGACTGCTGAAAGTTCCTAGTAGGCAAAAATCCTAATTGTTGGGCAATCCCTGTAATAGCAGTTGTACCATATTTAGAAGCATTGGGATACAAAGGGTCATTAAAAATGTCTTTTTCACTCTTTCTAACTGCACCAAGAAAAGAATTTGGTTCTTTTACAGTAGTGCCTGCCGAGCCCTTAACAACTACAGCTTTAAGATTCTTTGACCCCATAACAGCTCCCATACCTGTTCTACCTGCAGCCCTACACTTATTATTAATAACTGCTGCGAAGCGGACAAGGTTTTCACCTGCAGGACCTATACAAGCGACCTGTGCTGTCTCTTGCCCTAACTCTGCTTTTATCTTATCCTCTGTTTTCCACGTATCAAGTCCCTTCAAATGAGAAGCTGACTTTATTTTTGCTTCACCTTCATTTATCCATAGATATACTGGTTCTTCTGAACTACCCGTGATAACTATGTGATCAAAACCAGAATATTTTAACTCAGGCCCAAAATGTCCCCCAGAATTGGCATCGCCAAACAAATTAGTTAAAGGGGAGAGGGATGTTACAGTATATCTGCCGGAACACGGCGCAAGTGTCCCCGTTAAAGGTCCTGTCCCAAAGATTAAAGGGTTTTCTGGATCAAAGGGGCGAGTGTTTTCATTTATCGAGTCATACAAAATCTTAGCATTTATCCCTGATTGACCAAGATAATTAACAGCCAACTCTTCAGGAAGATCTTTCTTAGTAATCTCTTTGTTTGTTAGATCCACCCATAGAATTTGTCCTGCCCAGGCATCATTAGGCATGATTCATACCCCCTTGGTTTTTTATACTTTCATTTTGGTTATCATCCGTATCGCCCATGGTTAGGGCATCAAATGCACAGGCAAAGACACAGCTAGGAATGCCTTGACCAGCTGCTTCTTTTGGTTCTTTGCCGCAAAAAGCTTCGTAACACTGTTGATTTAAGACGGGAAGATGTTTACCCACTTCATCAAGGATATGAATTTTAATCCCTGCATTTTTTGGATTAATCATACCATTCTCTTGCCAGGAACATGCCATCTCACAGCGACGACATCCCCGGCAATTATC
>CAZCIZ010000102.1:0-5384 GCA_964498995.1 uncultured Clostridia bacterium | reverse complement strand
AGTGATACTGTATAGTAAAATATTATATTAGAAGCATGTACTGATTTTAATGGGACTGATATATAGGAGGAGTATTATGACCATTCACATCGTAACTGACAGTACTTGCGATTTACCAAAGGCTCATATTGAAGAATACAATATCCATGTTGTACCTTTAAATGTGCATTTTGGCGACCATGTTTACAAGGATGGTGTTGACTTGGACGGGGATGAGTTTTACAGGTTGCTTATAATGTCTGAACATCATCCTACTACATCTCAGCCATCGCCTGGAGATTTTATGTTCCCGAAGAGGCTGAAAAATTAGAAAAAAATGTCAAAGAAAAACTTGATTATAACTATATTATTGTCAGTGAACTTGGCCCCATTGTTGGAGCTCATGCAGGATCTGGCACAGTGGGAATAGGAATATATTCTTTTAAGGAAAACACTTCTAGGTATTAAAGCTAGGTGTAGTGAGATACTATAACTAAGAAAGACATCTGAACCAGTTAGGAGGTGAATAAGAATTGGGTACCGGACAAAAGAGAAATAAAGCTCTTGTAGAGGGAGCCGAGCAAGGACTTTACCAATTTAAATATGAAGTTGCCGATGAACTTGGTATCCAACCGCCTCAAAGTGATTATTGGGGGAACCTGACTTCTAGAGATTGTGGTGCAGTAGGCGGTAACATGGTAAGGAAAATGATTCAAGCCTATGAAACTCAACTTGCTAATCAGCAAAACCAACAGCAAAACCAACAACAGTAAACTTTGAAAACATTTACTTATAGTAGCCCTCCATTATTATATTTAGTGGGGGGCTATTTTATTTTCACTAGCTTTTTCATGGCTTACCTTTCTTTAGTATCGAAATATACTGCAGCAATGAAATAGAAGCTTATTTTCTTGTTAATTATTATGAACCAAAAACGTAAAATCAATACATTAATTTACAAGAATTTATTATATAAATGGGGTAGATAAATTGAAATTTATCTGCACTACTGATAAAATAAAGGTGTCTAAGGTGTGATTTTATGAGAGTGATTTCTGGAAATAATAAAGGGAAAAAATTAAAAACCTTGGCAGGAGAAAAGGTCAGGCCAACATCTGATCGAATTAAGGAAGCTTTATTTAATTTGATCGAGATTAAACCTGACATGGTTGTGCTTGATTTATTTGCAGGCACGGGTAATGTTGGGATTGAAGCTTTGAGTAGAGGCGCCTTTAGCACTACTTTCATTGAGAATTCAAAGAAAGTTTTTAATATATTGAGAAGAAATGTTCATGATTGTAAACTCGAGTCTAAAAGTATTTTGTTCAGGGGGGATGTATACGACTGTTTAAAAGTTCTAAATAAAAAAAACAAAAATTATGATCTTATCTTTGCAGATCCTCCCTATGATAGAGGTCATGTAAAAAAGTTACTATCCAACGAAAATCTTGTGAAAGTAATTGATGATAGTGGTACTATCATTCTCGAACACAGTCCTAGAGAATTATCTGTGATTGAAGGTTTGGATGATGAAACCAGACCTAAACCTTCAAACTGGCAGTTGATAAAGTGTAGAAAATATGGCAATACTTGCATAAGTATTTTAAAATTAGATACAGAGAAAGGGTGAAGTAAAATGAAAATAGCGATTTATCCAGGGAGTTTTGACCCTCCTACCAAGGGACATTTAGATATAATTAAAAGAGCTAGTAAGGTATTTGACAAACTTATTGTTGCTATTTTAAAAAATCCCTACAAAAATCCAATGTTTTCAATTGAAGAGCGCAAAAAAATGTTGAACCTTATCATAGAGGATTTAAATAATGTAGAGATAGATTATTTTGAAGGATTGTTAGTTGAATATGCTCAAAACAAACAGGCTCAAATCATAATTAAAGGGTTGAGGGCTATATCCGACTTTGAAAATGAGTTCCAGATGGCACTGACTAATAGAAAACTAGTGCCCGAGATAGAAACAGTTTTTATGATGACTAATGATAAATATTCTTTTTTAAGTTCCAGTGTAGTCAAAGAAATTTTGGAGTTTGATGGGTGTATCGACAAGCTAGTTCCAGATGAAGTTAATGAATTTATTCAAAAAAAAACTCAAGAAAAAAGCCTATAACAATCAGACTTTAAAAGATTTCAGTTTGAATCCCCTTAAGACCAGGTAAAAGATAAGGGATAATGATGTTATCGCTGTGAGTAAAATCAACGTAATTGAAAATAATCCCGTAGAGAGGAGCCATGTATTTACTTCCCAGGTTTCAACCTGGGTAATCAATGTCCCATTTGCAATTACAGGGTAATCTGGTGGATATAGTAGCATCCGAGAAACTGGAAATGTATAAAGAGCAGCGAGAAATCCGTGTAAAAATCTAGCGACTATAAAGGGGAGAATACTTATATCAGTATCACTAGTGATACTGGCTACTTGGGCATGAACGGAGATCCCGCTCCAAGCTATTATGGCGCTTACTGCCATGAGCTTGCTTGTTAGTGAAATGTGATCTGGCAAACTGGCTGCTTTTTCGCATCCTAAGGAGACTTCGAAAAATCCATTTATGAATGAGGTTATGATTTCTTTTTGAGCTCCCATAGGAGAGAAAATGGCATACAATAATGAACTTAATATCTCTATAAATCCAATAATTTCGAGGATATTGATTAATACCGAAAAAAGGATGATGAATCCACCTATTAGGAGCAAAGTGTTGATTGAATTTTTTATAGCATCGCCCATTAATTGTCCGAAAGGGCGACCGTCAGATCTTTTGGCATCAAACATAGATCTAAAAGCTCGTATAATTATATTTTCCTGTTCTTTTTCTTCAAAGGTTATATCGCCGTTGTTTCTTTTGTAAAACCTCATTATTAAGCCAATCGAAAAACTCGATAAATAATGGGCTATTGCGATGATAGTGCCAAGGTAAGGGTTTTTGAGCATACCTACAGCGACTGCTCCAAACATGAATAGTGGGTCGGCAGTATTGGTGAAGCATATCAAACGTTCTGCTTCGGTTTTAGAACAAAGGTTTTCCCTTCTAATTTTAGCAGTCAAGATTGAACCCAGAGGAAAGCCCGAAGCCAGCCCTACTGCCATTACGAAGGAGCCTACTCCGGGTACATTAAAAACCGGTCTCATAATAGGCTGTAATAATGTCCCCATGAACCTTACTACTCCTAGGCCCATCAAGAGTTCTGCGCCTATAAAAAATGGAAGAAGAGCTGGAAAAACTACATTCCACCATATATTCAATCCATCCTGGGCGCCCTCAAAAGCCGTTTCTGGAAACCTTATCATGGAAATAGTTATAAAAACTGCACCAATTGCTAAAATAATGTGAGTTCCTTTGGCCATCAATTCCCTTTTTTTCAAAGCTTGATTCCTCCTCACTAAAACTATTTATTAGCTCGGCCTAATATGATTGATATTATATTATATAAGTCATTATATCTTGTTATAACATGGGAGTGGTAATTTTGGACAATAAAATCGGTTTGGCTCTTGGTGCTGGGGCTGCTAGAGGATTTGCCCATATAGGCGTTATAAAAGCTTTAGAAGCAGAAAAAATTCCAGTTTACTGCATTGCCGGCTGTAGTATGGGGGCCCTTATTGGTGGGCTTTATGCAAGGGGTATGGATATAGAGACAATTGAGGGGCTATCTTGTGGCCTTGATCATAGGAAGTGGTTGGATCTTGGGGTCCCCAGAAAGGGTTTGATTCGGGGGAAAAAAATAACAGAGATATTAAGATTGATGACTAGAGATTATAATATCGAGGAACTAAAAACACCTTTTGCCTGTATAGCTACAGATATCCAAAATGGAGAGGAAGTAGTAATAAAAGAGGGAAATTTGGCAGAAGCTATCAGGGCTAGTATATCGGTGCCGGGAGTATTTGTTCCTTATCAAGATGCCAAAAGCAGGATGTTGGTAGACGGTGCAGTTATAAATAGAGTCCCAATTAATGTCTGCCGTGAACTTGGAGCTGATATTGTCTTGGCTGTAGATGTAGACTATCAGGTGGAACGTGTAGAAGTAAATAACATTTTTGATATTATATTGCAGACTATGAGTATAATGCAAAAGGAAATAATGAACTATAAATTAGGAGAGTGTGATTATATAATTAAACCTGATCTAAAAGATCTAAAATCCACCCAGTTTGAAAGGGCAAGATATGCTATTGATGCTGGTAGATCTGCCAGTCATGAGGCAGTACATGAAATCAAAGCGAGGTTGAAAAAGGAAAAAGAAAAGGATGAATAACCATGTATAAATCATTTAAAAGATTTGTCAAAGGATTTACCGCTTTTGTAATAATATCAATTGTTATCCTGGTTTTGATGTTTTTTATTTCAACGGATAATTATCTGGTTAGACCCGGAGATGCCGAGCCTTTGAGTGAATTGATTACGGTTGAAGGAGGTAACAATAATTCGAAAGGAGAATTTTACCTGACAACTGTGAACCAAACCAGGGCAAATATATTAATTTGGTTATATGGATATTTTAATCCTTATGTGGAACTAGTGGAACGAAAAGATGTGGTACCTGAAGAGATGGATGTGGAAGACTATAGAGAGATGATGGATCAATACATGGAAGACAGTAAAAACATGTCGCAAACAGTAGCTTTGAAGAGAGCGGGATATGAGATTAAAATTGAAAGTGATGGGGTCGAAGTGGTTGAAATCCCGGAAAGTAGTCCTGCTAAAGGTGTACTAAAAACAGGAGACCTGGTAAAAAAGATAGATGGCAAAGAGGTAGTCCTCGCTGAGGAAATGGTGGAAAAGATCAGGGAAAGGTCGCCAGGTGAAATAGTTAGACTTATCTTTGAAAGGAATGATCAAAGATATGAAGAGTCAATTCAAGCAGTAGAGAGCGACGATGATCCTAATAGCGCAGCTCTAGAGGTATTCATTAAGACATCAAACTGGTCACCGGTTTTTCCCCTGGAAGTTACTATAGATTCTAAAAATATAGGAGGGCCTTCTGCTGGGCTGATGTTTGCGTTAGAGATAAAAAATCAATTGACAGATTATGATCTGACAGCTGGGGAAAGAATAGCAGGTACAGGGACGATAAATATGGAGGAAGAAGTCGGCTCTGTTGGCGGGGTACGACATAAAATGGTGGCAGCAGAAAGGGCTGGAATCAGGTATTTTCTGGCTCCTAAAGGAAATTCCTGGGTGGCAGAGTATGTAAGCGATTACTATGATGACTTTGATGCTGTTATAGTTGAGAGCCTGGATGATGTTTTAGATTTTTTAGAACACCTGAGAAAGGATAATGATGATTCCAAGCTGGCTTCATAATACATTGCTTGCTAAATACCAACGCTCACGAGGATTTGCAAAATCGTCCAAATCAAAAGTTCGCTTATGGTATTTAGCAAGCAA
>CAZCIZ010000101.1:0-5762 GCA_964498995.1 uncultured Clostridia bacterium | reverse complement strand
TCAAGGAAGCTTTATCTGCAGCAACTGGAAAATTTTTGCGCCAAACTCGGGTTATTAAACTTCGTTTACCTTACCTGCCTAGATGTAATGTATTAATATTAAAAACTTAAAACATATCTCCATATACTGCAGCAGTGAAATAAATCAGTTATTTTCATTACTGGTTGTGTGGTGTAAAAAGCAAACCATGGAAAATTAGGAGGATGTTTGCAAAATATTGAAGGGGGAGCAAAAATGAGGGAAGAAAATAAATTTGAAGCTGAGAGAAAGATCAAAAAAACCGTAAGTGAGGCCTATGGAAAAATTGTCCAAGATAGTGAAAGCTGTTGTGAACCGAGTTCATGCTGTGACACCGGAGAAGTTGACAGCAAAAGTTACTTGCGAAAAATAGGCTACACGGAGGAAGAAATAAAATCCATTCCTGATGAAGCTAATCTTTCTTTGGGTTGTGGTAATCCCACTGGGGTAGGCGAACTTGCAGAGGGAGAAGTTGTCCTGGATCTTGGATCAGGAGCGGGAGCGGATTGTCTTTTGGCTGCGAAAAAAGTAGGAAAAGAGGGTAGTGTTATCGGAGTCGATATGACACCTGAAATGATAGAAAAAGCAAGGGAAAATGCCAGAAAACATAATATTACCAATGTAGATTTTAGGCTTGGAGAGATTGAAAATCTCCCCCTTGCCGACAATACCGTGGATGTAGTAATAAGTAACTGCGTCATAAATCTTTCTGCCGATAAAGCCCGGGTGTTTGGAGAAATTTACCGGGTATTAAAACCAGGGGGTAGAATTTCCATTTCAGATATTGCCCTTCAAGAAGAGCTCCCGAAAGAGATAAAAAGCCTAGATCAAGCTTATGTGAGCTGTATTGCTGGTGCCCTTTTGCTCTCGGAGTATGAGAGGATTGTTAGAGATCAGGGTTTTAAAGACGTGGAGATTGTCAACAAAAAGGCTTCTGTCTGTGTTGATTCCTTCGCCCAGGATCCAATAGCTAAGGAAGTAATTGATAATTTAGAGGAGCTTGATGGATCGATTGTTGAAAAGTTAAAGCATAGTGTGTTGAGTGTAGATATTAAGGGGAAAAAGTGATAGTAATATAGGTAGACTCCTAACGAGAATACGAGATTAGTGGTAAGGTTTTCATGAAAGAGGTGAGTTTATTGAAAATCATAGATCGAGAGGTAACAAGCTCAGAGTTAAAAGAAAAGTTTTTAATCAGCGAAACTTCAAAGCTCACAAAACTTCCAACAAAAACCATCCGTTATTACGAAGACATAGGGCTAATCCCGCCACCTAGAAGAAACAATAGCGGCTACAGGGTATTTACCAGGGAAGATATAAGAAGATTGAAACTCATCAAAAAAGCTAAGTACTTGGGTATATCCCTAGAGGAGATAAAAGAGATTGTGGACCTTGCTTTTGAAAACAGTTGCGGCGACTTCGAGGAGAGGTTTGTGAAATTATTAAATGATAAGGTTATTGAAGTTAATGAAACAATTAAAGAACTGCATGAACTGCGAAAAGAGCTTGTAAATACTAAAGAGAATCTTGAAAAAAACAAAGATAACTTCAAAAAAGATTGCAAAGCAGGAGAATGCGAGAACTGTGCTTTTATTGATGAATAGAATATTTATAAACTGATATTTGGGGCCTATCAGGTAGAAGGTAACTATCAAGCTGGGCATAAATTTAACTTGGGGATAGGCCCCGTTTCAGTTAATATAGGATCTAAAGCTTTTTAAGCCTTTCTCCTAGATTTAGTCCTAAGTTGTAGGCTTCTTCTTGAAGTTCAGGGATGTTCTCAAAATTGTTAAAAGTGCTTGAGTCTATTTTGCCGTTGTCAGTAACATCTGCTACGTTAGAGAGCTCACACGTAGTTCCACTGCCACATGCCAAGCAAGTTGTATTACCGCAAGTTTGCATACTCCCCACTAGTTCCATCTGCTGAGCTTTAAAAAATAGGCTCAACCAATCTTCTACTTGTTGATTTCCTTTATAACCACCGGCTACTATTGCTCCAAGTTTGCCCCTGGTGAGAATATTATTATGCCTGAGGGAATAAGTACGCTCACAGAAAGTTTTCGTTCCGGCATCAACAGAAGCGAAGGTTGGATAGCCGCCGATGATTATTCCATCAGCTTCTTTGACCTTGGCTTCTAATATCTTACCATAATCATCTTTTAGGACACAGCAATTGTCATCTACACAGCCAAGGCAGGCTTGACAAGGCCTGATGTGATATTTAGATAATTTGATGAACTCTCCTTCTCCACCGGTACCTTCCATTACTTTTTGGATGGTCTTATCCACGTTACTATTTTTTACAGGACTTCCACTTACCCCTAAAACCTTGTAAGTCATTTAAGGACAACCCCTTATAAAGATAATGAATTAAACCTATTATAAACTAACATGTACGTACATGTCAAGTTGAAACAAAAAATTTTAATCTATTTTTATTCTATTCTTAATCTAATGTTGCTTTTAAAGGCAATGGAAGTTTTGTTTCAGCTTTCATAATTTTGCAACCGCTGCACTTTTGCCTGGTAGGTTCATTGGTGCAGCCAAGGCATTTTTCCGCAATGCTTTTTGTGTTTAGAAGTTCTTCTTTTAGCTGTTTATACTCTTCGATTTTTTCCTCTATCTCCTGAATTTGAGTTTTCATTTCTTCTATAATTTTTGCTGCAGCCTGGTCACCTGACTTACTATCAGTGCGAACATTAAAGAACTCTTTGATTTTAGCCAGGGGATAATCCATTTCCTGAAGTTTTCTAATAATTTTTATTTTTTCTAGGTCTTCCCAAGTGTAATACCTAAAGCCTCCGGAGCTTCGGTGCGCAGGAAGTATTAAACCCATCTCTTCATAATATTTTACGGTTCTGGTGGAAACCTCTGCCATTTCGGCCAGCTCGCCGATTCTTATCAATTTTTCTTCCATCTATATCACCCTTTTTTATTCGTGTACTGGTTTTACATATTTTGATTTTCACACTACAACCAGTAATGAAAATGTCTGATTTATTTCACTGCTACAATCTCTATCCAAACAAAACCGGATTAAAAAGTCAAGGTTTTCGAAAAAACTTTCGAAAAAACTTAAAAAAAACCAACATAAAAACCAACTGTAATTGTAGTTTTAGCGCTAAATTGGTAGAATTATCATAGAAGCAAAATTATCTTGAAGAGGTGAAGCGAGATGATGGACAAGCAGATAAATTTATCTATTATATTTGGGATGATATTCATTATAACTGTGGGAGCAATTTTTTTCATGTTAACATCTGATCATGTTTATGCTCTAGATAATGATAGCGCTAACAGTAGTCAGGAAGACGACAATCTGAATATATTTTTAAACGATGAAAAGTTGGAATTTGAAGTGGATCCAGTGATAGAGGAAGGTAGAACTTTGGTGCCTTTTAGAAAGCTGGCGGAGAGTATAGGAGTTCAAGTGAACTGGATAGCAGCAGAAGACAAAATCGTTGCTGAATCTGAGAACCTAGAATTAACCATGGTTCTTGGTTCAAGAACTGCAAAATTAAACGGGGAAGAGGTGGACTTGGATGTGGCTCCAAAGGTAGTTGAAGGGAGAACTCTTATCCCTCTAAGGCATTTTAGTGAAACCTTTGATGTCAGAGTTGAGTATGAAAATGGACAAATCAGTATGATTCCAATGGAAGATATAATACTTGATGGTAAGACCTTATCGGGATTTTATGCTCATGGATATGAAGGTAGATCAAGCTGGGAAGAGGTATTTGGAGCGCCTTATCCTGATGTAGGCCACAGCCCGAGGGCTGATTTATTCAATTCTATGCATCTTGGATGGTTTGAAATCTCGCCGGAAGGTGAGCTGATTAGCTCTGGTGCAAGACATGGTTTTAGAAGGCCCGGGGGCTATGAAGATGTACTTGAAAAGCTTGAACAAAAAAATATCGATAGAAACTTGACTGTCTTTGCTACCCAGGAAAGCTTGGAAGAGTCAGGTGATTTAATAGGTCTCTTTAGGGATGAAGATTCAAAGAAAGACCTAATGGAAGATATTGTTAAAGAACTAGATGCAGATGCTTACTCCGGAGTTAACCTGGATATAGAAGGCCTTGGAAGAGGGAAGGATGAAGAGGAGCTAAACAAAATAAGGGAAAAATATGTTGAGTTTGTCAAAGAACTTGAAGATAAGTTAGGACAAAATAAACAGATGGTGGTAACAGTTCATCCGCCTAATAGCATCTATGAAGGATATGACTTTGAAAAGCTGGGGGAAATTGCGGACAAGCTAGTTGTAATGGCCTATGATTATCATGATAGGAGCATGCCCAGTGCAACTGCCCCTATTGATAAAGTCGAGGAAGGTATAGAAGAATTGAAAGAAAAAGTGCCCGGTGAGAAAATTGTTTTGGGGATTAGACTTCCCGCAGTAAAATATGCGGAAGCTGGGGAAACAAATGACTCTGGGGTAAATGACAATGTAGAGCTTTATGATAAATTGGAGGAAGAACCCCTAGAAGAAGATGAAGTGACTCAAGAATGGATAATAACGCACCCTTATCTTGACTCTGTTTTTGACTTCAAAGAAGCCGAAAATCTGGAGAAGAATTGGGATGGCTCTTTGGCTGTGCACTACTTGAAGTTTGAAGACGATGCCGGGAAGCAAAATTATATCTATTTTGAAACGAAAAGAAGCCTACTGTACAAATGGGATTTGATAGACAGATATGACCTTCGAGGAGTTTCTTTTTGGCGTCTTGGAGCGGTCCCGGAGTTTGTGTATGAACAAGTGGATGAGGTTTTGAAGTGATTTTTGCTTTTGCTGTAACTTTAATCTATTACCTTTGATAGACCATGAGTATTAGATTTTAGAAGGTGAATCATTTGAAAAAATTTAACAAAACAGGTCAAAAAGAAGTTCAAAAAGTCCCTAATTCTCTTAAAGTGTGGTTTGTTATTCATTTTGTTGTTGATATAGTAGTTGCAATTCCGTTATTTTTACTACCTGAAACAATATTAGGCCTTTTTGGTTGGGATGGTGTGGATCCAGTAACCACCCGGCTTTTTGCTGCAGCTCTTTTTGGAATTGGAATTGAATCATATTTGGTGAGAGATTCTGGTGCTGAAGTTTATTCTGGCATGTTAAATTTAAAAATAATTTGGTCTACTTTTGCTGCCCTGGCGTTTTTGTTATCTATAATAGGTGGAGAAGTGAGCACAAATATATTGATTTGGCTTGGGCTAATAGTATTTGTTTTGTTTAATTTTGTGTGGGTGTACTGGAAAATTCGTTTAAATTTCATCCAGAAACGAAGGATTTAAAAGAAAAATACTTAATTTTGGTCACATATTTTTATTTTTTAACCTGTCTACTATAAGGGAGCATATCAATTTGGAATGGTAGTTTTAGAACTAGACGAGAAAACTCAAAAATCTCCATTTAAATAAATTTAATCGGAAACTCAATCTGAAGTCTTGACACAAAACATAAAACTTGCTAATATGTATATTGCGCTTTAAAGGAAATAGCTTTTCACAGAAATAGTAGCGCCAAGGATTCTCTAGCCATAGTACTAGTGAATAGATAATAAAACTATCTAAAAGAAGAAAAAAGAAGAAAAAAATAACACTAAAAAACACCTTGACGCTAAAGTAGTAGTGTGATACTATTTATAAGCACTAAAAAAGCATACTAAACAGAGTAAGTCATTTTTTTTTGGTCTGCTCTTTGAAAACTAAACAGGGATAGTAAGCATCTAAAGTTAGAAGTCAGCATC
>CAZCIZ010000100.1:0-5927 GCA_964498995.1 uncultured Clostridia bacterium | reverse complement strand
TTTTCATTACTGGTTGTGGTGTGAAAACCCAAAACATGAAAAGTTAGTAAGAAAAGAGGGTTATTATGGAAAAAGATATATTTTTTAGAGTAAAATACGCGGAAACAGATAAAATGGGAGTGGTATATTACGCTAATTATTACATCTGGTTTGAAATTGGCAGAAATGAATTATTCCGAGAACTCGGATTTCCTTACGTGGAACTGGAGAAAAAAGGGCTCCTTTTACCTGTAGTCAAATCATCTTGTGAGTACAAAAAGCCAGCAGAATATGATGACTTGATAATGTTGAGAACTAGGATTGAAAATTTTACTCCGGTTAGGATAACTTTCTGTTATAATGTTTATAAGGATGATCATGATGAACTATTGGCTACTGGAGAGACAGTTCATGCTTTTGTGAGTGAAAACAAAAAACCTGTAAACTTAAAAAAGAAGCACAATGATTTGTATAGTATTCTAGGTCAACAGTTAAGTTAACTTCCTACTAAATGGATTAAAAGGAGGAAAACTACAGTGCTTGTTAAACTGCTTTTGCTTTTTACCATTGTTCCTCTTATAGAGATTTGGGTTTTGATCGAATTGGGAAGCTTTATAGGAAGTTTACCCACGATATTAATAATTGCTGTGACTGGCTTTATAGGTGTTTTTATTGCCAAAAGTCAGGGGATTCAAGTTATCAAGCGGTTTAGAGAGAGATTGAATTACGGTGAACTGCCGACGAAGGAGCTTTTTAATGCAGCTTCTGTACTGGTCGGTGGGGCTTTTTTGTTAACGCCCGGACTTTTAACGGATATAGTCGGCTTTAGTTTTCTGATTCCTTTCACCAGGCTGGCGATTAAGGATTTTGCTTATAGAAAAATCAATAAAATGATTAAAGAAGGAAGAATTAAGGTTTACTATAGCGACTATGGCAGAAGATACTGATTTATCTTGAGAGTCCTATTCTTTAAGGTGATATTTATCAAAAATACAAATATTATTTAGTATGCAGGAAAATCATTACCTTAAAGAATAGGAGGTAAATTATTGAATTTAGAAGTTTACGATGTGATCCTTGTTCCTTTTGTGGTAGGTCTTGTTCAGGTAGCGAAAATGCTTGGGTTTCCCCAAAAAGCTTCTCCCATCTTGGCTATCATACTTGGGAATATATTGAGCTTTGTATATATTTCCCCTGGTGATCCCTCAAAAGCTATCCTGGTTGGAACGGCTATTGGATTAGCTGCAGTGGGAACTTATTCCGGAACCAAAAATACCCTGGAAATGTGAGCTTTTAGTTTGGAACTAAATTTGTCGAAAAAAATGGTTATAAAGAGGTATTTTTCATGTTTTTATAGAATCAAATATTATGTTGGGTTGTATTTTGATTAAGCGATTGCTATAAAATTATTGCTAATAATCTGACTAATTTTTTAGAGGTGGTGTATGTAAATGAATGTTGATAAAAATAACGATGGGAGCGTTATTTTGACTCCGGAAGGCAAAATAGACATAACAAATTCAACAGAACTTAAAGAAACTTTGCTTTCAATTTACAATGAAGGATATGATACCATAATCGTAGATTTTGAAAAGGTTTATGGTATCGACAGCTCAGGGTTAGGAAAATTATTGTTGATTCAAAAAAAATTAAGCGAAAGAAATGGAAAGTTAAAAATAATCAATGTCTCAAGTGATTATGTGAAGAAAATGTTTTCCATGATACATCTTAATAAGGTGATCGAAATAGAAGATTAAGAAAAGTGCAAGACCCAACATCTATGACATCTATGGATTGGCAAATGGGTAATAATTTTTGAATATAGATAGAGAAGAAAAGGCCAAGGTGTTCGAAGCTGAAGTGGATGATGTATATTTTTTCCCTTTAGTCATGGTGAGGCTTGTGAGATAATGACTGTAGGTGATGGTAGGGTAGAGCTAGATCACTTTTGCCCCGAGATACTTAAGCATTTTAAATCCACCGAAAAGGAATTTAAGTGCATTTTTGCAGAAGAGTCAAATTAATCTAAAGATTTTGGGCAAAGGAGGTATGCATCATGAGTAACAAATGCCTTCATGCATATTTAGAGGGAATTGTTCAGGGTGTAGGCATGAGAAATTATGTTAAAAAGCAGGCCACCAAGCTGGGATTAACAGGCTTTGTTAGGAATCTACCTGATGGAAGAGTAGAATTAGCGGCTGAGGGTAATGAGGAAAATTTGAAGGAGTTATATAAAAAACTCGAAAACAGTAGGACCGGTAGGGTCGATAATATTGAAGCTGATTGGAAAGAATACGAGGGAAAGTTTAATGATTTTGAAATAGCTTTTTGAAGAGGAGTGCAAATGAACTTTAGACCAAAAAACGACGAATGGAAAGAGCATAACTTAGAAGAACATAATTCAGATGATGAAAGTTATTATGATGATAATATAAACTATGATGAGTTTGGTGAGGAAGATTTTGAAGAGGATGAGATTCCCTCTAAAAGAAAAATGGTTCTTTTTAGGATAACCGGCTTCTTTGTTCTCATCTTTTTTTTAACTTTAATTTTAACCAACTTTATAAGAATTTTTACTTTGCCACCCATGGATTTTGTTAAGGAGTCGAATGAACTGCTAGATGACCCCGAAATCTCTAATCTTCAAAAGTCTGTAGTCCAGGTAAAAGTAGATGGTGGGGGGATACCAGGAATTAGTGAAGGTTCCTCCAGGGGGTCAGGTTTTAATATTAAAGAGGATGGTTTTGTGGTTACTAACCGCCATATAGTGGAAAATGGTGATATAATAACGGTGTTATTTGAAGATGATGGAGTTTATAGGGTGGAAGAAACATTAATTCCATCTACAAACTTGGATCTAGCGTTTCTAAAACTAGAAGACGCTGAAGGATTGCCAGTGGCAAATATGGCAAGTGATCTTAACCTGGATGTGGATGATGAGGTTATAATAATAGGAAACCCTATGGGGTTTTCTCGGGTGGCAAAGGAAGGTAGATTGGCTGGTCTCGTGGAAGTTGGCAATTATGGCCCCTTATTAGAAGTGTATGCTCCTATTTATCCAGGAAGCAGTGGAAGCCCGGTTTTTAATAAACAAGGCCAGGTTGTGGGCATAATCTATGCGGCAAGACAGATTGGAGAAGATGAGGTCATAGGGATTGCCTTTAATACAAAAGAGATAATAGAAGTTATGAAGGAAGAAGAGATAGAGATGTTAGATAATTTTAGCACAAGGAATTAAAAGGGTATATACAATATTATAGTATTTAATTTTAATAATTTTTTCAAGTAAGAAAAATCATTTTATTCTTTTGCCTCTTTTCGGATCCCATTTGAATAGACACTGTTTACAATAATTATGCCGGTTTCTAACTTCTCTGATTAAAAGACCTATTCCCGTGATTGAAACAACAGCATATATGCTTTCGACAGGTATGGAAAAATAATATGATAAAAAATACGCCAATATTGGCATGATAAAAAGGATTACCACGATCAGAATTACTATTAAATTTTTGAAGTTGCTTTTGTTGATAAGATTAATTTCAACGTCTTCGCTATTGCAGCGTGGGCATCTGATATCTTCCATCTCTAAGTTACTCCTTTGTTAGTGATTCTTTGACCTGATTTAATTGAAACCATTCTATTACAATTTTAATATTAAAACAAAGATATTTGTTGGGACTTAAAGATTATATTTCCTAGGCATATAATCTTATATTTAGATAGGCTTATTTACTCTTTTTTTTAAAAGATAAAGGTGTTTTCAAATTGATTTAGAATCATTATATTAACTTTTGATGTCGGAGTATACTGCAGCAGTGAAATTAAAGTGTATTTTCTTACTAAGAAGTGGTAAATACAGTATAATATGGTTAGGGATAAAGGAAAATGACAGGAGGGCTTTGAGATGAAAAAAATGAAAGTTAGTGAACTGACTCCGGGTTATAAACTGGGTATGGATGCAGTAAATTCTGCTGGTACAGTGTTGTATCCCAAAGACAATATCATAACTGAAAAAACAATAGAGTACCTTAAAAAGTGGCAGGTAGAAACTATATATGTAAGAGATGAAAAAGAAGAAGTTGTTGAAAAAAGAAGGGATACAGAAAGAAAGCTTAAAGAAAAGTACAATGCGTCAGTTGAAAAGGTGGCTAAGTTCATAGAGGGTCTTGAGAGCGGGGATAAAGCTTATGAAAAAGAAGTAAAAGAAACAGCTAAAGAATTGATGAGCTTTACAGAAGATTATTATTACTTTTTTAAGTTACTTACTCAATTGGAAGATAGTGATGATCGGTTGTTCCAACATAGTATTAATGTTGGAATCTATTCAGCACTGTTAGCCAAGTGGTTGAATTTTAATGACTCTGTAGCACAGGAAATCGGAATGGCCGGACTTTTGCATGATGTCGGAAGGACTAAAAGCAGTGCTCAGGAAGGATTAAAAGGGGAAGATTTGGATACTGAACACCCCAGGAAGGGATATGATATAATAAAAAATAATACCAAATTTAATGAGAGTGTGGCAAAAGGTGTCTTACAGCATCATGAGCGCATGAATGGAGATGGGTACCCTGATGGCCTTAGGGGTTCTTCAATTCACTTTTTTGCTAGAATAATTGCCGTTGCAGATATTTTTGACCAGATGACTTCTACCAGACTAGATACGGAAGTTGTGGGAATATTTAAAGCAATAGATTACCTGGACAGAGAAAGCTTTAGCAGGTTGGACCCTCTAGTATCGAGAACTTTTATGAATAGGGTGATGGAATTTTCCATTGGTTCCACGGTACTCCTAAGTGATGATAGCGTTGCAGAAGTAATAATGGTTAATCGAAATGAACCAAGCAGGCCATTGGTGAAGGTGAATGACGACTTTCTTGATTTAAAGAAAAACAGGACCGTAACAATTGAAAAGGTTCTAGATATTTAAAATAAACAAAGGTGTGAAAAACAGCTTATGGATCAAAGCCAAGAAGGAGTTTTAGCAAATATAATTGCCTGTGGTTATGATGTAGGAAATAAAGATAAAAAAAGTGAAAATGGGGAATATTTTATCCAAAAAATAAATCCCTATGTGAACTTTATAAAAATATTCAGAGAGTGTACTAGCCTGAATAATGAAAACAATGACAGTGCTTATTTAATGGATGAAATAGATGGAATAATATGTAATCATTGTTGCTCAAATGAAAAGGAAAATCTTCAAAAAAGGTTTCCCAATATAGCCTTTGGATGTGAAGAGGGCCTAGCTGATAAAAGAATTAAGGAACACTTTTTAACTAGAATTTTTACTTTCGCTGACTTTAGAGCTGTAAAAGCGACTAATAGTTTATCTGAACTAGTTAAGTTCCAGACTAAAAATAAATTTTTGCTGAAAGCTTATGAGCCGTCCATGTTAAAAAAGCTGGGTAATATTGTAGCTAATAGCGAAAACAGAAATATAGAAGAAGTTTTTAAGCTTTATAGTCAGGGTCTTTATGAAGCCCTAAGTGAGTCGGTTGATCCTGTTAACACCTCAGAAGTGCTTTTGGAAATGAAAGGTTTTTTCAAAGATTATTTGACTGAAGAAGAAAAGAGATTATTTAAGGATATGTTGGAAAGTTATAAAAATGGAAAAATTCCTCTTTCTATCCCCCGTAATGTCTTAAAATCATGGGCAGAAAAGTATGATAATCATTACCTCTTAAATCAGACCTTATTTCAACCTTATCCTTCTCCCCTAATGGAGGGAATACTATAAATAAAAAGCTACTCAAGAGATTGAGACCTGGATTCTGTTTTTACCTCTTAAGTAGCTTTTATTGATGTATTACACATTTTTGTACAAACTGAAAAAGCTATACCAACTTACCATGTTTTGGGTTTTCACACCACAGCCAGTAATGAAAATAACCTGATTTATTTTATTGCTGCAGTATATGGAGATAAGTTTTAAGTTTTTATTATTA
>CAZCIZ010000099.1:0-5937 GCA_964498995.1 uncultured Clostridia bacterium | reverse complement strand
TTTATTTTCTTACTAGTCTTTTGATCATACATTAAAGCGAAAATAAATAACATCTCCATCCTGAACTACATAATCCTTTCCTTCTAATCTGACCAACCCTTTTTCCTTAGCTTTGCTAAAGCCCTTATGGTCAACAAATTCTTTCCAGTTGATCACATCAGCCTTAATAAATCCTCTTTCCATATCTGTGTGTATTTTACCCGCTCCTTCCTTGGCTTTTGTCCCTTTTTTAATTGGCCAGGCCCTGGTTTCTTTCTCATTAGTAGTATAAAAGGTGATAAGATCAAGCATCTTATATGTGCTTCTTATAACCCTATTCAAGCCGGGCTCTTCTAGCTCCATTTCATCTAAAAAATCTCTCATCTCGTGGGGTTCAAGCTCCCTGAGTTCTTCCTCTGTTTTAGCATTTACTGGGATGACATCTGTCTTTTCATTTTTATCCACATATTCTTTTAATTTGTTAAACTCCTCGGATTTTACACTCTCTGAATGTGTTTCAAAATCAACATTGGCCAGGTATAAGATCGGCTTTTCAGTCAGTAAGCTTAACTCCCTGATATATTGCTTTTGCCTTTTATCCATATCTAGTTCCGAAATTTTCTTCTCCTTTAAAAGCTCTTCTTTTAAAGCCTTTAGTTCTTTTAATTCATCTAAATACTCTTTTTTATTGGTTTTAGCCATTTTTTCCGTCTTCTCTATTCTTTTATCCAAGGTCTCAATATCTTTCATGATTAGTTCCAAATTTACAGTCTCAATATCATCTATAGGGTCTATATTACCATGAACATGACTGACATTACCGGACTCAAAACACCTGACTACGTGTATCAAAGCATCCATCTCTCTTATGTGTGACAAAAATTGATTACCAAGCCCTTCCCCCCGGCTTGCTCCTTTTACTAAGCCAGCAATATCGACGAACTCAACAGTGGCTTCAACAGCTTTGCTAGAACCAGATACCTGTTGAATCATCTGCACCCTTTCATCAGGAACATTAACCTTACCTATGTTGGGGTCAATGGTACAGAAGGCGTAATTCTGAACTTCTGCACCCGCCATTGTCAGGGCATTGAATAGGGTTGACTTCCCAACATTGGGAAGTCCAATTATTCCGCACCTCAAACTCATTCATTTCATCCTTTCTAATCTTTAATTAGTTTCGTCTTTATGATCCGAGTTCAGATTCAACTTCATCTGCTTCAACAATTTTTTTCAACTTCTTCTCAAATTTTGGTCTAGAAATCATAATACTTCTCTTACAATTTAAGCACTGTAACCTAAAATCAGCACCTATTCTAATTATTTTCCACAGGTTTGTCCCGCAGGGATGAGGTTTTTTTAACTTTACAACTTGTCCAATTTGAAGATTTTCCATAACCAACTACCCTCCTACTGCCATTGTATTCCATATGCTTGAAGTCAGGTCGAGCATGATAACAGCTAGTTTTGAATTGTGCAATTCAGCCAAAAATGCATAGGGAAAGTTTAGTGAACTCATGAGAACCAACAAAAAAACGTACAAAGCACATATTAAAAAACCTTGTAAAACACCTATAAACAGTCCTAAATTAGAAGCTGCAGTAAGATTTTTGTTCCAGTAATCTTTTCTGAACATAATATCAGCCAATGTATTGCTAAAATACTTTAAAAGCCAAAAAAATATCAAAAAGCTAACCAGATTTGCTAGCAAAAACAGAAAAATATCTACTTCGCTTATGTATTCGAACTCGGTCATCCCTATCACTTCCTGATAATCTTCTTTAACAAACCAATAGTCAATTACTTCTTCCGATAATCCTAATTTTTCAACGGCAGTTATGTCAACATTTAGGTCAACTCTTTCTGACTCCAAGCCAAAAGATAACGCTTCCGATATAACGGGCAATAGACCAGAGGCAAGGTATGAATGGACCATAGCTGTGATCCCAAAGGAGAAAAAAACTCCTATCAAGCCGCATAGGGCAAATTTCCCCCCTTTCAGATATCCCCAAATCCCCTGCCATGCTATTATAGTAATTATAATCAAATCTATAATGTTCAATTTATATTCTCCTTTTAATCTAGGTAAAGATCTATTATAGTTTACTAGATTAAAAGGAGGGATATGATATTACTTGTCTTTATCATCCTTTATTTTTTCATATAGCTTTAGCTCTTCCAAAGCCTCATCATATATTAATATGTATTCACCTTCTTCATCTATGCCACAAGCTTCTACTCCATCTTTCCAAGGACTGTTGTTAATGACAAACTCATCGGCTTGAAATTCATAAATATGAGAAGTAGTTGCTATTACAAATTCATTTTTGTTGTCCCTTGATCTTGTAATTATATCAAGGGGGTTACCCCTTATTGACCTTTCTAGTATCACTTCCAACTCACCCTGATCTAAACCTAGCAGTAACACCTCAAATTCTTTAGTCTCTTCATCTATTTCATGTTCTATTAAAATCACAAACGTTTTATCATCTAGCAAAATGGTATCATTTATTATTCCCCCGGTATCTAGCTTGTAAAACCTTTCTAAATCTCCTTTTTTGAATGCTAGTTCTCTTTCGCTTCCTATAACAAGGAGCTCATCTTTATATTCCATATAAACGTCACTATTTTCATCCAACCTTAAATCTACCAGTTCTTCATCTCCTTGTGTTTCATCTCCTTGTGTTTCATCATTCTCTAGCTTGGGTTTTTCCAATAATTTCACCATTGGTGTTTCAGAAAAGTCCAGCCCCAGGTAGGTTACAAAATCCTCTCTCATTCTACCCTCCAATATTATTGAATTTTTTATTTCTCTATTTTTAATTTTTTCTCCTCTATAATTATACCAACTTACCTTTTCCACATACAAAAGCCCTTCTTCCGTCTTAAGTTCATTATCACCAAGGATTATATTGCTATTGTCACTGCTTATTTTTTCTTTATTATCTAACTCAATTTTAGCAACTTGCTTACCGTCTGCATCAAAAATAGACAGATCAACTCCGGGGTTTAACACAAACCATTTCCCCTTTTCTTTGTTTACCCTTAATATACTTTCAGCGTCAATTTTTATACTTTTCAATTCAGATAGTTCCCCATCTAATAGCAGAATCTTTTCTTGATAATTGTGATTTAAATGAATTATCCATTTATCGTCCTTTAAAGAAACTATCTGTTTAAGTTCTACTACTGCCTCACCTTCAATATCACCTGAAATAGAGTTTAAATCTTTTATTTCCCTAGAGTATATTTCACTAAACCCATAGGAGGAAAAAATTGAAATGGGACTCTTAAAATGAGGATTAGCTTGGAAAAAAAAATATCCTGCCATTAGAACTGCAAATACTATTAACATTATATAAACTCTTTTCTTTTTTATTGATGACTTTTTTTCAACAGGAAATTCTTTCTCTTTCATGTCGCCAACACCGCCTAAATATATTAATCCTGATAAAATAACGATCCAAGGTATAAATCAATACATTATTGTAAATTATATCATATAGTTTCAGTTAAATTTATTGCAAAACATGATTAATCAACAAGAAAGGGTAATGCCAATGAAAAATTTTCTATCTAAACTTAATTATACCAAAAAGAGCAAAATTTCAGTTGATACTCCTTTAGCTTCAACTCTGATAGCTAAAAATCTAGTTAATATTTTCATAAATGACAAAGTTTTTGAAAAGAAACTTATAATAATATGTATAGGGACTGACAGATCTACCGGGGACTCCCTTGGTCCTTTGGTCGGCAGCAGATTAAAAAATAAGCTTTCAAAAAAGTCTAAAGTCTACGGCTGTATTGTCGAACCCGTTCATGCTGTAAACTTAAATGAAACCCTTTCCAATATAAAAAAGGAGCATATAAAACCATATATAATTGCAGTAGATGCATCCCTTGGTAACAGTAAAAATGTTGGGAATATTAACGTAGAAAAAGGATCCCTTAAGCCAGGTACAGGCGTTAACAAAACTTTACCTGAAGTAGGAGACTGCCACATTACTGGGACAGTTAATGTGGGTGGTTTTATGGAATACATGGTATTGCAAAACACAAGGCTTAAAACCGTTATTCCCCTATCAATAATTATTAGCAAGGGAGTAAGCCTTGCCGTAAATTATATCACAGCTTACAAAGATAAAGATAAAGATAGAGATAGAGATGCAGATTACTCAAACAAAAACCTGTCCCCCCTTAAATCTTAGGAGGGACAGGTTTTTGTTTGATATTATTTTTTAACTTTTTCACTGCTATTATCTTTACCCTTGTTTTTTTTATCATCCTGCTCAGGTTTTTTTTCCTCTTTATCCCTTTTATCTTTTTCTTTGCTACTTGTTTTAATATTATCCTTTTCTTGATACATATTACATTTACCTTGAAGTGTAGCGCCTGAGTCGATAAATAATTCTGCAACTTCTATGTCACCGTCAATCTTTCCTGTAGGGAGGAGCTCTAGTTTACCACTACATTCAACATTGCCATTTATTTTACCGGCGATGGTTATGTTTTTCCCCTTTGCCTCAGCATTAACCACACCACTTTCACCAATTATTAGATCTCCTTCGGTATATATACTACCTTCTATTTGTCCATCGATCCTAACAACACCTTTTGCATTAATATTACCACTAAAATTAGTTCCTTCACCTATTAATGTGTCAATTTTTTCAGCGTTTATGTCATTTTTCTTTTTAAACATCAAAAAGTATCCTCCTAGAATATAATCGTAGTCCATCCCAAAATCATTTCAAAATATCTTTAGGATCAACGGGACTACCATTCACATGTATTTCGAAATGCAAATGCGGTCCAGTGCTACTACCGGTATTTCCTACATAACCTATAACATCTCCCTTTTCAATAGTTTCACCCTGCTCTACTTCAAAGCTCGATAAATGAGCGTATTGTGTTTCATACCCATATCCATGATCTAGAATCAATAAATTACCATGCCCACTTCTATAAGAAGAATAAACTACTCTACCATTAGCTGCAGCTTTTATTGGAGTACGATGTGGAGCTGCAATATCAATTCCTTTGTGAAACTGCCTGGTTCCCGTTATTGGTGAGTTTCTATATCCAAATGGAGACGAAACTCTTCCTTCTACAGGCCAATTGTCTGGTGTATGTTTTAGCTTTTCCTTTTTTTCTTCCAGGGAGACCTTTGTGGTTTCAAGGCTCTTTTGCTGTTCTGGCATTTTCATATTTAACATCCGGATGGTATCTTTAGTCTCTGCTATAGCCTGATCATTTGATTGGTAGTTATCATCAGGATGTCCAGTTCCTACCCATAACTCGTCATCGCCATCAAATCTATCGAGGTCCTCATCTTCAAAGTCTAATTTATCACCTATGTCGTCTTTCAGTTCTTCAAGTTCTGTCAACTCTCGAATTTTCTTTTCCGTCTTAGCTATGTTTTGTAATTCTCTTTCTAATGAATCGGTCATTCTAGCAAGCTCATCTATTTTTTCATCCTGTTTTGTATTAATGATTCTTAACTCATCCAATTCTTCAGTTTCCATTACCATTTCATGATAACTATAAGCAAAGACACCTAGCAAAGCTATAGATACAAGCAATACAGCAGATATAGCTTTTACAAGCAACACTGGTACTTTAAAAGATTTGCTGGCCTTTGCAGAATGAGGTACAATCAGCACTGTAAAATGTCGCCTTTTTTGCCTTGTCATTTCTAGATAGATCACCACCTTTACTATCAAGTATCTTGCTACTAATATACTATGAAATAAGCATTATTCTTAAGCACCTTATTTTTCATTCTTTATAAATCCGTTAATTCCTGCATAAATCTTAAAATAATGAGTATTTTTTAGAAAGGCTTGTTAAAGTTAGCTGCTGGTCGTTTTTAGTAAGAAAATAAACTTTAATTATATTGCTAGCACAACCAGTAATGAAAATAACTGATTTATTTTACCGCAGTAGTATATGGAGATA
>CAZCIZ010000098.1:0-6168 GCA_964498995.1 uncultured Clostridia bacterium | reverse complement strand
CGATTTTGCAAATCCTTGTGAGCGTTGGTATTTAGCAAGCAATTTATCAATAAAACACAAGTCTTTACGATTAAACTTCGTGTACCCCATTCGTAGATGTATTAATAAAAACTTTTTAGTATCGGAATATACTGCAGCAATAAAATTAAAGTTTATTTTCTTACTACTATACTTGAAATTTTCTTATTTAAGGCTTTGGATATTGTGATATGGTTTGGTGTCCCTTTTTTAGTTCTTCTTCCGACAAGTGTATGTCACTTAAGTTGCCCTTTAAATAAGCGTCATAACCGGTCAGATCCATCAGACCGTGACCGCTTAAATTAAATAGGATTGTCTTTTCTTCACCTTCTTCTTTAGCCTTCTTTGCTTCTTCTATTACTGCAGCCAGGGCATGGGTGGTTTCTGGTGCTACAACAGTACCTTGAGTCCTAGCCCATATTACTCCTGCCTGATAACTCTCCAATTGGTTATAGCTTCTAGCTTCTACTAGGCCATCTTCTACTATTTGGCTAACTAGGGGGGCAGAACCATGATATCTAAGCCCTCCCGCGTGTACCGGTGGGGGCATGAATTCATGTCCTAAGGTGTGCATTGGCAATAGAGGCGTAGTACCTGCAGTGTCCCCAAAATCATATCCAAAGGGTGCCCTGGTGAGGGTGGGGCAGGCGCTTGGCTCTGCAGCGACTATGTTTACGTTTTTCCCTTCTATTTTATCCTTGACAAAAGGAAATGCAATCCCGGCGAAATTACTGCCACCTCCAACACAGCCGATTATAATATCCGGATATACATCGATGGATTTCAATTGTTTCTCCGCTTCTAGTCCTATAATCGTTTGATGTAACATCACATGATTTAGGACACTACCGAGGGAGTAACGAGTATCATCGGCGCTAACTGCCTCTTCTATAGCTTCGCTTATGGCCATTCCCAGGCTGCCATGACAGTCGGGATCGTCCTCCAATATTTTTCTACCAAAGCTTGTTTCCTTGCTGGGACTTGCAATACAGTTTCCTCCCCATAACTGCATCAACATTCGGCGATAGGGTTTTTGATCAAAGCTAATCCGAACCATGTATATCTTACATTCTAGGCCAAACAAAGAACAGCCTAAGCTCAGCGCACTGCCCCATTGTCCGGCTCCGGTTTCCGTAGTAAGCTTTTTAATTCCAAACTCCTTGTTATAGTAAGCTTGGGCAATTGCAGTGTTGGGTTTATGGCTTCCCGCAGGGCTCTGGCCTTCATCCTTGAAGTAAATCTTTGCAGGAGTATCCAGGTATTTTTCCAATGCATAAGCTCGTTGCATTGGTGTAGGTCTCCATAGTAACAACTTATCAAGTACTTCCTCAGGAATGTCAATCCAGCGTTCAGTAGAAACTTCCTGCTCAATTAAATTCATGGGAAATACAGGGGCAAGATCATCAGGCTTAATGGGCTCATTGGTTTCTGGATTTAAAGGTGGTCTTAAAGGGTTTGGCATGTCTGCTTGAATGTTATACCATTTCTTAGGAATTTCATTTTGGGGTAAAAATATTTTGTGTTCTCTCATAAGTATGTCCTCCTCCTATACCAGTATGTATTTTTGACTCGAAAAATATTATAGAAAAATTCAACACCTTTATTTTATCACGTTTAATTATAATTTAAAAAGAAATACATGATAAAATTTGATTTATTTTTATTAATGAATTCTTTACCCACTAAAGGGTGCCCACTATTTACCACCGGGAGTTTGAATAATCTTAATAGACTTAGTCTGTCTATTAATGATATACTTATAATAACTATACTTATAATAAATATAGTTAAAACTAAAATAGAGGTGGATAATGTGGACTACATAATGAAGAAAGTTTTTTTGGGTTTATTGTTTGTATTGACCGGGGTTTTATTATTACTACCAGTACTTGATACCACCAATGTTTATGGCGTTGATGAACTGCCTAATGAACCTATAGTAAAACTTGGGAATGAAGTTTTATTTTCTGAGGACTATTATCATCTGGTCAGAAACAAAGATGTAGGCCTTATAACCAATCAGACCGGCATTAACAGTAAAGGTGAAAGTACAGTTGATGTGTTGGCTGAGGATGACGATGTTAATTTAAAGGCCCTGTATACCCCTGAGCACGGCTTGGACGGAGTGGCCAGGGCTGGAGAGTATGTGGAATCATATACCCATGAAGAACTGGATATACCTGTTTACAGTTTATATGGTGCGACCAGGGAACCTACGGAAGAGATGTTGGAAGAGGTGGAAGTTTTGTTATTCGATATACAGGACATTGGAGCTAGAACCTATACCTACATATCCACCTTGAATTATTCCATGGTTGCAGGGGAAAAATACGATACTCCAGTAATTATTTTGGACAGGCCAAATATCCTGGGAGGGATTACAGTAGAAGGGCCTGTGCTAGAAGAAGAATTCATCTCTTTTGTTGGGGTGGACAAGCTGCCAAAAGCCCATGGCATGACCGTGGGAGAGATAACTAAGTTTTTTAATAGGGAAATAAATGCTGATATAGAAGTGGTGCCTATGTCTGGTTATCAAAGAAATATGATATTTCAAGATACCGGTCTCCCCTGGCAGCAAACCTCACCAAATATACCCGAGTTTGATTCTTCCTTTAAATATATGGCAACGGGCCTAGGTGAAGGAACGGGTGTATACCAGTCGGACTATTTTAACTGGATAGGTGGAAATGGTCTTGATGCTGAAGAATTTGCCCAAGCTTTGAATGACTCAGACTTAAAAGGAGTTGAGTTTGAGCCTGAATATAAAGGAGAGGCAGGAGGAGTTAATTTAAATATCTATGATTATCATCGCTTTAATCCTGCTAGGACAGGCATTCATGCCCTTACCAATGCTTTTAAATTAGGCGATTTTCAAGTGCCAAAAAGCGACTTAGAAAACAACTATGTAGTTATGTTCGATAAGATAATGGGTACCGATAAAATAGGAAAGTGGTTGGATGAAGGATTAGCTCCAGAAGAGATTGAATCAAATTATTCAGGCACCTTAGAAGAGTTTAAGGAAAAAAGGGAACAATACTTGCTAGATAAATATGAGGTTGAAGTCATGGTAAGAGTAGATGATGCTCCCATTTCATTTGACTCTGAACCATACATTGATGATAATGATCGCTTGATGGTACCTCTACGAGCAATATCAGAAGCTTTAGGAGCTCAAGTAGGTTGGGATGAAAGCAGTCGAAGGGTGACCATAATCAAGGAAAATGATGAAATTAATTTCACAATAGATGATAGCACGGCATATCTTAACGGTGAAGCTAAAGAAATGGATACTAATCCTGTCATAAGAAATGATCGGACCATGCTCCCGGCACGATATGTCAGTGAATACCTGGGTGCAGATGTGGATTGGCTTGAAGACTGGGAAATAGTCAATATTGATTTAAATTTAAGGTAATGAGGACAGTGCATAATGGACTGCTTCACTAGGGGAGTTAACCTTGATTAAGCCTTGAATGTCATATTTTGGTTTTAGAGCTATGACCTTTTTATTTTCTTTTAATGCTATGGCCATTTCTGATAAGGTGCCATATTCACCTGCTATTGAGATCAAAACATCGCTAAACCTAACTACTAAAAAATTTCGCATTTCTCCCATGCCTGTTGTAAAGGCATAGGTGAGATAAGGATTGCCATCTTCGTAATTATGACCTGGAAGTATACCTATGGCAGTGCCACCGGCTTCCCGACACCCCCGGGAAGCTTCTTTCATTATTCCCCCCATCCCACCGCAAATGAGCACACAATCACTTTCAGCAATTTTTTTTCCAACTTCATAAGCAAGTTTATCATCTTCTTTAGAACTTACTCCTGCACCAATAACACCAATATAGCTCATCATTAACTCTCCTTGACATTTTTTATACTAACTAGTAATGAAAATAACTGATTTATTTTCGTACTAACTTTTCATGTTTTGGGTTTTAACACCACAACCAGTAATGAAAATAACTGATTTATTTTATTGCAGCAGTATATGGAGATATGTTTTAAGTTTTTATTATTAATACATCTTGAAGAGGAGCCAGGAAAGGTAATGCCTAAAAACAGGATGTTTTTAGCAAATTGGCACAGGATGTGCCTTTAATTTGGAAGCATTACCTTTCCTGGCGACGATTCTTAGATGTATTAATAAAAACTTTTTAGTATCGGAATATACTGCTGCAGTAAAATTAAAGTTTATTTTCTTACTAAAATCGCTGATCATAAACTAAAATTATAGCAAAAAAGGCTTACTGTCAAGAGCTCTAAGATTGAGTTCTGAGATTGAAATTGAATCTGCAGTTGAGCCTACTTAGATATATGTCTAAAAAATGAAATGTTTTAATAGTTTTGTCTAAACTGTTGAAAAGGTCAAAAAATCTGATATAATAAAAAATGTTTTCAGCAAACCCTAATGAAACCCAGCAAATTGGAAAATTATAGCGCAAATTATCAACATCAATCTGTCCTTAACTAAGCCACAAATTACCTAGGAGGTATTACATGAAGTTTTTTATCCTGTTTTTGAGCGTGTTTTTATTTGGGACAAGCAGTTTGGTAGGAGCAGAAGAGGCTATTCATTATGAAGTACATATTGATGACAAGATAGTCAACCTTACGGATCAGGGAATGGTTGAAGCAGAAAATGGGGATTTGTTAATTCCATTGAAAGACGTTGCTATGGAATTTGGAGCGGAGTTGGTTTGGGACCCTTTGGAAAAACAAGTTACAATGGAGTATTTGGATAATGAAATAGAATTATGGTTGGGAAAGAGAAAGTATAAGCATAACGGGTTAAAAAAAGACTTAGGGTTTGAATTAGAAATCACTGAAAAGGGTAGAGTTGTCGTACCTCTGGAATTTGTAGCAAAAAATTTTGACACTACTGTAGAATGGAAACAAGAGTCCAATGAAATAATTGAAGGAGCAATCTCTTGGGCAAAAGACAACGTAGGTAATAATGAATATCATCGCCGCTGTTTAAGATTTATGCAGGATGTGTATAGAGAAGGAGGAAAAATCTCTTTAAAAGGACTACCCTGGAACTCTGCTAGAAATGCCGCAGATATAATGAATGCAACTGACAATATAGACAAAACTATCCCAAGGGGAGCTTTGATTTTTTTCGATTGGCACGGTGAAGTAAATGGTACTTATAAAAACTGGGGTCATGTTGGAATGGCCCTAGAAGAGGGAACAATAGGAGAAATAGAATACATACATGCAAATAGTATTGTTAGAATTGATAAAGAATACTTTGAAGAAGATTATATTGGTTGGGCAATGCCTGATGCCAACAAACCTAGTTCAGACCGGGAATTGATCAGTAATAAAATTATTGAGATAAGTAGTAACTAAGGTGAATGTATTAATTAAAATTATTCTTTAGCAGGGAGGAATATATTTCCCTGAAGTTGAAGAATATATTTAGAAGAGAATTATTAAAAGTTTAACAGGAGGTTGATATATGAGTTCAAGAGAAGAAAAGAAAAAGAATGTTATTGAAGTTTTGAATAAGGCTAGGTCCATGGAGCTACAGGCTATCCATCTGTACATGAACCAGCATTACACTCTTGACGACATGGATTTCGGAGAATTGGCAGGTAATATCAAATTGATTGCCATTGATGAGATGAAGCATGCTGAGGATCTTGCTGAGAGAATAAAGGAACTAGGAGGAGAACCAACTACAGAACTGGCTGGACCCGTGGAAAAAGGGCAGGACATAAAAACCATCTTTCCACATAATTCAGGAGAAGAAGAAGGGGCAATTGAGGCTTATAATAAGTTTGCTTCAGTTTGCAGAGAAAACCATGATAGCATTTCCACGAAACTATTCGAGAGATTGATAGATGAAGAACAGGAACACCTAAATTATTTTGATGATATCAATGATCATATTGAAAAATTAGGAGATGCATACCTTGCAAGAATAGCTGGGTCAGTAGCCGATACTGGAGGGCCCTCTAGGGGTTTCATTAACCAAGGAGAATAATTAACTAGATAAGTTTTGGCTTGCTAAATACCACTTGAAGAGGAAGCAGGAAAGGTACATGAAGTTTATTAAACTTCGTGTACCTTTTTATTTTCGTACGAACTCCCCATGTTTTGACTTTCACACCACAACCAGTAATGAAAATAACTGATTTA
>CAZCIZ010000097.1:0-6253 GCA_964498995.1 uncultured Clostridia bacterium | reverse complement strand
GGTTAAACATGACCGGACAAAGTCTGCAAAAAGAGGATGGGGCTTTTCCGGTCTAGACTTGAATTCCGGGTGAAATTGAACCCCGACAAACCAGGGGTGATCTTCCAACTCAACGATTTCAACCAGCTTGTTATCAGGGGATGCTCCCGCAATTTTGAGACCGTGTTTTTCCAAATGCTCTCGGTAGTCATTGTTGAATTCGTACCTATGTCTGTGTCTTTCAGTGATTTCTTTTTTCTTATATGAGTTATAAACCTTGGTGTTTTCTGCTAGCTTACATGGGTAGGTGCCAAGTCTCATGGTACCTCCCTTGTTTTCAATCTGTTTTTGTTCCGGTAAGAGGTCTATCACCGGGTGAGGTGTTTCAGGTGAGAATTCAGAACTATGGGCTCCTTCAAAACAAGCTACATTTCTTGAGAATTCTATTACAGCACAATGCATGCCCAGGCATAATCCCAGGAAAGGTATTTTGTTTTTCCTGGCATAATATGTGGCCCGAATTTTACCCTCTATTCCTCTATCCCCGAATCCCCCGGGGACAACTATTCCATGGATATCCCCAAAAACCTCATCTAGGTTTTTGTCTGCCTCTAGATCTTCTGCCGGGATCCATTTTATATTTACTTTTGTATCACTATTATATCCGGCATGGTTTAAAGCTTCTACCAAACTGATATAAGAATCCTGCAAAGATGTGTACTTACCCACCAGGGCTACTTGGATTTCTTGTGTTAAATTAAAAATGCTATCAACCAAATTCCTCCATTGGTCCAATTTTACACTCTCAGATTCCGTTTCTAGACTTAGCCTTTCTATTATAAGGTTATCCACCCCTTGCTCATTTAAGGATATGGGTACTTCATAAATGGATTTTGCATCTTTGTTTTCTATTACCGCTTCGACATTTATATCACAGAAAAGGGCAAGCTTTTCTTTGATATCTTGAGCAAGACTATGTTGGGTCCTGCATAAAATCATATCAGGTTGAATACCTATGCTTCTAAGCTCTTTTACGCTATGTTGGGTAGGCTTTGTCTTCAATTCTCCTGAATTTTCTAGATAAGGTACCAAGGTCAGGTGGATGTACATGACAGAATCCCTGCCTACATCGCTTCTCATTTGCCGGATTGCTTCCAGGAAAGGAAGGCTTTCTATATCTCCAACAGTACCACCTATTTCAGCTATTAAGACCTCAGAGTTGCTAGCTTCAATAGCTTCATTGAATTTGGATTTTATTTCATCTGTTATATGGGGGATAACTTGGACGGTTTTGCCAAGGTATTCCCCTCTCCTTTCTTTGCTCAACACAGACCAGTATATTTTTCCAGTGGTTACATTACAAATCCCGGTTAAGTTCTCATCGATAAACCTTTCATAATGTCCCAGGTCAAGGTCGGTTTCTACGCCATCTTCTGTGACAAAAACTTCCCCGTGCTGATAAGGGCTCATGGTACCGGGATCCACATTTATGTACGGATCCAACTTTTGCATGGTTACCCTAAAACCTCTGTTTTTAAGTAGACGCCCTATGGAAGCTGCAGCAATTCCTTTGCCTAGCGATGAGACAACTCCTCCTGTTACAAAGATGTACTTTGCCATGCTCCTTAACCCTCCCTGAAAGTTTATTCTACCAAGGCCTATTATCTTATAAGGATAAATCATTTTCAAGTTAACTTTTAAGCGATTTTAGACTAGTTCTTTCGTCTTTTAGCTCTACTTAAATCTTTAGGTTCTAAACTAACTGCACCTTGGTTAAATAGTTTTTTGACTCCATCTTCATCTTCATTGTCGCTGAGTGTATATTTTTGCCCTTTTTTCTGACATTCATCACAGCTACTGGGGCGCGTTGAAGTTTCGCCTTCTCTAGGCTCCGAATAGCTAGCGATGACACCCTCATAATTTCTTAAAATCACCTTGCCCGGAGACTGAGAGATCAGGTATTGAGGCGAAACAGGGATTTTCCCGCCTCCTCCTGGTGCATCTACAACATAGGTTGGGACACAGAAACCGCTGGTGTGACCTCGCAGGGATTCTATGATTTCAATTCCTGTAGAAACAGGAGTCCTGAAATGTTCAATTCCCTGAGAAAGATCGCATTGATAGATGTAGTAAGGCCTGATTCTGATTTTTACAAGCTCATGAACAAGTTGCTTCATTATATGGGGACAGTTGTTTACCCCTTTTAGGAGCACAGTCTGATTACCCAGGGGAATTCCGCCATCGGCTAGCTTTTTAACAGCTTCTTTAGCTGCTTCTGTTATCTCTTTAGGATGGTTGAAATGGGTGTTGATCCAGATAGGTTGGTACTTTTTTAACATATCTACAAGCTCATCTGTAATCCTTTGGGGCATAACAACAGGAACTCTAGTACCTATCCTGATAATTTCCACATGGGGTATATTTCTTAGATTTTTGATAATGTCTTCTAGAATTTCATCTCCTATTAATAGTCCGTCGCCCCCGGAGATAAGTACATCCCTGATCTCAGGGTTGTTTCTGACATATTCTATGGCTCTATCGAGCTCTTCCCTTGGCCTCATTCTATCTTCCTTACCTGCTAACCTCCTCCTGGTACAGTGCCTACAGTACATAGAACATTGATCGGTTACCAAAAAAAGCACCCTGTCAGGATAGCGATGAGTGATCCCAGGTACTGGAGAGTCTGTATCTTCATTCAAAGGGTCTTCTAAGTCGGATTTGCTCTTGGCTATTTCCACTTGGCTTGGTACCCCCTGAAGCCGAATTGGGCAATTGGGATCATTCCCTTCCATAAGACTTGCATAATAAGGGGTTATTGCCATTCTAAGCTGCTTTAGAGCTTTTTTGATTCCCTTCTCTTCTTCTTCTGTTAAATTGATGATCTCTTTTAGCTCATCAACGCTAGTTATCCTGTTTTTTAACTGCCATTTCCAGTTATCCCATGATGAGGAAGGTATATTATCAAAATATGCCATTTTGTTCCTCCTATTGAAATATTAAAATATTCCTTTTATATATTAGATCGGTACAAACAAACTTATCATGTTAAAGTACCAATCTACATAAGATTATCACTTTTGAATCAGCTTTTCAACTTCGGATCCATTATACTTTAATGCTAAAAATTTTTTTAAATTTGCTGTACTTTTTGCGAATTTAATCTTAAGTTTTATTGTAATAATTTTCAATCAAAGATGGAAAAATAGCTATTATAAGGGAGGATGTAATGTGATGTATTTGTTAAGAAGGAAAACGAAAAAGAAAAGAAGAAGGAAAAAATTTATCAAAAAAGTGGCGTTATTTTTAGTAACCGTTTTTTTATTGGTCATTATTGCAGGGTTTGTTTATCTGCCCCTTATGGTAACTGCATTAGAAAGGGATCCCTTTCTAGAGCTTGAAAGCTCCATTTCTTTTGTTGATAGTGAGGGTAAAAAGTATCACAAGGAATACGAAGACTATAGGATTAAAGTACCTCTTGAAGATGTCCCGGATACTGTTAAAAAAGGCTTTCTAGCTGTAGAAGATAAACGCTTTTACGATCATTTTGGGTTAGATTTCAGGGGGATAAGCAGGGCAATAGCTGCTAATATAAAGGAATGGCAGATAGTTGAAGGCGGTTCGACCATAACTCAGCAGCTTGCCAAAAACTATTTCCTTAGCCAGGAAAAGAC
The DNA here is from genome assembly GCA_964498995.1 of uncultured Clostridia bacterium. GTDB lineage: Bacteria > Bacillota > Natranaerobiia > Natranaerobiales > Natranaerofabaceae > Natranaerofaba. The sequence goes on along the minus strand of CAZCIZ010000097.1, from coordinate 2,603 downwards.
TTTTAAAAGAAAGGCCAATGAAGTACTTTATACCCTGTATATTGAGAGAAATCTTTCAAAAGACGAAATCATGGAAAAATATCTTAACAAGATATACTTTGGCCATGGTGCCTATGGTATAGAGGCTGCTAGTAGGAGATATTTTGATAAAAATGTTTCAGAACTAAACCTTTCAGAGCAAGCAATGCTGGTTGGACTGGTGCGCAGCCCTTACTCATATTCTCCTGTCTTAGATTTAGAGGCAGCGAAAAGACGCAGAAACATGGTGATACTTGAGATGTTAAAAAAAGACTTTATAACGCCAACTGAAGCAGAACAAGCTAGAAATGAGGAGATAGATTTAAAATTAGAAGTAGATAGAACAGAAGATGAAGCCCAGCATTTCGCCGATGAAGTGATAAACAGGCTTGAAAAAATTATGGCTGACAAGGGAAGGTCAATATATGAAGGGGGGCTCGTGGTCCATACCACCCTGGATAAAGAGCTTCAGTATAAGGGTGAAGACATTATCGAAAACAATCTGGAAGTAAAGAGATACCAGGAAACAGAGACAGATAGAATTCGCCAACCTCAGGGGGCATTAGTTGCCATTGAGCCGGGTACAGGCTATGTAAGAGCTGTTGTCGGCGGTAGAGACTTTGAAGAATCCAGGTTAAACAGGGCAAACTTGAAGGATAATTCAAGAGCCATGGGATCAGCCTTTAAGCCCTATGTATATGCTGCAGCTCTAGACAACAAATACTATCATCCAGCTGAATTAATCAGGTGTGAAGAAAAAGAATTCAGCCTTGAAGGAAGTGACGAGAAATACAAACCGACATGTTATGGGGGTGGCTACCATAATGAAGATTTCACCCTTAGAAGGGCAATTGTGGAGTCATGTAATATAGCAGCGGTAAAGATAAACAAAGAGATAGGACCAGAAAAGAGTGTAGAATATGCCAGAAAGTTCGGGATTGAAAGCAATATTCAGCCCTGGCTCTCTTTCCCTCTGGGATCTTTTGGGGTGACTCCCATTGAGCTAGCTGCTTCATATATTCCCTTGGCTAGTAAAGGAGTGGCCACAGATCCTGTATTGATCAAAAAAGTAGAGGATTATCAGGGGGAAGTTATTTATGAAAAGGATCGAGAAGTAGAAGTGGTTTTGGATGAAAGGGCTGCATATCAATTGACCGATATACTAAAAGACGTAATCTCACCGGTGGGAACTGCAGCTAAAATACACGGTAGGTTGGACTTTGCAGCAGCGGGTAAAACCGGTACAAGTCAAGGGGGAAGAGATGCGAGCTTTGTTGGTTATACACCTGAACTAATAACAGCCGTTTATGTAGGAGATGATGAAAATAAGAAACTTGAAGGTTCGGGAGGTACCCTGGCTGCCCCCCTATGGGCTGACTTTATGGAATTTGCACAGGATCATTATAGTTTTGGCGAATTTCAAAAGCCTGGTGGTATTGTAAGTAAAAGGATATGTCAGGAATCGGGGAAAATAGCTAGCTTTAATTGCCCAGAAGAAAAAGTCGTAAAAGAAAACTTTTTGCCTGGAACCAAACCCGAAGAAAAATGTAATGAACACCTGGAATTTCCAGATTTACCTTTTGGGATATGGTAGGCTTAAATTTATCTAACTCTATTTCTTTTTATTCAACATTCTGGCTTGATAAATTTCGATCATACCCATGACTATCAAAAAAACACCGTACAGGTTTTGTAAAAAATCGGAATTCAATTTCATGGCCAATATTGCACCCAGGATAGCTCCTGTAATGCTTCCAATTGCAACTTGAAAGGCAAGCTTTGCGATTATATTGCCCTGCTTTATATGAGTGATTATTGCAACTATGGACACAGGGAGAAAAACGGCTAGACTAACCCCCTGGGCGGTATGCTGATTAACTTCTAGGAATATAACCAAAAAGGGGATCAAAACGGCCCCGCCTCCAAGGGCCAACCCTGTTATGACACCAGTTATAACTCCTATCAAATAAATCATATCATTATAAGCCTTATTCCGGTGATTATGATGAAAATAGCAAAGAGAGCTTTTAATACAGGGGGCGATAATTTATTCATCAACCTAGCCCCTAAAAAGCTTCCTAGCATCCCACTGATTATAATTTTCCAGGTCAGGTCGTAATCTATTTGCTCGTTTAGCCCATAGATAATTGTACTGGCAATAGCCGTGGGTAGAATAACCAAAATGGTGGTACCATGGGCCTTATGCTGCTCCATGTTGTGGATATAGGTTAGAGAAGGGATCAAAAAAGTCCCCCCTCCTACCCCTAGAAGTCCGTTTATCAGTCCGGCGATAAGACCTATTAACCCAGATTTTATGTACATAGTGATTGACATACCCCTTTTTGCTATTAATTGAGTATATTTTTCCCTGTTACTGTTGTAATAATACAACCAAACCAACCAGGCTTAGAAGTTTAGATGGTAAGGTGTTAATTAATTGTTTAAGAATATATGAAGCTTTGAAGGATAAACCTATAGTCTTGTAGAAGTTAATCCTTGTAGAATTAGTAAGAAAATAAATTAGAATTTCACTGCTGCAGTATATTCCGATACTAAAAAGTTTTTATTAATACATCTACGAATGG
>CAZCIZ010000096.1:0-6641 GCA_964498995.1 uncultured Clostridia bacterium | reverse complement strand
AATAAATCAGTTATTTTCATTACTGGTTGTGGTGTGAAAACCCAAACCATGAAAAAGTTTGTTCAAAAATAAGCATGTCATGTAAAAATAATCAACCGATAATTCCACTATTTATAATAATATAGGGCCACCAACCAAGGCGGCCCCATCTCGGATAATTAGCCTGCCATCCTTTTCAGAACGACAGGGATTATTTTTGATGGCTTAAATATATCACCGGTAGAAGTAAATGTCAAGGAGTATTGACCATAAAACATAAATAGTATTAAAATGAGTATGTTGGGTAACTTAAACTAATTGAGAATATGGGAGTGAACTAAGGATGCTAATATTTAAAAATGGAACCATCATCAGCATGGATGACAGCAAGCCGTTCAAGTTTCAAGGTGATATATTGATAAATGATAAAGGTAAAATCGAAGCTGTAAAAACTGATTTGGATACACCTGTGGGAAGTGAAACCAGGGTGATAGATGTTAGTGGAAAGGTAGTGATGCCCGGAATGATAGATATCCATACTCATCTAGGTTTGTTTGAAGAAGGATTGTCCTTTGAAGGTGATGATGTCAACGAAGAAACCGACCCCATCACTGCCGAATTAAGAGCCATTGACGGTATTAACCCCATGGACAAAGGCTTAGAAGATGCCAGCAAAAACGGGATAACTTCCACGGTAATAAGCCCGGGCAGCGCCAATCCGGTAGCAGGGCTGACAGCAGCTGTCAAAACCCATGGTAAAATCATCGATAAGATGCTAATTAAAGAGCCTGCCAGCTTAAAGATGGCCTTTGGAGAAAATCCCAAATCCCTCTATCACGGCAAAGATAAAACCCCTATGACCAGGATGGCAACTGCAGCCCTGATCCGAAAATCCTTGGTAGAAGCCGAAAATTACATAAAAGAACTTAAGCAGGAGAAAAAAAATAATGATAACAAAGATGACAAAGATGACAAAGACAATAAGGACGACAAAGGCACTGACAGGGACCTTCAAAAAGAGACCCTGGCCCTTGCCTTGAACAATGAAATCCCTGTCAAAGCCCATGCTCACCGGGCTGATGACATATTAACGGCTTTAAGAATCTCCAAAGAATTCGGGTTTGATATAATTATCAACCACTGCACCGAAGGTCATAAAATTGCCGATGTGCTAAAGGAATACAACTATCCTGTGATCTTAGGACCTACTTTGACTGGTAGATCCAAGGTGGAGTTAAGGGAGCTTTCCTTCAAAACCCCTAAAATCATGGCAGAAGAAGGCATTTTATTTGCCATTTCCACAGACCATCCAGTAATTCCCATCTATGCCCTGCCCATATGCGCTGCTATGGCAGTTAGAGAAGGGTTAAACAGAGACAAAGCTCTAAGAGCTATTACTATCGATGCTGCAAAAATAGCCGGAATTGATAACCGGGTTGGAAGCCTTGAACAGGGAAAAGACGCCGACATCGTTGTCTTTAGCGGAGATCCTCTAAATCTTGAGACCAAACCTGAAAAAGTTTTCATAGAGGGCAAGGAAATTATCCCTCATTAATATTAATTATTCATTAGTGCAGGTAATGATCATCCGGGGGGCATCTACACTATAGGGTTCTCTTCTATAACTGCCGTACACCTTTTGGAAAGTAAAGCCAACTTCTTCAACGATGTTCAAAAGTTCCCTTAAGGTAAAAGTCCTAAGCCATTGGAAATATTCTTTTTCGTTGCCTTGTGAGTCTTTCACGTACTTGATATTTTCACAACAGCTTTTTTCTAAGTTAAAACTCGTATGCCGCAGGCATGTATAACCCGTTTCTGTCTTTATCCAATTTTTATTTCTAAATGTCTTAATCAGCATCTCCCTATTGATCAGATCAACCAAAAACCAACCTCCCGGGGCCATTATCTGTTTTAGCTCCGATAAAAACTTTTTGACATCTTCATCTGTCATATAGTACCCCAAAGAGGCCATACAAATTACTCCCTGGTATTCTTTGTTCAAATTAAGTTCACTCAACTTCAGTATGTCGCCCTCGACGAACTCAACATTGCCAAAATAGCTTTCCTTGTTTTTTGCTTCCTCAGCATGTTCCAACAAGCTTCTACTGATATCCACCCCTGTAACATCATAACCTCTTTTGGCAAGGGAGATAGCATGGCGACCACAGCCGCTACATGCATCCAAAATTTGAGCACCTCTCTCCAGGCCCAATACATTCTCGATAAAATTTACTTCCCTCTCAGTCTGGTTCACTGGATAACGCTCTGCCATCATATCTAGATAATAACCCAGATAATGAGGGTCTGACCAGAGATTCTCTTCCATATTTAACCCCCTCCTAGTGAGAAAAAAATATGTAGTATATCGACAGCAAAATTTTTCGATTTTTCTAAGATACTTTTTAAAAAGCTTTGCTTAATAAACAGGAAATTGATAAACTATTTAATGATAGTTTTTGTCCCGAGTATTATTTTAATCATAAAAGCTCAAAATCCTGCCCATAATAAAATTTAAATTGAAATATATCACTTCCAATTATATGAACTAAAATGAGGTGAAGCCTGTGGATAGTATCATAAATTTAGATGAAGCATTATTTCAAAGTATATATTCCCTGGCTGGAAATATAGAAATTTTGGATTGGATTTTCATATTTTTGGCTGAGGATTCCAGGGTTTTTATGGCAGGTTTGTTCTTTTTCGGACTTATATTGATTTACAGAAGAAATCCCACCAGGCCTTTTTATTCGATTTTCTTAGCCATTATGATCTTTCTCCTACCCATAATCACCTCTTCTATCCTTAGAGAAGCAATAATGCGGCCCAGGCCATTTTTGGTTTTTGATATTGAACCTATAATCGAACAATCTATCAGGCCTTCTTTGCCCAGCAATCACTCAGCTGCAAGCTTCGCTGTAGCCGGGGTCTATCTTAACTTTCTAAGATCTCACTTTAAACCTGTGGTAATATTGGCCTTTTTGGTGATGTTTTCCAGGGTTTATGCCGGGATCCACTTCCCTTTAGACGTTCTTACTGGAGGAGTTATAGGGATCTTGCCCAGCCTAGGCCTGTATTTACAGGAAAGGCTTCAGCCAGACTCTAACAGGGAAAAAAAGAAAGAAGAAGGTAAAAAGGATAACAATAAGGGTAATAAGGCTATGAAAAGCAATTATCTTTAAACCTTAATCATCATTTATCACCCTGTAATAATAATTCGGTTCACTTGGTCAACATCATTTCCGTATCTGCATCTAAATCGTAAATTCCTAAATCCATTAATTCAGTCAAGAATAAAAACCTATCCCCTGAAGGGCACCAAGACAAATCCTGGGCGGGCGGGAGTTCACGAATATCATTTTGATCTTCAGCATCAGTAGCGGTGATGTCTTCGAGATTTTCAAACTCAATCATGTAGGTGTAATAATTACCCTTATCAAAGGTTATTATTCCCAGATCTTCCCCTGTGGGCGAAAGGTACAGCTCTCCTTCAAACCCATCAAAACTGTGTTCATATATCATTTCACCATTAGTATCGTATAAGTTTACCTTCGTCCCACCACCGGCTTCTTTGGCGACTATTATTACCTCCTCATCAAGGGCAGGCAGGTAACCACTTTCGATAGATTCTGCAAAATAGTCCAGCTCAATTACTTTTTCTTCTGACACTTCTATCCCATCATCTGCATCTTCCTCATCCCAGCCGAGACGCTTTATCGTCATGTTATCTCCCAAGCGCGAGTACATATAACCTTCATTTTCACCAGCATAAGTGAAGATGAGATCTTCTTCAGCTTCACCGTGATAAAGCTCTGTATCTTCTCCAGTTTCCAGATCAAAAAGCCTGTATTCAGATCCAGTGTCTAGATCTCCCGCAGGGAGTTTATAGGCTATTTTATTCTTAGAACTTACATGATAGCCCTGTTCGCCGCCAAGGACTTCAACTTCTTCTAGAGACTCTCTATCTAGAACATGCAATTCCCCCTGGTCTACAGGGTAAAAAATATAATCCCCGCCTACTTTCAGAAATGGGGTAAATTGGGACGATATCTCCAGGGAAATCTCTTCTACACTATTTATCCCAAGCTCCTCCGGTTCAAACTCTACCAGGTACAGCTTATAATCTTTTTCTAATTTTTCTGCTTCTTCTTCAGCTTCTGGTACTGCGGTGACTAAAAATTCTGTCTCCTTTAAAAATAACGGGTTCTTTACATCTCTAATCTCTTGGAATTTATCTTCTACTGCTTTTTTTCCATTCATCCTTTCAGCTTCCGTTTGGGCTTCTTCGGCTTCTTTTTGTTCTTCTTCACCATCCCCACAGCCTGACAGCAAAAATCCCGTGGCCACTGCCATTAAAATGATAACCACAAAGATTTTTAACAATTTGTTTCTAAACAACAAAATCACACCTCCCACAACTGTTAACTAAAATTATCTAAAGGATCTTGCCAATTCTATTAATCCCCTTGATCTCGCCTGAATTGAACGTTCCAAAATAGCTTGATAGTTGTGAAGCTGCTTTATTCCTGTCATGGGCGTAGTTGTTGCTTCCAATATAATTCTATCTTCATCTTCGTTTAACATATAAAGAATGACCTGGGAAACATCCAGGGAGGTCAGATCCTCATAGCTTACATAAGAATTTTTTAAATGATTTTCGCAAATATACTTGGCATCATCTTCCTGGAGTTTGAACAAAACCAGGACACGGCAGTTTTCAACCAGGTTAGAGTGCTGATAGAAAGTACCTTTGCTCAAATTTGCTAGGTTAAGGGACACCTTGTTTTCATCGCCATTTCTCAACCATTCCCCTATAACTTCTTCTTTCAGCCTTGAAGCATAGGAGGGATATTCATTCATGTAAAGGTACATGGGTTTCTTCTCATAATTTAGCTCATTTCTTATCTCAGTTGCTATTTTCAGCTTCATCAACATCAAATCGAGCATTACCTTGATACCAAGCTCTCCTACCTCTTCTTCAGGTATGTTAATTATGAGTACCCTGCCCTTTTTGACAAGCTCGAATAAATTAAAAGTACTTATATTTTCTTCTGTTATTTTGGAGACAATTTTGCTCTCAAGGAATGGGTCCAATGTTGCTTTGATCTGATCCTTGATTTTTTGAGGGAGTTTTTCTCTAAGGTCGTCCACTTCTTCTTTCCAAAAGTTTTTGAGATCTTCGGAAAGGTTGTCGAATCGTTTTTCTATTATAGGGGTCATCTCTATAGAATAGAGGGCATTTATCGCCTCCTGGGTGTTAAGAGACAATTCCAGGGCTGTCCTAGTGACTTTCTCCAAATACCTATTATACGTTTCGTTTTCATGCACCTCTTCTTCCAGGTGCCCTTCCATAAACCCTTTAAAATATCTTGTGATCAAATCTTTTTCTAGTTCTTGTTCTTTTTCACCTTTGCTCTGCACTTCAAATATATTAATTCCCATGGGATAAAATTTATGAGTACAGTCAAGATAGTATATATCCTTGCGAGGGTTCTTGATCCGTTCTATGAGCTTGTTGGCAAGGCTCCCCTGAGTATCAAAAAGGATCAGTCCATCGCCTCTTTCTATATCATTTAAGGCCATATTGCCAAGCAAAGTGCTCTTGCCGGTTTTTTTAAGTCCTAGAGCACAGAAATGCTGAAATCTAGACTTCTCCCCGTGAAATAGCTTAAACATAAAATCCCCCTCCCTTAAATCCATAAGTAAGTTTTAATAAACTGATATCCTGTTTTTCACTCTGCTTCTAGCTCTGCCTTTAGTGAGTATAGGACACATCCAGCTTTTCTTCATATTTTTCTTTTTTTTCTAGCACAATCCTAGAAAAACCGCTTTCGGCAGTGCCGCGGCTGTTTATAAAGGACTGAAGCCCTCCTTCTCCTCGGTTATAAGCGGTGAGAGCTTTGTGAATATCACCATCATAGGTTTCCATAAGTTGATTCACATACAGGGTGCCTAGTTTGATGTTGTACTCCGGATCGAAAAGCCTATCTTCAGAGTATTCCACACCTCTTTCACTTGCCATATTCCTAGCTGTTGAAGGCATGAGCTGCATTAGTCCCAGGGCTCCTGCACTGCTAACATTTGTAGGGTCAAAAACGCTTTCTACCCTGATCAAACCCAAAAGTAGATAGATATCAAGGTCGTGCTTTTCAGATTTTTCTAGTAAAGTTTCAGCCGAGTGTTCCTCCATAGGCGTATTATTCACTATTTCTTGTAATTTTGAGTTTCTTACTTCTTCATCACTTTTCAAACGCCTGACCCTATTGTTCAAATTCCCTTCATTAGAGGCGACTTTTCTGATATTTTCAGTTAAATCATGATTACTTTCCCTTTTCCATTGTTCTCGAAGCCTTACTCCTTTATCTTTATGGAATTCTTCATCCTGAAGAGATATCCCTTCTTTTTGAGCTAGATTCTCATCTTTGTCAGAAGAAAAAGGAAGCCTTCCATCCTGGAGTGGGATGTGATAATTGATCACCAATAATCCCATAACCAAAAACAACAGTAGGCCTTTAACTTTTATTAGCTCCCTAAATTTATACATATATAATCACTCCTAACGGGAGTTAAAGTTACAGCATTATAACCTTATTGTATTGATAATTGCATATCTTTCCAATTATAACTTTTTTTTGGGCAAAAGTCAAGGGGTGTTTTTACGTTTT
>CAZCIZ010000095.1:0-7257 GCA_964498995.1 uncultured Clostridia bacterium | reverse complement strand
CTCTCCAAGATGTATTAATAATAAAAACTTAAAACTTATCTCCATATACTGCTGCGGTAAAATAAATCAGTTATTTTCATTACTGGTTGTGGTGTGAAACCCAAAACATGGGGAGTTAGTGAGATTAGTTCTAGTCCTACTGGTCATGCTGGTCAATTCTCTGACCCCCACATGCCCTGACAAAACCCTTGAATATTTTTCGCTCTAGCTCCCTAACAGGCTCCATTTGTTCCGGATGCCACTGTACAGCAAAGGTCAAGTTACCCTCTACTCTCTCCATCCCTTCAATCACCCCATCTCTAGAGCAGGCAGAAACCACAAATCCAGGGGCTACAGTTCTTACCGCCTGATGGTGAAAGCTGTTCACCCTGATATTCTTTTCTCCTATCATCCTGTACAATTGACTTGATTCTCGTACTTTCACCCCATGGGTTGGATGCTTTCCCGGGGCTTTTTGCAGGTGCTTTATCGGGTCGCTAACGGGATCAAGCTGACCAACGATTTCCAGGATTTTTTCTTTTTCTAGAGGTTGGCTGTAAATGTCCTGGTATATATCTCCCCCTGCGGCAATGTTTAAGACCTGCATCCCCCGACAGATTCCCAGGATAGGTAGGTCCATCTCCAGGGCTCTTTGGGTAATGCTTAGCTCCATTTCGTCACGGCCAGGCTCGATCTTGCCCTGAGCGGGGATGGGCTCTTCGCCAAAATAAAAAGGATCGACATCGGCTCCTCCTGTCAACATCAGCCCATCTAGGTGCTTTAGGGTGGTTTTTGCCCGGTGGGTGGTAGGAAGAATTACGGGAGAGCCGCCTGCCCTCTCTAAGGCTGTGATATAATCTAGGTTTAAGGTGTTTTTTGGCGAGTCCTTTGGCGAATCGGAAATCAGTTCTTCCTGGCAGGTCACGCCGATAAGGGGGCCAGGCCTTTGTGTTGGCGGTGGTGTTGATTTTAGTGAGTCAAGATTATTCATGAAAACTAGAGCATAAAAACCCATGATTTTAACCATGGGAGGAAACGCTCCTAACTCACCTCCATTAATAAAGAATTAGTGAAAACCCAAACCATGAAAAGTTAGTATAGAATTAGCCTTATTCAATTTGGTTTCTACAAGCCCTGCGGCTTTAGCCGTGAGTAGTTGACTTCAGCATCTTGGTCAGGCGCCCGTGCTCTTCTCTGGGGAGCTTGACGTGTAAAATCAGTCCTTCTTCTGTATACTCTTCTTGGATTACTTCGCCTCGTTCGTGAAATAAACAGGCCACGTCTTCTTTTCCATAAGGGATAAAAATTTCATCCTCTTCCCAGCTTGTTTTAATATGGTTTGATATTCCAGCCTTGAGCTCTTCTAAACCTATCCCTTGTAGGGCGGAAACCAGGTAGGAGTCATCTTTTTTGGTATAGAGGGTGGGGTCAGGTTGGCCAAGGAGGTCCATCTTGTTATATACCGTGATGATGGGTTTGTCATATGCATCTAGAGACTGCAGGACTTCTTTGACGGAATCTATCTCTTTCTCCATTTCTATGCTGGTAACGTCCACCACGTGAAGAAGGAGATCAGCCTCTACAACTTCTTCCAAGGTAGCTTTGAAAGCTTCCACAAGGTCATGGGGAAGCTTGTTTATAAATCCCACGGTATCGGACATAATACACTTGACTCCCCCGGGCAGTTCCAGGGAAGAAAGCTTGGGGTCCAAAGTGCTAAACAACTGGTCTCGGGCCAGTGTTTGCGTCCCGGTCAATTTTTGCAGCAAGGTGGACTTGCCCGAATTGGTATAACCCACCAAAGAGATGAGGGGCAAGTTCTTACCTTGTCTTTGCTTTCTCTTTTCGTCTCTTACTTTTTCCACTTCTTTGAGCTTTTTCCTGGTTCTTTGAATCTGCTGTTCTATATGCCGCCTCTCAATCTCTAGCTTGGTCTCACCACTTCCCCTTGTCCCGATTCCACCGGCAAGTCTAGACATCTCTTCTCCTTTGCCTTTAAGGCGGGGCAGAAGGTATGCCAGCCTGGCAAGCTCCACCTGAAGCTTGGCCTCCTTGGTACTAGCCCTATTGGAGAAGATTTCTAGAATCAATCCCGTCCTGTCAATAACGTCTAGTTCTAGCTCGTTTTCTAGGTTTCTTATCTGAGCGGGAGAGAGCTCATCATCACTGATGACCGTGCCAACATTCTCTTCCTGGCAGGTCAGTTTCAGTTCTTCTACCTTTCCTTTACCCAGATAGAGAGCAGGATGAGGGGCTCTTCGTCTTTGCAGGAGTTTGCCGGAGGTTTCATACCCGGCTGTATGGGCAAGGCGAGACAGCTCTTGTAAGGATCTATCCATGTCTTCGGAATCATCCTTTTCTGTGCCGGTAAGTTCCACCCCAAATAACAAGGCGCGGTCTTGTTTCAAACAAAAATTCCTCCTTTAAATTCGAATTTAAAACGCCTTTATCTATATTTTACCATAAAACCTCGGAAGATTTGTCAGTCACATTATAATTTTTTTGCATAATCTAGTTCTTTTTTCTCCTGCTGCCTGTCTTCTTCGGGATCTTGCATGTGCTGGTACAGGGGACGGACAAAAATTATCAAAAACAACAGGATAAATATTATCAGTGCAGTCAGGCCTAGCTTAAACTCCTTGGATTCTCTTCCGAAATAGATATTCAGTAAATAGCCCACCATGAAGAAACCGAAAAAAGCCGTTACCAGGATAACACCTATGACAGCCAAAAACACCCCTCCAAACCATGAGTTGATCTCCCTTAATATTGATTTATAATATACTTACTTTGTTAAATAAAAATAAACTTAGTACATGTTATTTGTGATTACTATCAAAAAATCCTTCATTTTATGAAATAAATTGCAAAAGAAGTTTGTTGATGTATTAATAATAAAAACTTAAAACATATCTCCATATACTGCTGTGGTATAATCCGATACTAAAAGTTGTTAGAAATATTAAAACTGGTTTTTTTAAAAGAAATTATTATTTTTAACAGGAAATCAGGGAGGTCAAGAAGAACTCTTATAAAACCCATTTAAGCGCTAAATCAACGCCAAACTTTGCCAAACTTTTTCACCACCCGCAAATAATCGTCAATGTGCGCTGGTTTTTTACATATCCACTAGGAAAGGAGTTTTTCGGTTACATGACAGATGACAAAAGAAATCCTGAAGATGAAGTTTTTTTTGATGAGGAAGGCTATGAAAATTATGACCAGGATGATGAGAATGAAGAAAGAGAAAAAGAAAGAGACCTTGATAGCAGTTCAGAGGACAATTCAGATAAAGATTCTGGGGGCAAAAGCCTAGGCTTCTGGGGAAGACAGGGTTTAGTGGTCAAGTTTTTGAGCGTGTTTTTGATCATTCTCGTGGTTTGTATTGGAGTCGGTATGACCTTTTTGGTGCAAAGACAAGCCAGACAGCCCTATGAACAAGAGAGGCAGAGGATGAGAAATGTATCTTATCAAATGGAGAGTACCTTGGATTATTTTTTGGAAATTCAGGATGTATTTGGCGAGACAGAAGCAGAGCGCTACCAGGAGTTTGATGACGAGAGAATAATCCCCATGGTGGCTAGCCTTAGAAATACGGAGATATACAGTGAAATGATCGCAGATGAAGACGATATGGTCATCAGAACCCCCAGCGATCAACCTAGGAACGAGAATAATGCTGCCGATGATTGGGAGCTAGAAGTTATAGAAAGATTTAGGGAAAACCCAGAGAAAGAGGAAGTTGTCGAAGAGGCGGAAATAGACGGGGAAAATGTATATAGGTATGCCACCCCGGTAGATATAACCGAGGAATGCATGTACTGCCACGGTGATCCAAGCGAACCTCCGGGGGAAATTGACCCTTTTGGTTATGAAAGGGAAGGTTATGAAATCGGGGACGTCCGGGCTCTTTACAGCGTTTATATTCCTACTGCACCTTTAGAGGCGGCTTTTAGAGAAAATCTTTTCTTGATGTATGGAATGGGTTTTGTCATCATATTATTGATTGGGGGAGCAACTTTTGTCTTGACCAAGAAGATGGTACAGACTCCCTTAAGTCAGATCAACCAGCACCTTGATGAAATGAATGCCGGCGAAGGTGACCTTACCAGAAAGCTCGAGGTCAATACTGAAGATGAAGTCGGGGAGCTAGCAATTAAGTTTAATACTTTCTTAGGCACTTTACAGGATATGATCAAGGTGGTAGACGAAACTGCATCAGAAGTAGCCGATGTCTCCCAACAGGTGGCTGAGGCATCTAGTCAAACAGGAGAAGCTACTGAGCACGTAGCCATGAATATCGAACAACTCGCCACCAGTTCCTCGGAGCAGGCAGAAAATATTTCAAATTCCAGCGAGGAAGTTCAAGGAATAGCTGAGTCTTCCAACCAGGTGGCAAAAAACGCCGAAAGTGCAGCTTCCTTGTCGAGAGAGTCATCTGATGCAGCTAGCGAAGGTAAAGAATCCTTGAATCAGGGAGTACAAAAGATGCAGTCCATCAACGAATCCGTCGATGAAGCCTCCAAGCAGGTAAACGAACTAGGAAAACGGGGAGAAGAGATCGGCCAGATAGTCGAGTTGATCGAAGATATCGCTGAGCAGACAAACTTGCTAGCCCTTAATGCTGCTGTAGAAGCTGCTAGGGCCGGCGAATCCGGCAAGGGCTTTGGAGTAGTTGCCGAAGAGGTAAGAAAACTGGCTGAGCAGTCAACTGAAGCCACAGGAGATATTTCCGAAATGATCCAAAAGATTCAGGATGATACCAAAAAGGCTGTAGAGGGAATGCAAAAAGGCACCAGCGAGGTGGACTCGGGAGTTAAAGCTATAAATGATGCCGACAGCGCTTTAGACAAGATTGTCGAGGCTACAAGCAAAACTGACGAACAGATCCAAGCTATCAGCAGTGCTGCGGCCCAGCTGGCCTCAAGCAGTCAGGTCGTTGCAGACACCATGGATAAAGTTAGCAAAAGCGGTAAGGATATAAGCTCTCGCTCTGAAGATATCAGCGCTTCAGCAGAGGAACAAACCGCCAGCGTTGAAGAAATCAGCAGCAGTGTCCAGGCTCTATCGGATTCGGCTCAGGAGCTAAAACAACTAGTAGATAGGTTCAATTACTAAACCCTGGGCTAATTCAAACCAAAATATTGGTGCAAAAAGTCAAGAATAAACTTTTTGCACCAATTTATTTTAAAATTTGCAGGATTTTTAAGGTTTTAGAAGAAGTTTTATAGTATAATAGTAATGTAGGTTGTTCTTCCCCAGGCCAAAAATATTATTCTCAAAGATTAATTTTGAGTTTGCCTGATGGGAAAACTATACTATCTAAGAAAAGAAATAAAAGAAAGGAGTTGATGAAGGATGGCCGATAACAAAGAAGAGAAGGAAATTGCAGTAGAGGTTTCAAATCAACAGGGTGATAGTGTCAAGATTGTGGACGATGTTATCTCTATTATCGCTGGTATTGCAGCCACCAAAATCGAAGGTGTGGCAAGCATGAGCGGAGGATTTGTCGGAAACATTGCAGAAAGGATAGGGAAAAAAGACTTAGCTAAGGGTGTCAAGGTAGAAACCACTGAAAACGAAGCTAGCATAGGCGTTTATCTGATCGTTAAATACGGTGTTAAAATACATGAAGTGGCAGAGAACGTCCAAAAACAAGTACGCGAAGCTGTCAATTCCATGACAGGCCTAGAAGTTCCTTCTGTTACGGTTTATGTTCAAGGCGTAGAGCTAGAGGAATATCTCAAAGAAATAGAAGCTTCCGACGAAGAAGAAGAAGAATAAAGAAGAAGAATAAGGAAGAAAAAAGGTTAATTCTAATTTAACGTTTGAGTTTTTGAATGATCTTTTCCATGTCATTAATTTTCAGGGGCTACTTGACCTTTCAGGTAAGCCCCTGTTTGATTTTAATCAGTCTGCATAATTTCCCTCCTCTTTGTCAAAATTAATACTGAAAAGATAGGAAAATAAAAAGATTGAATGGTTGTACGGAAATTTGGAAAGGAGGGAATAAAATAGATGAGCGAAGAAATCAATAGGGTGAAGTGTGTAGTGGATAGCTGTACATATTATCAGGATGGGAATAGGTGTGTTGCCCAAATGATCGAGATCCAGCCACCAGGTGCAAATGATAAGCAAGAAACCGACTGTGCCACCTTTACTCCTAAAAATCAACAGCAATAATCCCCGGCCGGGGAATTATTATAAAGCTCCTCCCAGAGCCTTGAATGTTATGGCAAGGGAGGAGCTTTTAATTGCAGTTATATTACTTTAAATATATTAATTTTACTTCCCAATTATATCTTCAGTTCCATCTCCTGTAAATTATTAGGCCTTATATTTATGACCTCATCACAGGCCTCGATAAGGTCATGGTGAGGTTTTATTTCATCACTATATAATAAAAATGACACTATCCCCTTATCCTTAGCCATCTGAATAGCGGGCACAAAATCACTATCACTAGATATTATCACGATATGAGTTACCCTCTGTTCAAAGGCTGACCTGGCTATGTCTAAGGCCATTAGGACGTCAACTTTTTTCTGCTCGAATATAGGGGTCTTATCCTCGCTCCTACCCCTGTAAGCCAAGCTTCCCAACCTCACTTCGGACCTGGGCAAACTGCTGATCTTATTGAAAAATCGCTGTTTCTTGGCAAACCTTGCTCTTTCCTCATTGCTAGGTGGATCACCCTGATAAGGCAAACAATGATAATAATACGTCCTAAGCCTTGGAACTCCTACCTTGTCGCTGATCCAATTGTAAAGGCTGAGATAGTCTATTCTGGGCTCTCCAAGTCTGTTAAATACCTTCTCTAGAAAGCCTCCGTCTATAAAAATACTCAAAGATTCGTATTTTGCCATAAAACCGTGTCGCAATTAATACAACAATGAAATAGCAATTGCGACCTTTTGCCTCCTTCCTATTTTAAAGTTAGTAAGAAAATAAACTTTAATTTCACTGCTGCAGTATATTCCAATATTTAAAAGTTTTTATTAATACATCTAAGAATCGGGGGTACACGAAGTTTAATCGTAAACACTTGAATTTTTGTGATACATTGCTTGCTAAATACCAACGCTCACAAAGATTTGCAAAATCGTCCAAATCAAAAGTTCGCTTATGGTATTTAGCAAGCAATTTAAGAGAAAATCCAAAAACTATAAGTTTACTTATTAAACTTCGTGTACCTTCCCTGCCTAGATGTGATGTATTAATAATAAAAACTTAAAACATATCTCCATATACTGCAGCAGTGAAATAAATCAGTTATTT
>CAZCIZ010000094.1:0-7645 GCA_964498995.1 uncultured Clostridia bacterium | reverse complement strand
CAGTTATTTTCATTACTGGTTGTGGTGTGAAAGTCAAAACATGGGGAGTTAGTAAGAAAATACACCTAAATTTTATTGCTTGCAGTATATGTCGATATTGAAAGTTTTTATTAATACATCTAAGAATCGTCGCCAGGAAAGGTAATGCTTCCAAATTAAAGGCACATCCTGTGCCAATTTGCTAAAAACATCCTGTTTTTAGGCATTACCTTTCCTGGCTCCTCTCCAAGATGTATTAATAATAAAAACTTAAAACTTATCTCCATATACTGCTGCAATAAAATAAATCAGTTATTTTCATTACTGTTTGTGGTCTGAAATTCAAAACATGGGAAGTTAGTACGGTTTGATTACCAATGAAATATAGCAGAGTCTGGCATTTAATTACAGTTTACAGGAACTCCCCGGCTCTAACACAAGTACCTCTACTCCAGGAGCATTTTTTTGAGCCAGCTCTTTAAACTTATTTCCATCCTGCTCCAAAATGGGAAAAGTTCCAAAATGCATAGGTACTGCGTACTTTGGCCCTAACAACTTCAGCGCATGAGCAGCCTGTTGGGAATCCATGGTAAATACACTGCCAGTAGGTAGGATGGCTAGATCAATATCATATAGTTCTCCAAAATCTTTCATGGTATTGAACAACCCGGTATCCCCGGCATAATATATTGTTTTACCGTCTTCTAGAGTTACAATGTACCCTGATGGATCCCCTGCAGTAGATGAATGTACAGCTTGAGTCATGGTTATTTTTACATCTTCTACTTCTACAGTTCCTCCTACATTCATCCCTGTACCGTATACCACTTGTTCTTCAGAAACACCCTCACCTTTAAGCTTTTCCATAATTTCCGGTTGCCCCACCATGGTAGCACCTGTTTGTTTTAAAATATCAGCTGCTTCTCCAAGATGATCAAAGTGGTCGTGGGTTATTAGCACTACATCAGCTTTTTCCACCTCTTCAGCTTTCTTTTCATTTGAAGGGTTGCCATCATACCAGGGGTCTACTATTATCTTCTTCCCCTTTGAAGTTTCAAGCTCAAATGTAGCATGCCCCATCCATCTTACTTCATTAGCCAAAGAACTCCCTCCTTTTGAATTGATAATTTATTATAGTTGATAAAAACCTCCAAATATAATAAATCCCCCTAAGCTTGTAATTTATACTATACATCAATTAATTATATTAGTATAATATGGATAACTCCACTTAATACTTCTTTATTAAGCAAATGTTTCCTGCTAAAAATTGAAACAAATGTCAAAACTATTTATTCAAATCAAAGCATGTTTAAAGTAATAAGAAAAGGAGGCAAGATTTATATGTCAGATAGTTTCTACAAAGCCCACCCCTGGCACGGAGTATCCATTGGTGAAGACTGGCCCCAAAAAGTTAATGCTTATATAGAAGTTGTTCCAAGTGATACAGTTAAATATGAATTAGACAAGGAGACCGGACTTTTAAAAATAGATCGGCCACAGTTATATTCAAACATATATCCATCATTGTACGGAATGATACCCAGGAGCTATTGCGGTGACAGGATAGGAAAGCATTGTCAGGAAATGACCGGCCAAAGTGACATAAAAGGAGACGACGATCCTCTAGACATATGCGTTTTAACGGAAAAAATAGTCCCCCACGGCGACATATTATTACAAGCAAAACCAATTGGGGGATTCAGGTTGATCGACGCTGGGGAAGCCGATGATAAAATACTTGCAGTATTAGTCAATGATGCTTCCTATGGTTCATGGGAAGATATAAGTGACTGTCCTGAAGCTGTTATAAGAAGGCTTGAACATTTCTTTTTAACTTATAAGCAGATGCCAGGCGGTAAGGACACCAAATGCTATCTGGCCGGACGTTATGATAAGGAAGAAGCTTTTGATATAATTAAATTATCTCATGATGATTATATTGAGCTTTTTTCTTAATCTGTAAAAAAATCTTTTAAGGAGGCGTTAATTTTGGCAAATAATGATCAGAAAAAAGACAGCATAAAAATTGCTGATGAAGTTTTGAAAATTATAGCTGGTATAGCTGTAAGCAAGGTTGAGGGTGTGGATGAAATGATGGGCACCTCTGTTGTTAATAATTTAGCCGAGAGAATTAGAAAAAAAGATGTTACCAAAGGGGTAAGCATCGAAAGATCTGAAGATGATAAAGTAAGCCTCACTATCAACGTGACTATCCGTTATGGAGTCAAAATCCATGAAGTTTCAAAGGAAGTACAAAAAACCATCAGAGATACAATCAAATCCATGACAGGTTTTGATGTTGAATCGGTAGAGGTAAACGTCCAAGGAGTAAATCTAGACATGGACAATGTCTAAACCAAAGAGTAACAGTAAACCCCCTTACTGATTTTTGCCCAGTAGGGGGGTTATTTATTCTAAGAAACATTATCCGTATTATCCACAAACAAGCTCAGGCAGATCCTCTTTAAAAAATCATCTAGCTCAATATTGAATTCACCAGGATTTTCAAGGTTTGGCATGTGTCCTGAATTTGAAATTACACTTACAGTAGAATCCTTAATTACTTTATAAAACTTGTTTACATGATTTTTTAATAGCTCGTATTCATATCCTCCAGTTATTATCATAGTAGGAATATCAAGATTAGAAATATCTTGATATTCAAAATCATATACGGCTGACATGACATTTATAAATTCATCTTCACTAAAATTTTTCATTGTACTCTTTACATAACCCCCGATCTCTTTGTCCTTTCCCAGGTAATTTATAGCTTTAATGTATTGACCTAGGAGAAAAAAATATTCTACATATGCCTTCACGCCAAACATCCTCACTTCCGAAAGAACTTTCCACTTTGGCGCTAAATAGTATTTAGCCATCATCTCATCTAATGAGGCTTCAGTAGAAATCAAAGTATTTGAAAGAATCAGAGCTCTTAAATCTTTCGGATATTTTGCAGCATAAGCCTGAGCGATCATACCTCCCATAGAAACTCCGCAAATTATAGGCTTCTTAATCTCAAGCTTTTCTATTAACCTCCTTAAATCCCTGGTGAAAAGATCAATTGAATACTTTTTCTCCCTTCTCCCATTTTTAACCTTTTTTGTTTCTCCGTGTCCTCGTACATCGTAAGTTATAACCTGAAACCCTTTATCAACAAAGTATTCAACCTGCACCTGCCACATTTTTTTATTCACAAAAGCCCCGTGAATAAATATCAATGGTTGCCCTTTCCCGAAAATATTATAGTCCACTTGAATATCATCTAGAATAGTTTTTGGCATATTATCGACTCCCTTTTCTATCAAATTGGTTTCCTTGATTTAAATTGCATCAATCAGGTATTCTTTTTTAAACTTATTTTCCCTTCTTTTTTTCAAGAAAAATTCTATTTCATCATGAAAGTTAGAGATAATTCATTGAAATCTTGCACAAAATTATCCTGACTTAACTAGATAGGCAGATTTAATAATAATTACACTAAGCAATCTAGCTATCTGCTGGACCTTCTTTCTGCATCTTCTACGGCTTCCATCCATTGCTTTGCACTACTGGTTGCATTAGTATAGGTATCTACTTCGGGAGAATCAGCTTCAATGAACCAGGCTGGCATTTCATCTTTTGCTTCGTGAAATTCATCCCACTGATAATCTTCGCCTTTTAGTTCATATTCGCCATTTTCTTCCTGGACTTCTTCCAACGATACATCTATAATTGCATCCCCTTCAAATTCAACCCAGGCTAGATTCCAACCACCACGTGCACTAATTGTAGAAATCCCCATAAAGGTATCGTTAAATGAGTCTTCTAGCAAAGTCTTTTCCACTGCGTCAATAGCTTTTTCAGAGGTGCCGGTTGCACCGCTGATGGTATCAACTTCATCAATCTCTTCCGCCGCTTCAATTCTTTCTACCATCTCATCCAGCATAGCCCTTAAGCTCTCATATTCTTCGGGATAATCATCTCTGATTTCTGCCCAATTCTCCACATTGTACTCGTAATCTACATCCTTTCGCAATCCTAGGTTGTCATACTCGGTTAACCCTATATCGACAAATTCACCGTCTTCCACAACCAGGTCTGCTTCAGCAAAACCATTATCATCTGCCGCTGAAGAGCCAACCAAGCGCTCGTAAACACCAGCATTGGCCATAGCTCTGGTTACGGCCTGCCTCCAACCTTTTGAACTTCCTGTAGCACCTGTGTAAGTGTCAACATCTGGGGATTGAGCTTCAATAAACCATTCTGGCATTGTTTCCCTGGCTTCGTGGAATTCATCCCAATCATAATCTTCATCTTTCAACTCTGCTTCGGTAATTGGGCCAAAGGGCTCATGGCGGTTAGCTTCTTCAAGTTGCACCTCTACCATCTCACCGTCTTCCATAGTCACTAGGGCAATCCCCCAGCTGCGTTCTCCAATCTCGGACACACCCATAAAAGTACCATCAAATGGACCTGTCTCACCTTTTGCCATAGCTATAGCCCGGTCAACAGCGTCCTTTGCCTGGTTTGCAGTGCCCGTAGCACCGGAGATTGTGTCAACATCAGCAGTGTTGTAATTGACAAACCGCTCTTCCATTTCATCCAACATGGCCTGTAACGAGTCATATTCTTCCGGGTAGTTATCCCGAATATCTTGCCATGTTTCTACATCATAGTGATAGTCTCTCTCTTTTCTTAAGCCAACGCCATCATATTCAAATAAATGAACATCTACCATATACCCGTCTTCAAAGGTCACTTCAGAAATTGTGAAACCATACGGATCTTCAGAGGCTTCTGATGCTGCCCTGTAAGTACCGTCTTCTACATCCAGCGGTTCAACCACTGGCTCTACAATTTCTTCCAAAGTAATGAGCCCATTGCCCCATCCTACGTGGTATTCTAAATGTTCAAATACGATCCTTAAAGGCATATAGAGTTCATCTTGAATCAATCGGGGCGCTAAGGGCATGTTGACCGGTTCGCCGTTCACATACACCTGTTCATTTCCTAGCTCGAGCTCTATGTTTGGTTTTTCAGGATAACTGACTTCTATTGCTCCTGTATCCACGTCAAAAGAAACGGAAGCATCAGAAACCGCCTCGAACGCCTCTGCCGATACTAAACTTCTGCCATCAATGATAAAGCCAGTAACTTCCACTGTTTCTTTACCTCTCAACTCCAACTCCACTTCTGTACCTTCATCTGCATCCTCCTGGGCAAGAATAACGCCTCCTGAGATAATTGCGAATAAAAAGATGATGCAGAACAACTTTGTCATTTTCTTCACGATCATACCTCCCTTAGATTAATTGAATTTGTGTACTTACTCACCTTTTTACAATGAGCAAATACTGATAAATAGTACGCCATTTAAACTTATATATTTGGTTTGATATAAATTAAGCATAAAATTCTACACTAAACATTTTATAAACAAATTCTTAACAAAACAAAAATGTTTTGTAATTTTAGTAGACATTAACCCCTGGCTGTGTTATATTTATGGTATAATTGTAAAAAATTTTTAAATTTTCTGTAAAATATATGTATATGTTGGTTGCTTATAAAATTAAATAACGTGAGGAGTGATGTTAAAATGAGCGCTGTAAAAGAGCATTTTACAGTTAGAAACCTTGTATTGATTATTTCATTATTTTTCTTCTTCCACCTGATATACTACTTCTTTACAGGTGCTGGTGGCCCTCTTAAATTAACCACTAGGCTTGTCCCCATTGCTATAATAATAGGTGTCCTTTATAAATATATCGAAGGTGGCCTATATCCTAGCCTAAGTCTTACATTAAATAGAATTATTACATCTATTTATGTTATTGCTTCTTTGGTCGTCTTAATATACTGGGAAATAAATTACGAAGCCCTATTTATACATAGGGCCGGAGCTTACAACAACACCGACTTTTTTATCGGATTAACTATATTCTTGGTAATCATGGAGCTCTCCCGCAAATTCCATCCTGTGCTATTTTATGTAAACTTAGGTTTAATAGCTTACAATTTATTTGGAATGTATTCTCCCATTGACTTTTTCTGGCACCCCGGAGTAACTATAACCAGGGTGATAAATTCTACTACTTTGGAATTAGCAGAAGGAGTTTTTGGTCGATATTCACAAATGGTATTGACCTATGTAGCAGCTTTTTTGCTTGTAGCTGCTACAGCGCGAGGGTTTGGAGCTCAAGACAGTATCATTAAAACCATTTACGGCTTTTTAGGTAAACATAAGTATAACATTCCTCAAGTAGCTGTATTAAGCTCAGCAATCATAGGTTCAACTAGCGGAAGTGGAGCTGCTAACACTGCTGTTACAGGCAGTTTTACAATTCCACTAATGAAAGGGCACGGTATTTCCCCTGTATATGCAGGTGCAGTAGAAACAGCAGCTTCAATGGGTGGTTTGGTTATGCCTCCCTTAATGGCCGTAGCAGGTTTTTTAATGGCTAATTATCTTGGTGTCCCTTATTGGGACATCGTAATCAGGGGTTTTTCAATCGCATTTATTTATTTCAGTGCCGTGATCTTTTCTGTATACTTGCTAAGTGTATCTGAAATAGTTGCCGAAAAGACCCATCCTCCCAGGGCACCTTTTCATGATTTAATCAAAGCCTCTGCCTTTTTCATTTGTATATTGGCTTTAATAATGTACATGGGATTACTTGGGATGGGAGCAATGCGAGCAGGACTTTATGGAGGTATCACCTTGGTGGCCCTGCTTTTAATCTCCTACTTTTATTTTAAATATTATATTAAGGAAGAGTCTTTTAGAAATTTAAACCTCTTAACAATAGCCAGAAACATAGTGGAGACCTATGCAGACATACTATGGTACCTGGTAGTTTTAATGTCCACCCTTGGCATAATGATAGGTTTATTTACCGTATCAGGATTTTTACTTCGGATGGGTCAACTTTTGATGGAATTAGGCCAGATAAGCATAGTATTGACTTTATTAGCTGCATGGGCATTTGGATGGATAGCTGGGATGGGGCTTCCTCCCACTGCCACCTATATTGTGGTGGCCGTAATAGTTGTCCCTGCTTTAACACCATTTGGCATTAACCCTTTCATTGCTCATTTTTTTGTTTTCTTAATAGCTGTTTGGGGCGAATTATCTCCCCCAACTTCTTTAACGGCAGCTGTTGCATCCAAACTTTCCGGGGCCTCATTTATGAAAACCATGCTAACAGCATTAAAAATCTGCCTACCTATCATAATTATGTCATTTTCAATTTTCATCCGTACAAGTATTATATTAGAACCTGGATTATTTCAAATCATCGAGACCTTAATGGTATCCTTAGGAGTAGGAGGGGTAACTTTCTTCTTCTTTGGTAGGTTTACCTACAATCAAGCTGTAAATATACCAGGCAAAATAATACTTCTACTCCTTGGTGGGATGGCTATGTTTTATCCGGGCTTTACAATCGCACTGATTTCTTCAGCTATTCTAGCAGTTTTACTGATAATTGGAGCTATTCAACACAGGAAGGTTACGGTACCTAGGGAATTACAAGAAAAAGATACCTTGGACGATAACCAGGATCAGATTACCAAAGGTTCAAAAGAAGATGATTTATTACAGGCACCTAATCCCTAAAATTTCTTACTAACCAGTAATGAAAATAACTGATTTATTTTATTGCAGCAGTATATGGAG
>CAZCIZ010000093.1:0-7686 GCA_964498995.1 uncultured Clostridia bacterium | reverse complement strand
ATTCAAAAAAGTTTACTTATTAAACTTCTTGAACCTTACCCAAAGTCACCTTTAATGTTAGTATCATCTGTATCAAACTTAATGGTGAGCTAAACATGGGAGTTAGGAAGAAAGTAAATCAGTTATTTTCATTACTGGTTGTGGTGTGAAAACCCAAAACATGAAAAGTTAGTATGGAAACAAGTTGTATAATAAATAAAAAGACAATGCAGTCTAAAGAAGAGGTGAAAAATATTGAGTTCAAATCCAAGCCAAGTTCTGTACATTCTAGTTTTAAATATGGGATCGACTTCAACCCAGGTGGCGATTTTTAAAAATGAGTCTTTGATATATGAAGAAAAGCATGAGACAAGTGAAGCCACTGTGAATAAAACTATTCAACTACAAGAAAGGAAAAATCACGTAAACACCTGCTTAGAAAAGTCGGGGTTTAAACATACAAACTTTGCTGCCATTGTAAGCCGGGGAGGACTTATTAAACCCCTTCCTGCAGGGATCTATACCATCGATGAAAAAATGAGCCAGGATTTGATGGAGGATAAGTATGGCCGCCACCCATCTGCTTTTGGGCCTATAATAGCCCTGGAGTTGTCAAAATCCTATAACTGCCCGGCCTATACAATAGACCCCCCTAGCACCGATGAACTAAGTAAAATCGCCAGGATTAGTGGCAGTCCAATGATTAAACGAAGTAGCGCCTTTCATGCCCTGAGTCAAAAAGCCGCTGCCAAAAAAGCTGCCGCCAAACTAAAACTTAACTACCATGAAGCCAATTTAATAGTAGCCCACCTGGGCGGGGGGATAACCATAGGAGCCCATAGTGAAGGTAAAGTAATAGATGTAAATAACGCTCTAAGTGAAGGGCCCTTCACTCCTGAGAGAAGTGGAAGTCTACCCGTCATGGAATTGATCGATTATATTTTTATCTTATTAGGGGAAAAATGCCTGGAAAAAGATAAGTCAGCTCAGCTTAAAAGCTTGATTAAAGAAAAGTTTGTAGGCCAAGGGGGAGTATATGGTTATCTTGGCACTAAAAATATGGAAGAGATCGAGGAAAAAAACCTGGAGGGATCAACAGAGGCAAGCTTTATTATCGAAGGGATGTCTTATCAGGTAGCTAAAGAAGTAGGCAGCATGGCCACAGTTTTAGGAGGCAATATAGATTCAATAGTCCTAACCGGAGCTCTCATCAATGCTAAGCAGTTTATCGATAGTTTAACCACCAAAATAGACTTTTTAGCCAAAATAATGATCATTTCAGAAAACGAGATGCAAGCCCTGGCTCAAGGTGCATTAAGAGCTTTGACCGGAGCCGAAAAACCACGGGATTACAATCCATCCTTACATTAAAACTAGACAAGGTGCAAGAAGTCTAATGAGTAAACTTCTTTACACCTCCTAGCTTTGATGTATTGGCAGCAGCAATCACTTAACATCTAGTCTTCCTTCAGCTTTAACATAAACGGGTTTTACCGGTTTTCTTATCAAATAGGTCATAAATATACAGACAACCAATAAGCTAGCTGCCACCAAGTAAGCAGTAGCATAAGTGCCTGTTAAATCTCTAACAGTTCCGCCAAGATAACCTCCGAACACTCCTCCTATACCCCAGGAAGTAAATAACAAACCATAATTTATGCCTAGATTCTTAACACCAAATAAATCTGCAGTTGTAGCCGGAAAAACAGATAACAAAGCCCCATAACAATATCCAGCAACAATGGTTCCTATCAACAAAAGGGGTACAGTCGTGTATAAATCAAATAAGAAGAAGTTGATCCCTTGAAGACCAAAAATAATATACATTGTAGTTAAGCCCCCTAGTTTATCTGTCATAATCCCTCCACCAACTCTTCCAAGGGCATTAAAGACAGCCAAAGTCGCAACAAGATAAAAACCCAGGGATACCCCTGTCTGCTGGACAGCAATGGGGGACAAATGACCAACCATCATGAGCCCGGCCAAGGCGCTGAAGCAAAACATCACCCACAACATCCAAAATCTGGGGGTTCTTATAACTTCATTCCATTGAAAATCAGTCTTTGTAACCTTCTCTCCAGGCTTGTACCTGTTATCCGTTTTTCCTTCTCCACTACCAACGGAATTTGATAATTCTAGACCAGGAGGAATATAGCCTTCAGGTGGCACCTTAATTAACTGGGCAAAAAATAAAATAGCTACTAGAAAAGCAACCCCCAGGATCAACATGGTCATTTCAAGCCCAAGATTCAAGATCAAAAATTCAGTTAATGGAGCTGCATAAATTGAAGCCGCTCCAAATCCACTTACTACTACACCTGAAATAAGTCCCCTCTTCTCAGGGCCAAACCACTTAATAGATGTAGGCGTAGTAGAGCAATAAACAAATCCTATCCCCGAACCTACGATTATTCCAAAAGAAATAGTCAAACCGATTAAAGTCAACCAAAAATAAGAAAGTATAAAACCTAAACCAACACAAATACCACCGGCAATAATAACCCGTTTAGGACCAAGTACATCCTGTACTCTACCTCCGGGAACCATCATGAGTGCAAATACTCCACAAGCAAACATATATGGAATCTGAGCCTCTGTTGCACTCCAGCCCAATTCCTCCTGTAAAAATCTTGCGATTATACTCCAGGAATACAAAATCCCAACTGCCATGTTTGCTCCAAGGCAAGCAATGGTAACAATCAATCCTCGTCTCTGTAAATCCTTCGACACATCATCCACTCCTTAGTACTTAGTAGTAATAATAAACTTTTGTTACTGCTTTCACTAAAAAAGCTTTCTTATTTTACATTATAGTCAACCCATAGTCAAAATCAGAAATAACCTCCACGGATTGTTAATATGTTTTCGTACTTAATGTAGATAAAAAATAAAAGCAATCCTCTTTCTTTCGCCATAATAATCCCTCTCAGGCTAGTCAAGGCAAAATTTCACAAAAAAAGCAGGGAGCCCAATATGGCTCTCTGCTTTACTCTACTCTACTCTGCTCTACTTCATAGTTTTGTGGTGCGGGTATCCGCGATTTTAGTCATGGGTAGTTGACTTCATGATTTTACACACATTATTGGTATACTCTACCGGGTCTTCAATAGGTAGCCCCTCAATCAAGCAGGCCTGGTTATACAATAGATCAGTATAGAGTTTGAAAGTTCCTTCATCCTGTTCATAGGCTTCTTGCAGGGACTCAAATACGTCATGGCTTACATTGATTTCAAGGATTTTTTCGGCCTGCACATTTTGATCATTAGGGATGGTTTTTAAGATCTTTTCCATCTCTATGGAGATCTCACCCTCATTTGCTAGGCAAACCGGATGGTCTTTTAGTCTTTCTGAAGGTTTAACCTCTTTAACCTTATCCGACAAAATATCTTTCATCTTATCGAACATTTCCTTGTGTTCCTTTTCAACCTCTTCCGAAGATTTTTCTTCCTCAGATTCTAAGCCCAAATCCTTACTAGACACGGATTTGAATTCCTTTTCCTGATAACTTCCCATCATCTTGATGGCGAATTCATCCACATCTTCTGTCAAATAAAGAACTTCATAACCCTTATCCTTAACAAACTCCGTCTGAGGCAGTTTGTCTATCCTATCAACGGATTCTCCCGTTGCATAGTAGATATACTGCTGATCTTCTTCCATCCTAGAAACATATTCTTCTAGGGAAACAAGCTTATGATCTTTAGAAGAGTAAAATAGCAGAAGATCTTCCAGAGTCTCTTTGTTCTGACCAAAATCACTGTACATTCCAAACTTTAACTGCCTGCCAAAGGAATTGTAAAACTTCTCATACTCTTCTCGTTGATTTTCCATCAAGTTCTTTAGCTCTTTTTTGACTTTGTTTTTGATATTTTTGGCAATCAAGTTTAACTGTCTGTCGTGTTGTAACATCTCCCTGGAGATGTTCAGAGATAAATCTTGCGAATCAACAACGCCTTTTACAAAGCTAAAATAATCCGGCAATAGCTCGGGACATTTATTCATAATCAAGACACCATTTGAATACAGTTCGAGCCCCTTTTCATATTCCTTGGTGTAGAAGTCAAAAGGTGGTTTTTCCGGGATAAACAACACAGCCCTGAAGCTGACCGTTCCTTCGGCATTGATGTGAATGTGCTTCAAAGGCTCATCAAAGCCATAATGCCTTTCCCTGTAGAAGTTTTTATAATCTTCATCTGTCAATTCATTCTTGTTTCTATCCCAGATGGGGACCATGCTGTTTACTGTCTCTTCTTCCACGTATTCTTCATATTCTTCTTCATTGTCCTCCTTAGGTCTGGTCTTTGGTATATCCATCTTGATTGGATATCTGATAAAGTCAGAATACTTTTTGACGATGGATTTTAACCTGTGCTCATCCAGGTACTTCTCAAAATCTTCACCTTCTTCTTCGCCGGTGTTTTCTTTTATCTTCAATATAACGTCTGTACCTACCGTTTCCCTTTCGCAAGGTGAAATTACATAACCTTCAACACCAGTAGATTCCCATTTATAGGCCTCATCACTTTCAAAAGCCCTGCTAATTATGGTAACCTCATCGGCAACCATAAAAGCCGAATAAAAGCCGATCCCAAATTGGCCGATAATATCATGGCCATCTTCTATGTTGGTATTCTTTTTAAAATCTAGAGAACCACTTCTAGCAATAACCCCAAGATTATCTTCAAGCTCTTGTTTTGTCATCCCTATTCCAGTGTCTGATACTTTCAAAAGCCTTTTATCCTTATCGACGGTTATCTTGATATAATAGTCGTCCTTATTAAAGGTCATTGTATCATCAGCTAAAGTTTTGTAGTACAACTTATCGATGGCATCACTAGAATTTGAGATCAACTCCCTTAAGAAAATCTCCCTATTACTGTAAACAGAGTTGATGACTATATCCAAAAGTCTTTTGGTCTCCGCTTGAAACTCCTTTGTAGCCATAAATATCCCTCCTCTTTCATATCTTTTATATTAATGAACTATCTCATGATTTCATCATTAATTGTATAACAAATTTCCAACATAATTTCAACATTCGCTACAAGGGTTAATTAATTATCTTTTGAAATGCTACCACATCCATATAATGATCGAACTTTTTTCCCACCTCTTTATAATGACCGCATTTAAAATACCCGTTTCTTTCAAACAATTTGATGCTCTTTTTGTTCTCATCACAGACAACTGCCATCAGCACATGAAAGGAATGCTCTTTTGCATGCTTTTCTATAAATTGAAGGGCCAAACTTCCAAGACCTTCACCAATACAGTCGGGCTTTAAGTATATTATGACTTCGCCCGTTTCATCATAAGCTTCTCTATTCTTATATTGAGTAACTGTCACGTAGCCACGAATGCTTTTTTGTTTGCAGATGACATATGTCCTGTAACTTGGGTTTTCAAACAAGACTATACTTCGCATTTTTTCCCTGGAAATAGGATTTATATGCAGGGTAGCCGTGGTATTTACAACATAGTAATTGTAGATTTCAAGTATTTCATCCAAGTGCTCTTCCTTTACTTCAAGAAATTCCACATCATCAACATGGTGCTTTAAATCAGCAGCGTCTTCGGGCATAGTATCAACTCCTCGTTAGTTTTAAGTTTATTCAGGCTCTATTTAAGCTCAAAACTGTTACTTCCATTAATTAATCTCTAAAAAAATTCAGACTATCCTTCATTATTTCTCTAAACACCGGCGCCGCTATATGCCCTCCCCAGGGAGGGTATGTCTGTGGAGTATCCACAGCAACATACACCAGAAGTTCTGGGTCATTTGCCGGTGCAAATCCTATAAAAGAAGCGATATATTTATCTTCATAATAACCGCCATCTGGGGCTGGCTTTTGAGCTGTCCCGGTTTTACCGGCCACATTTATCCCTTCAATTTGAGCATTATCCCCTGTACCTTCTTCTACCACTCCTTCTAGAATATCAGTCGCTTTGTTAGCAGTAATTTCAGAAATAGCCTGGCGCACTTTTTTGTTTTCGCCTAGGTTTTGTTCAGTTTCAGCTTCACCCATTAATTTTTTCCCAACATAGGGGGTTACAATCTCACCTTCGTTGGCAATTGCGCTTAGTGCTACAGCTTGCTGGATAGGAGTTACCGACACTCCCTGTCCAAAAGAAACAGTAGCTAGCTCCACGGGCCCTTTTTGTTCTAATTCTGGAATGGACCCCCGGCTTTCTCCCGGTAGATCAATCCCAGTTCTCTCCCCATAACCTAGGCCTTGAATATATCTCATTAAGGTTTCTTTACCCAGTTCCTGCCCCATTACGACAAATCCAGGGTTAGAGGATCGATAAACCACCTCTCTAAAATCGAGCATCTCATCGTGACCGCCGCTCCAACAAGAAATTGTAGTACCGGCAACATCTATAGTTCCCGTGGAGTGAAAACCCCTATTGGGATCAAAATTGTTTTCTTCTATACTTGCACTTAAAGTGGTAGGTTTAAAAGTGGAACCAGGTTCAAAAGAGTTTTCTATCAGGGGATTTTGCCTTTTTTGTCCTTCGTAATCTTGATAGTCAGCCGGATGATAATCAGGTTTACTCCCCATAGCCAAAACCTCACCATTATTTGGATCCATTACAAGGGCCATGGCATTTTTTGCCTCATGTTCTTCTAGAGCCTTTTCCAACTCCCTTTCGAGTACATATTGAATGTTCACATCTAGTGTAGTTTTTAGATCTTTACCATCCTTAGGGGGCACAAATTGACCTTCACCGTGTGGAATCTCTTTCATATCCGGGGAAATTTGATGCAGCATCCAGCCATCTTTTCCAGCTAGCTCTTCTTCATATTCATATTCTAACCCACTCCAGCCCTGTTCATCTCCGACAAAGCCAAGGACCTGGGATGCCATAGACTCATGGGGATAATAACGACCGCTGTCGGTTTTTCTCTCGATCCCAGGTAAATGTATTGCTTCCTTATCCTGGATTATTCTGCCAAATTCTGCATCTGAGGTTTCCATAAGTTCTACTCTGGTTGTGTCTTCCTGAAGCTTGTCTTTTACCTTATCATAATCAATTCCAAAAATCCTGCTCACTTCTGCAGCGGCAGTATCCACTGATTGTATCTCTTCAGGATACGCAAATATTTTACTCGAAGTAACGTTCCCAGTCAATATCTCACCATTTCGGTCTAGGATCTCTCCCCTCTGTGCTTCTATGTTGATGTCTTGACTCCACTGTTTCCAGGCTTCCTGTTGTAGTTCCGCTCCTCTAATAAGCTGAATCCAGCCCAACCTGGTAATCAAAGAAATAAATGCCAACACTGCTAGCGCAAAAACAATGACCAGACGCCAGTTTGTCTGACTTAAGCTGTTTTGGTCCTTTCCTACCAAGCTAAAAACCCCTTTTGAAGTTTCATCCTTCATCCTTAATTGTAAAGCTAATCTGTTTTTGAAAGCAAGGGAAATTACATGCATCTATATATTTCCACTTTAATTAATCTCAAGATCAATTATAATAGTATAAGATTGCAGAAAAGAATTCAAGGCACTTTTGTCAAAGTATTTAGTAAGAAAATACACTTTAATTTCACTGCTGCAGTATATTCCGATACTACAAAGTTTTTATTAATACATCTACGGATCGGGTACACGAAGTTTAATCGTAAACACTTGAATTTTATTGATAGATTACTTGCTAAATACCAACGCTCACAAGGATTTGCAAAATCGTCCAAATCAAAAGTTC
>CAZCIZ010000092.1:0-7700 GCA_964498995.1 uncultured Clostridia bacterium | reverse complement strand
TTTTAGTATCGGAATATACTGCAGCAATAAAATTAAAGTTTATTTTCTTACTAATTAAAATATCTCTCTTACGATCTTTGTCTGTTTTCTTCCAGGGCCAACAGAAATAGTGGAGATGGGAACTTCACAGATTTCTTCAACTCGTCTTACATAATTTTTAGCGTTTGAAGGCAGATCATCATAACTTTCAATGCCTGTAATATCTTCTTCCCAGCCAGGTATCTCTTCTAGTACGGGTTCACATTTTGAAAGCACATCCAAGCTAGCGGGAAATTCTTTTAGCACTTCTCCCTTATATTTGTAGGCAACACACAGTTTTAATTTTTCAAATCCTGATAAAACATCCAGTAAAGTCAAAGCCAGCTGATCTAATCCGCTTACCCTCTTAGCATATCTGGCTATTACAAGATCTAGCCATCCGATCCTGCGAGGTCTACCGGTAGTAGTACCAAATTCTCCTCCAGCCTCTCTTATCCTATCACCTATTTCATTATCAAGTTCACTCGGAAAAGGTCCATCTCCAACCCGGGTTGAGTAAGCTTTTAGCACTCCCAGTACGTTTTTTATTTTTGTCGGACCTATTCCCGCTCCAATACAAACACCACCTGCCACAGGGTTAGAGGCGGTTACATAGGGATAAGTCCCATGATCAAGATCAAGAAGGGTTCCCTGGGCACCTTCAAACAATAATCTATTTCCCTTTTCTAGAGCATCATTGATATAATACGAAGAATCTCCAATATAAGGCTTCATTTTTTCAGCATAATAACGTACTTCTTCAAATGCCTTATCGGCATCATAAGCTTTAGAATTATAGACCCTGTCGAGCAAATGGTTCTTCTCTTTCATAGAAGCTTCAATCTTTTTTTTCAATGCCTCAGGTTCTAAAAGATCACATACCCTGATACCCTTTCTTGCCGCCTTGTCCATATAACATGGGCCAATTCCTTTTTTTGTAGTCCCTATCTTTTCCTCTCCCCTTCTTTCTTCATCTAGTTCATCCAATATCTTATGATACGGCATTATAATATGGGCTCTATCGCTTATAATCAGATTGTTAACTGCCACATCTTCTTCTTTCAAGTAATCAATTTCCTCGATAAGGGCTTGGGGGTCGATCACCATACCATTTCCGAGGACACACATTTTTTCAGGATAAAATATCCCCGAAGGTATTAAATGCAACTTATATTCTTTATCTTCTATTTTCACAGTATGGCCCGCGTTATTTCCACCTTGATAACGGATAATCACATCAGCTTTTTCTGCCAAAAAGTCGGTAATTTTACCTTTACCCTCGTCTCCCCATTGAGTTCCTATTACTACAACACTTGACATTAAATCCCCTCCTGATTTTAAAACCTATTAGTTATTTCCCTGGCTGCAAGGATCCCAGAAGCAGAAGCCTGAATCAGTCCCCTTGTCACACCTGCACCGTCCCCACATGCAAAAAAGTTATTTATTGGAGTTTCCAGGTTACTATTAAGTTTGATCCTTGAGCTGTAAAACTTCACTTCCACCCCATATAGCAAAGTGTGCGTCGAATATATACCCGGGATGAATTTATCCATTGCTTGTAACATCTCCCGTATACTAACCAGGTGCCTATAAGGAAGCACAAGGCTTAAATCTCCCGGAGTAGCATCATTCAAAGTAGGTTTTATATAACCTTTTTGAATTCTTTCTTCTGTAGACCTTCTACCATTTAGAAGATCCCCCAATCTTTGAACCAAAACCCCACCGCCAAGCATGTTTGCAAGTTTGGCGATATTTTTCCCATAACTGATTGGTTCATTGAAAGGCTCAGTAAAATTCTTGCTAACAAGAAGAGCAAAATTTGTTTTATCGGTTTTATAGTTTGTATAGCTATGACCATTTACAGTCATGAGCCCTTCATTATTTTCCAATACCACCTCCCCATGAGGATTCATGCAAAAGGTTCTTACATTATCTTCAAAGGAATTAGAATAATAAAACAACTTTGATTCATAGATCTCATCGGTGATATGTTCAAGTATTACTGCAGGAACTTCCACCCTTACACCTATATCGACGGGATTATTGCTCCTGGCTAATCCTAGTTTTTTTATTTGCTCTAAAAACCACTCAGAACCTGCTCTTCCTGGAGCACTGATAACAAAATCAGAATAATATTTTGTACCATCCTCGGTTTCTACTCCTACTATCTTTGAGTTTTCAAATCTATTTTTGTCTTTTTCATCTTTTTCTATTCCTTCGATTATTAGATCTTTAATACTAACACTTGTCAAAACATCAACATATTGATCAAGGTATTCTCTTATATCAGCTAAGATCTGAGTACTGCTGTCAGTACCTAGATGTCTGATCTTAGCTGGAACTAATTTTAAGTCAGCACTAGCAGCTTCCCTTTGAAACTGCTTAATTTTATCCTTACCGCCCTCGAAATATTTTGATGGTGCTCCAAATTTCCGGTATATAGCATCAGCTTCATAGATAAGCTCCTCTACCTTTTCTTCATCCTGATATTCCGTCAAAAAGCCACCAAAATCCTTGGTCAAAGTTAGCTTCCCATCGCTAAAGGCTCCAGCTCCCCCCCAACCACTAACAAGGTTGCAAGGAGAACATTTATAACATTTCCCTTTTCTATTAGTTATCGAACAATCTCTTTTTGACAACTCTTTCCCTTTCTCGATTATCAAAACATTTAAATTTTCCTTCCTTGTCAGCTCCAAAGCAGCAAATATACCTGCAGGGCCTGCGCCAATAATTATGCAATCATAACTTTTCATTAATCTTCCTCCTATCCCTTTTAAACTATTTTTCCCGAACGATCTTATAAAAGGACAGGGGAGGCGTTTTTGGTTTATTGTTTTTCAGCCGGCATAGTTAGTGTATCAAAGAGGGGGCCCCCTGTCAATTGTTTCGAACGAATTTTGTTTTGTTCAAGATATGTTCGTCTTGTTGGATAACTTATAAAAAAAGATGGTTTGTCTGTAAGTAACCATCTTTTATATCCATGATATATCTATTGCTATTTTCTAATTTTAATAACAGCTGAATAAATTTAGCCCCTGGCCAAATTATAAAATTTATTGTAATCCTTTTGAAAAAACAACTCTACTGACCCCACTGGCCCATTTCGCTGTTTGGCCACTACTATCTCCGCAATGTTTTCTTTCTCGCTTTCCATATTGTAGTACTCATCCCTGTATATAAACAAAACCACATCAGCGTTTGCTTCTATACCCCCGGATTCCAACAGATCACTTAACATCGGTCTCTTGTCTTGACGCTGCTCAACTGCCCTAGATAGCTGAGAAAGAGCAACCACCGGTACATTCAATTCCTTGGCAAGGGCCTTCAAAGACCTAGATATTTGAGATATTTCTTGCTGCCTATTTTCCTGGGTCCTACTTGACTGCATAAGTTGCAAATAGTCTATGAATATCGCCTCTAAGCCTTTTTCTGCTTTTAGCTTTCTGGCTTTTGTTCTCATTTCCATAACAGACATGGCCGGTGTATCATCAATGTATAGAGGAGCTTGAGAAAGTGGTCCTACAGCTTGTCCTAGTTTTGGCCAATCTTCACTCTCCAGGTTACCTGTCCTCAGTTTGTGTGCATCAACTTCCGCCTGAGCACATAGCATTCGCTGAACTAACTGGTCCTTGCTCATTTCCAGGCTAAAAATCGCCACAGGCTGTTTTTCTTTCACCGTTACATTATGGGCCATATTAAGTGCCAAGGTCGTCTTTCCCATGGCCGGTCTTGCTGCAAGAATTACCAGATCCGATGGTTGTAGTCCCGAGAGCAAATTATCGAGATCTTTAAACCCGCATGAAATCCCGGTTACATCACCATCTTTGTTGTAAAGATTTTCTATTTTGTCAAATGTTTCCATTATTATCTCTTTTACAGGTATAAAACCACGCTCACTAGAATACTGGCTGATTTCAAAAATGGATTTCTCAGCTTCATCTAAAAGCTTATCGACTTCGTATGGTTCCTCATATCCCATCCTGGCAATTCTAGTAGCAGCATTGATCAGTTGTCTAAGAATAGATTTTTCTTCCACAATCTTTGCATAGTACTGAGCATTGGCAGATGTTGGCACGGCATTGGCAAGATCCGTCAGATATTCGATTCCACCGACTTCCTCAATTTGATTTTCCCCTCTCAACTTTTCCGACAAAGTCACAAGATCCACAGGTTGATTTTCTTCCTGGAGTCCTAGGATAGCCTCATATATTTTGCGATTGGCCTCCTTGTAAAAATCCCTAGACTTGAGGATCTCTATTACATTTGCCACTGCTTCCTCGTCTATTAGCATTGAACCTAACACTGATTCTTCAGCTTCAGCACTTTGAGGTGGAAGTTTGCCCTCGATATTAACTCCCCTCATGATTAACCCTTCCTTCTTTTATACAAAAAATTTAATTGATTATTCACTTTCAGTAACCTGCACATTTAGTTTTGCAGTTACTTCGGAGTGAAGCTTTAACTCGATTTCGTAGCTGCCCAGGTCTTTGATGGGATCATCTAGCTCAATCTTTCTCTTGTCAATTTCTATCCCCTTTTCTTCGCTCAGTTTTTCCGCAATATCTTTATTGGTAATTGAACCAAAGAGTTTTCCTTCTTCACCTGTCTTTGCTTTCAATACAAGTTTTTCTTCCGCAAGTTTTTCTTTAAGCTTTTCAGCTTCTTCAATCTCTTTTTGCTCCTGCTTCTGCTGCATTTCTCTTTTCTTTTCCACTTCTTTTAGCTTGTTTTTTGTAGCCTTTTCAGCCATTCCCTTAGGAATTAAATAATTTCTGGCATAACCTTCCTTAACTTCTTTTACTTCATCTTTATTTCCAAGGTTTTTTACATCTTGTTTCAAAATAACTTTCATTTGTAAACCCTCCTGTTAAATAATTTTCTTCATTCAATAATTTATACTTTCCTAAAATTAAATGCAAGATCAAAAACTCCTGCAAAAAGAAGTATAAAACTTAAAGGCGGAATGATAAAAATAATTATAATTACCACTACTGATATGAACTTAGCAATCTTTTTTTCCCTTAAAAACCAATAACTAAGGGAAGCACCCTGGACCATAAGAGCATAGGTTAATAAATTGAACAGATTCATAAAAAAAACACCAGGCAAACTGCTTTCATGTCCTGCAATAAGAACTCCCAATATACTAATAATAAAAATTATAGAAATATAGCGGGGTAATTTCCAGTATTTAAACGACGTAATTTGGTTTAACTCTTTACCGTAAGAGTTTAGAATTTTGTATCCTGCTAGATAATGGGTAAAGCTTAAAACCACAGCAGATATAATCAAGCCGCTAGGTATTAACGGTTTAATAAACTCCGAATATAAATTAGGAATTTCTTTTAATTCTTGGATTTGCGAACTAGGTACCTCGGCTTCTTCTAGTTGTTCTGCCTGAACTTGCACCATTTCAGCCAAATATTCCTCGGTACCTTGAATTAGGTTGACATCATAAAAATACTGCATGCCCAGGAGAAATAAAGAAAATAAAACCACCATACCTATGGTGCCAAACTTTATTACATCAAATGCCGGTTCTTTTTCCCTAGTCAAATACCCATAAACTGTTCCTAGGCCACTGGCATAAACACCTAGAAGCAGGCCCACCAAGGAGCCAAATAAAATAATAAAAATAACCGGGGTGATGGCAGCCAGTAAGCCATGAGATCTACCACTTAGCTTATGATAACTAATCGTAAAAGGCAATGGAATGAGTATAACTAGCAGGAAAATAAGAGGTGTTAAAAAAAACATTAAACGAGTTCACCTCTTTTTTGACTTCATATATTCAAGAAGCTCATGCAAATCCCCGTGCCAAATCTCCGCTTCATGTCCCTGTTTTATCTGTTCAACTATCTTCTGTTGGCAAGAAGATTCCAAGGAGTTAAAATCTATCCCCAATCTCCTGGCAAACAAATAAACAGTGATTAAAATCGCACTCAAAGCATCTAAAATAAGTTTTTCAGAACCATTTACCATAGCCTTAAATAATTTACCAACCGACTCCACCAATTCCCCTTTTAGCCATTCTAGCATTTGTAAATTCTTAGCAATTTTTTCGTTATCCCCCGGCACAGCTCAAACCTCCCAGCTTTAAATCCCAACTCATGTTATTTTTACTCTACTGAAATTATATTTCTCCAATTTCAATTAAAACTCCTGCTATTATTTTCATCCAAGGCCTTCAATATGATTATAATGAGTATGCTAAAATAGACAACTATAATAGATACTCTATTGAAAAAAGGGAGCTTTATGAGCCCCCTTTCGTCAATTCAAAAAATCTATTAACTTTCGATGGTAAAAGGTAAAAGCGCCATAATCCTAGCTTTCTTAATTGCCCTGGTTAACTGCCTCTGATGCTTTGCACAATTACCGTTAATTCTCCTGGGAAGTATTTTCCCTCTCTCAGTAATGTATTTTTTAAGTTTTTCTGAGTCTTTATAATCAACTTTTTCTACTTTTTCGGCACAAAAGCTGCAAGCTTTACGCTTTTTCCTTCTTCCTCTAGCCATATATAAACCTCCTTAATTTTCAGCATACTTTGTTTTCAAAAGGGGACATCATTATCATCTACCTTTTCTTCTTCTCCCCCAAGACCGAAGTCGTCAGAAGTATCTTCAGGCGATGAAAAATCATCATCGTATAACCCACTACCAGCGCTACCAGTACTACCAGTACTACCAGTGCTAACAGTGCTACCAGTGGCCCCTGGAGAATTTGAACGATTATCGTCCTTGGGCCAACTTAAGAATTTAACATTTTCGGCCACAACCTCTACAAAATTCCTTCTCTTGCCTTCCTTATCCTCATAAGACCTGCTTTGGATCCTGCCATCCAAAGCAACCAAACTGCCTTTACTTAGATAATTAGCGCAATTTTCAGCCTGGCGTCTCCAGACCACTATATTCAAGAAGTCAACATCTCGCTCTCCATTTTTGTTTGTAAAAGGCCTTTCAACGGCAAGTCCAAAATTAACTACGGCTACCCCTTCACCAGCGGTATACCTGAGTTCCGGGTCCCTGGTCAAACGTCCTACCAAAATAACTTTATTAAACAAGTCGATAACCTCCACAGATTATTTGGTTTAGCTAGATTAGCAACTAACATTGTTTTTCTCATTACTTTTAAATATGCTATTATGCATCCGCTTTTAAAATCATATGTCTGAGTACCCTATCATTTAGCTTGAAAGATCTTTCTAATTCACTGGTAGTCTGTAAATCCCCACGGAAATATCCCAGCATATATTGACCTTCTTGATGCTCTTCAATTTCATAAGCAAGACGTCTTTTACCCCATTTTTTTAGTTCTTCTAATTCACCGTTGTTGGACTCAATGATTTTCTTGGCCCACTCGATATTTTCATTGATCATATCTTCATCATAATCAGGGGTCAATATATACATAACTTCGTACCTGGTCATGCTATTTCACCTCCTCCCTTTGGACTAAGGCCCTACCCGGACACAGGTAGAGCAGGGACCGCAAGCAACATCCTACCATATACCACATAGCTTTGCAAGAACTTATCAAACTGGATACTAATCTTTCAAGCCATTGCAAAAAAGTGAAATAATTCTTTTGCAGGTATATTATACTATATTTTGGTTAATAAAGTCTATTTTTTGATAATTATTCAAGCCAGTAATGAAAATAACTGTTTTATTTTCTTACTA
>CAZCIZ010000091.1:0-7734 GCA_964498995.1 uncultured Clostridia bacterium | reverse complement strand
TATCTCCATATACTGCTGCAATAAAATAAATCAGTTATTTTCATTACTGGTTAGTTAGCAATGTTTGCATTTTTGCCCAAACTATAATACAATATTTTTGTCCGTGATATTGCCTAATAATGATAAACTTTAAGGAGGAATAGAGACAATGACGGTTATTTATCCATTTAAGGGTCTTCGATACAACATCGAAAAAATAGACTCGCCTGAAAATGTTATAGCTCCTCCTTATGATGTAATAGGGCCAAAAGAGCAGGAAAATCTGTATAAGATAAGCCCTTATAATATCATAAGGTTGGAATATGGTAAGGAATCTGATGAAGATACCGAAGAGGATAATCGCTACACCAGAGCAGCTGCTAACCTGAAAGAATGGATGGAAGATGGGGTATTAGTTCAGGAAGATAAGCCTGTGATCTATTTGTACGAACAGAGATATCCCTGGGAAGGACAGACCTATGTTAGGGACAGTCTGATTGCCACTGTAAAAGCAGAGCCATATGAAAACAAATCTGTTATCCCTCATGAGGAAACACTCTCAAAACCTAAGGAAGACAGGCTTCAGTTATTACGACATTGTAGGACTAATTTTAGTCCTATATTCGGACTATACCCAGACAGGGATAAAAGGGTAGAAAACAAATGTGCCCCTGTTAAAGAGAATGAGCCAGTTATGGATTTTGAGGATTATAATGGGCAAAAACATAGACTGTGGATTATTGAAGATCCAGCTTTACAAAAAGAAATTCAAGCAGAATTTGAATCCTTTACCGTATTCATTGCTGATGGTCATCATCGATATGAAACTGCCCTTGAATTTTCAAAGGAAATGGCAGCCAAGGGTAAAGAAGGCTATGATCGTGTGCTGGCAGTACTTGTAAACCTTTACAGTCCAGGTTTATTGATACTTCCTACTCATAGAGTGGTTTATGACCTGCATGAAGTAAACAAGGAAGAAGTTATTTCTAACCTCAAAGAGGAATTTGATGTAGAAGAATGGGGTTCTCCGGAGAATCTGGATCTAAATGATTTTACAGAAAAGCTAGAACATAATGGCAAGGATCGATTTGCTTTTGGTATGGTGTCAAAAGATAAAACTTATCTTTTCAGAACCAAGGACTCTTATATTTCTTCTGAAGAGAAGCTAGATGTTACTTGGCTGCAGGAGAAGGTTTTGGAGAAGGAATTGAAAATCACCTCTGAAGATATAAAGTCGGGTGAAAACCTATCTTATACCAGGGATGCCAAGGAAGCTATAAATATGGTACAAAAGGGGGAAGCTGAGCTTTCTTTTATACTGAATTCACCAGGACTTGATCAAACAGTTAAATTGGCTCAGACAAATGAACGTCTTCCTCAAAAATCAACATACTTCTTCCCCAAATTGATTAGTGGACTTGTATTGAATAGATTGGATTAAGTTAGATACACTTTATTGTTAAAATGTTATTGAATATAAAAATAAAAAAGATCCACTGCAAGACAAGACTAAATCCTGCAGTGGATCTTTTTTGGCTTTAATTTTGAAGCTTTAGTTTTTTTATTAACTTGAATTAGAGTGCTATACTTTTTCCTTTTCTTTTAATAAGAAAGAGATAGAATAAATACCTGCCAAGCCGACAATACCATAAATGACTCTGCTTACGGTGGCCAGCTGTCCTCCGAAGATATTGGCTATCAAGTCAAAACCAAAGAAGCCAATGAGTCCCCAGTTCAAAGCACCAATTATTACTAGAACAAGTGCTACTCTGTCCATTAAACTCACTCCTTTTAATTAATTTTATTTAGTTGCTAACCTATTTATGATTAGCTTTCCCCGGAAATAATTTTTTAATGCAAAATTATTTGATCACAGTAAAATAATAATGTTGAAGTGTTGAAAGAGGATAATAAAATAAATAATAGGTAATGAATTAAGACAATGATAATGGTATGACAATATAAATTTTAGAAAAATTTATAGGCGGATGGAATTTATTGCTTAAGGGACAAAAGGTTGATATACTACCAATAAATGCTCCATAAAGGAGTGAAAACAATGGACCAAAGCAAGCTAGTCAAAGCTTCTATTGACAGAGGAAATGCACAGAAAATCACAATATACTTTCCCAAAAAATCTTATGGTTGGATATCTCTACTTTTGATAGGTGCGGTTTTAGGAGTATTGGCTTATTTTGCCTTACAAGCATATAGGATGACTGGAGATTTAGGAGCTATTTTTACATTGATAATATCTATCGGACTTGTAATAGATTGTTTGATTCTTACTGTCTGGTTTTTTTCCATGAGGTATGAACTATCTTCGAATTCTTTAGTATTAAAAATGGGGCCTTTGCAATATGCTATTGATCTAGACAATATTGTAGCCGTTAAAAAAAAGGATTTAACTCATACACTGTGGCCCAGCTTGAAACTTCCCGGGTTTTCTCTGTTTTATTCTTCTTATAAGGAGGAAGGCAAGGTGTTTATGTGTGCCACCAGGGGACAAAAAGAAGTGATTGTGATAGAAACTGAGACGATGAAGTTTGGGATCACTCCGGATAAAGAGGAACTATTTTTAGCTGAATTGAACTCATATCTGAGAGGGAGAAACCCAATAAATATGTAAAGGCGTTAAAACTATTTATTAGAGGGTGATTTGAGTGGTTGATAAACCTAATTATGTTAAGTTATTAGAAGAAGGGAGATTTCCTGAAAAACTGAAAAAGGCTTACAATGTTTTGCGAAAATGTTCACTATGCCCCAGAAATTGCCATGTAAATCGTATCGAAGGTGAGAAAGGTTTTTGTGAAACTACTGCCAAGGTCAAAATTTCCTCGTGCTTTCCCCATTTTGGCGAAGAAAGGCCCTTGGTTGGAAAAAATGGTTCCGGCACGATTTTTATTTCACACTGTAATTTAAAATGTGTCTTTTGTCAGAACAATGATATAAGCCATCACGGGTACGGCGAAATCACCAAAGTAAAAGAATTGGCAAAGCTTATGTTGAAAATACAAGCAAAGGGATGTCACAACATAAATGTAGTTTCTCCTACCCATGTAGCACCTCAGGTAATGGCTGCTCTATATCATGGAGCCAAAAAAGGATTAAATATTCCCTTCGTTTATAACACAGGGGGTTATGATTCTCCTGAGTTAATCAGGTTATTAGATGGTGTGGTGGACATTTATTTACCCGACTTCAAATTTGGAGATGATGAGATTGCTGAAAAGTTTACTGGGGCTAAAGATTATTTTACTGTAGCAAAAAAGAACTTGG
Source organism: uncultured Clostridia bacterium (assembly GCA_964498995.1). Lineage (GTDB taxonomy): Bacteria > Bacillota > Natranaerobiia > Natranaerobiales > Natranaerofabaceae > Natranaerofaba. The sequence goes on along the minus strand of CAZCIZ010000091.1, from coordinate 4,476 downwards.
CTTTAATGTATGACCAAGTAGGACCAATGGCCGTGAAAAGTGATGGGATAGCATTTCAAGGGGTGATTGTAAGGCATCTTGTCATGCCCGGAGAAGTGGCAAACAGTAAAAAGGTGTTTGAATATATTAAATCAATATCATCCAAAATTCCTATAAATATAATGGGTCAATATTTTCCGTCGTATCAGGCAGGAGAGTATAAAGAAATAAACAGGAGACCGGAGATAGCTGAGATTTTACAAGCTAAAAAATGGGCACAAGATATGGGACTAAAAGTGCTTGATTAAAAATTTCAGGGACTATAGTTGTAACTTTATCATATTAGAAGGAATAGCTGAATCCCTTATAGAATACTTATTATGCATTGTTAGGTGATTGGAAAGAGCAGCTTGAAAACGTATGCAAGAGTAATAAAAAACTAGAATCAAAAAATTAGAGCTTAAGGGGATATAAGCCCTGATTTAACAGATATTAGCTGAAACTGAGAGTGGAGTGAGGGGTATGGCTATTTCTTATCAATTTATCAATAAAGTATATATTCGCCCTCCAAAAGCATGTGATATCAAGTATTATGTCAGATGGTGGAATGAGCCTTTTGCGAGTTATCTTGATCTAGGAGTTATGAATGGGTATCCTTCCAAAGACTCTGTGACGGAATTTGCTCGTCAAGTTCAGCAAGGTTATGTTCCTGGATGGTTTACGATCATGCTATGGGATGAATACATTGGTGATATTAGGGTAGGTTATATAAGGTACAGGAATGTGGATTGGATGAAAAAAAGAGTGGAGATAGCAATTCGCCTTGGTCAAAAATACTGGGGAAGAGGAATAGGCAAATTTGCAATTGGTGAACTTTTAGCTCATCTCTTCTACGAAAAGGGCCTGGAAGAAGCTTGGTTGAGTGTGGGCTCTTTTAATCAAAGGGCAATAAGATTATATGAAAAGTGCGGTTTTACTGAAACTGACAGAAAGATGGATCCCCATAAGCCTGAGCTTACCTGGGTCATTATGAGTATCCATAAAAGCAAATTTGCAAGATTGACCATTTAAATTAAATCTTTATCAGGTTGATTTTTGAGGTGAAACCCTTTGAATATTGAATGGACTTTTTTAGTAAATGTTTCTAATGATATTGAAGCTGACATGGTGATTTCCTTGCTTGAAAGTTATGATATAAAAGCTAAGAAACATTATCCAAGTGGGAGTAATCTTAGCAAAACTATAGTCGGCACCGTAAAGAACGTAGATGTTTATGTGGATGGTAAAATGTTAGAAAATGCTAAAGATGTTATAAACAATTATGAAGGGTAAAAATATAGGGTTTAGAATTATATATGAGAATGCTTAAAGGCTGTTTCAAAAAATAGACTGATTAAGGAGTCTATTTTTTGAAACAGCCTTTTTTATGTCAATTATTAATATCAATTATGTGTTGACAAAACAAATTTATCCGGGGTATTATATTCCCAGAAGCACACATAATCGAATGATCATATAATAATGGAGGGATTTGAATGTCAGAAGGAAAACAGCTTGGTTTTTTTGAAAGATACCTAACTTTATGGGTTGGAATCTGCATTGTTTTAGGTTTAGTACTTGGGGAAGTTTTCCCCGGATTAGCTGTGATTTTTGAAGCTTTTGAGATTGCTGGTTATCCTATTATAGTAGCTATTGCTCTGTTTTTAATGATTTATCCAATCATGGTACAGACAGATTTTTATGAGATCATTAAAGCTGGTAAAACTGTCAAGCCTCTTGCAACTACGCTGGTCCTAAACTGGCTGGTAAAGCCTTTTACTATGGCATTTATAGCCTGGTTGTTTTTCAGGGTTATTTTTAGTGGAGTTGTGGGTTATGAATTAGGCGGAGAATTGATGGCAGGGATGATTCTTCTAGGAATCGCTCCTTGTACTGCCATGGTATTAGTGTGGGGATATCTTTCCCGTGGTAATATGGGGCATGTAGTGGTAATGGTGGCCATTAATTCCTTGACTATGGTGGTTTTATACGGTCCCCTGGCTGTGTTATTGCTACCAGTGGCAGATGTTCCCGTCCCAGTGGGAAGAGTAGCATTTGGAGTTTTGGCTTATGTAGGGATTCCTCTAGTAGCTGGTTATTATACCAGAAGAAGGATGCTTAAGAGCAAAGGCGAAAAAGCTTTTAAAGAATTTACAGATAAGCTTCATTACGTTTCGCCGGCAGCATTATTGTTTACCATAGTTGCAATAATAACCCCGCAATCGGGCATAATTCTTTCTAGCCCTTCTCTTGTTTTGATGGTGTTAATAGCCCTGACCATTCAGATATTTGCAATATTTGGAATTGGTTACTACGTTTCCTATAAGATCGGTCTTACTTATGAGGATGCAGCCCCAACAGCCCAGATAGCTGCCAGCAATCATTTTGAAGTTGCAATAGCAATGGCAATAGCCATATTTGGCTTAAACTCAGGTGCAACCCTTGCAGCGGTTACGGGAATGTTGATTGAAGTTCCCATAATGTTGCTCTTAGTTCAGTTTTGTATTCGAACTCAGAAGTGGTTTCCGAAGAAGCGGAAAAAGCTTGCAAAATAAAAGCTTAATTATGGTAATCAACTTGTACTTTTAAGGAATAATATTTGGAAGTTTATATTATATTGAACCAATTGAAGTAATTATTAAAGGCAATGTCTTTAGGGACATTGCCTTTAATATTATTATTTTATATAATGTACTAAGTACTTAGTACTACGTGCTAAAATATGGACTTTAACTAGGTGGTAGTTAGTAATGTCAAGAGAAAGAAATTTAAAAGCTCAAGAAGTATCCTATGTTGGACTTGGGGGGAACTTGTTTTTAACATTCTTAAAGGGTATTTTCGGTTTCATGTTTGGAAGTTCAGCTCTTATTGCCGATGCTTTCCATTCTCTAAGTGATCTATTGTCAAACGGGGTTGTGATCTTGGGGATAAAATTTGCCAGTCGTCCCCCTGATGCAAGTCACCATTACGGTCACGGTAAGATAGAATCTGTAGCGGCAAAGATAGTGGCCTTGATTTTGATCGTTACCGGAGTGAGCTTGTTTTATTCTTTTGTTAATAACGTTTTGGATGAAGTAACCGTGCCCCAAGTAGGTGCTCTGTGGATAGCTGCTGTTTCGATACTGATTAAAGAAGGAATGTATCAATATGTAAGTTACATGGGGAAAAAATTAAATAGTAGCGCCCTAATTGCAGATGCTTGGCATAATCGCTCTGATGCTCTTTCTTCAGTAGCAGCCTTGATTGGTGTTTTGGGTGCTAGGATTGGGTATCCAATATTGGATCCTGTAGCTGGTGGTGTAGTGGCTGTTTTGATTCTGAGAATGGGGCTCAAAATTTATTTTAGATCCATTAAGGAATTAATAGATACTGCCCCTGAAAAAGAAACCTTGAGCCAGATAAGGGAAATGGTTTTAAGCATCCCAGGAGCAAAAAATACTAGGGAAATAAAAGCCAGGATGCACGGAATGAGTGTTTATGTTGATTTAAAGATATGTGTGGATAAAGATCATACAGTGGAAAAAGGACATTCAATTGCAGCAGATGTCAGGTCAAGATTGGAAGAAGGGTTAACCGATGTTGAAAATGTCTTCGTTCATGTTGATCCATGTGTCTATGAAGAATGTATAAATTGTTATGGTGAACCTGAAAAAGAGATCAGGGGATAAAATAATCTATTCTGGAAAGAAATTTCAAGAACTTGCAGCCCTTCTGTAGTGGGAGATCAGGAAGTAGTGTTAAAAAATAATTTTATGTCGAACTTTGGAGGAAAGGAGCAATTTATGTGGAATATAAATGTAAGGAGATTTATAATAAATTGATTAATTTGTATCCGGAAGCTAAATGCGGTCTAGAATTTGAGACTCCTTTTCAGTTATTAATTGCTACTATTCTCTCCTCCCAATGTACAGATATAAAAGTGAATAAAATAACTAAAGATCTTTTTAAAGCTGCTGGCACACCTGAGAAGATTTTGGGATTAGGAAGGGAAGGTTTGATTGATTATATAAAAAGTGCAGGATTATATCATAATAAAAGCAAAAATATACTCAAAACCTGTAAAATACTGTTAGAGAATTACCAAGGCAAAGTACCTGCCAACAGGAAGGATTTAGAAACACTACCAGGGGTTGGGCGAAAAACTGCAAATGTTGTATTGTCAAATGCCTTTGGGATCCCCGCTTTTGCGGTGGACACTCATGTTTTAAGAGTATCTAACAGGCTGGGGATATCAACAGGAACTCGGCCCCTTGACGTAGAAAAAGAATTAATGGATAAAATATCTGAAGAATATTGGGGGATTTTTCATCATCTGTTGATTTATCACGGCAGAAATATATGCAAAGCTAAAACCCCTTTATGTCACCAGTGTGACATATTTGAACTTTGCAATTATTAATACATCCTGGCGACGATCCGTAGATGTATCAATAAAAACTTTTAAATATCGGAATATAC
>CAZCIZ010000090.1:0-7841 GCA_964498995.1 uncultured Clostridia bacterium | reverse complement strand
TAAAACGTATCTCCATATACTGCAGCAATAAAATAAATCAGTTATTTTCATTACTAGTTGTGGTGTGAAAACCCAAACCATGAAAAGTTAGTAAGAAGAGAGTTTTAAAAAAGTAGCCTCAGATACAGCCTTTGTTGTATTTGAGGCTACTTTTATGGGTAGGAATCACTCTGTCGATTGTAAGTTAACGGGTTACATGTAAAAATCCATCATGGCACCAGCCTGCATGGCTGTTGGGAACATATTCCTGCCTGTAGGGTCATAGGTAGCATAATCATCAAGTTCCAATATATCCAATTCATCCTCTTCATCTCCGCCAAACTCTATCTCTTCAGCAAACCTTGAGGGCGGTGTCCTAAGCACATCCTCTGCCACTCTATCCACTCTGGAGGCAAACCCTCTAGATTCACCTAAAGTCTGTTCCACATCCTCGAGTCGGTTTTCGATGCTTTCCTCTAAAACTTCATCTCTAACGGAAATTCTACCTTCAGAATCCACATCAATTCCTATATTGCTGAGCTCACCGCTACTTCTTCCAGCTATGCCAACCAATCTATCCCTTAATCTACCAAGTTCTCCGCCTTCTTCTCTATCTTCTAGAAATTCAATAGCTTCATTGAATGCTCCAACAAGCTCATCAATACCCTCTCTCACCGTTTCCGTATCAGGGCCAACTTCAGCTACAACTTCTCCTGTATCCCTAAGCTCTAATTCCACCCTGCCTTCATCAATTGTCAAGGTGTCACCCCTGACTTCATATTCATCTTCATCCATACCTTCAACTTCTAGTCTAGCGTCCTGAGCTTCTACCTCGGTTTCTAGTTCCAGTTGCTCCATAAGTCCAGGTTCTTCTTCGGCTTCAGTTATATCAAAAATCTCAAACTGAGCCTCTGTACCCGCTTCGGCTGCGGTTATATTCAGGCGGACCTCGCCTTCTTCTAACTCTTCTGTTCCTTCTAATTCATTTTCAGTCGTATCCTCCATTACTCTTGCGGTAACATCTAAATCCCTTTCATTTATATATTCAGCCACACGATTTAAGAATTCCTCAGCCCTTTCCTCTTCACCTACTACCACATCAAACCTTTCCTCGGTAACATTATCATCTCCTTCAGGCTGTTCTATCGTGAAGGTAAATTCCTCTTCTCCCTCAATATCCAGGATATCACCCATCCTCTGATCTGCTTCAAAAATACCTGTCCTATCCACCTGCTCCCTGGCAAGTTCTTCAACCTCTATCCGATATTCATCTAGCTCCGCTCCGGCTTCTGCTGCAGCCTCTGCAACTTCTGGATCTGAAACCTGGACAGTCCTCTGGTCAAAAGCGGATTCCTGCAAAGGCCTGTTATTTATATTAAGCTCTCCTGCCGCCTGTTCCAACTGGCCAAAACTCCCACGAAGCTCAGTAGCAAATTCGGCTATTTCCATAGCCCGCGAAGACACCCCAGGCAACTGTGTTTCCCTTTGTTCTAGCTCCTGCATGTTTTCCAGCAACTGCTGTTGCTGCATCTGGGCATGCATCTGATCCTCTCTAGGTTGAATCAATGTGGGAGGGAATAAATTGTTTGAATCTATTCTATTTACCATAACCATCCCCCCTTGAGGAGAGTATTTATCATATGACTGAAATTGCGCATTTTCTACACTTCCCCTACATACATTATATAGTATAAGGGTGCTAAAATGCAAGAAATTTAAAGTGGCAGTCAAACCCTTTTACTACCAGGTTTTACTGCCACTTTTCTGTTTAGCTGCTTTTAGTTACATGGCCAGCATGGACACTAGAGCATCATATCCAGCAAAACCCCGCCCCTCATATCAAAGGGCTGTCCAACCCTTCTTCCCATACTGTCATAAATTCTAAAATCGGAATCAGCATCAAAAAACTCATGAAATTCCTTTTCTCGGGACTCATGCATAAACCTCAAGGGGCTCATATCCAATGCTCTATCGGAGAGGCCTTCTATTCTAGAAGCAATCCTCCCCTGGTCCCCGAGACTCTGTTCAACCAATTCAAGTCTATTTTGGATACTGTCTTCCAAAAGCCCTCGATCTATAATCAACCTTTCTTCTTCTTCATCTAAAGAAATCCCTATCTCTTCCAGAGTTTGCCCTTCTTCCCTAACCAGGTTTAAAAAATTTTCCCTAAGTCTATCCAAGTCTCCATTTGTCTCCTGTCTATTCATGAAACTAATGAGCTCGTCAAAGGAGTCTACGAACTCCAGAATACCTTCTCTGATAGTTTCTCTATCCCTTACAACTTCAAAATCGGTTTCACCTTCAGCCCTAAGTTCTAATTGAACCCCATGATCTCCAACAAAAAACACATCATCACCTATGGAAAAATGCCTATAACCTTCAACATCCGAAACATCGACAACTCCATCAGAAGCTTGTGTTACAGTTTCAAAACCCAGTTCTTCAGTTAACCTACCATTATTATCATCCTCTATGTCAAAACCCCATATCCTACCGGCTTCTCCTGACTCTATTTCCAAACCTACCATGGACTCACCATCTATTTCTTCTTCCCTCAAGGTAGCATCGACTTCAAGCTCAAGGGTGTTTATCCTATCCACTAGCTCTTCCAAAACGTCACGCATAGTATCATCTTCTTCTATTGGAAGAATAAAAGATTCTTCCCGGCTAAGCTGGACAATTCTAAGCTCATATTCCCCAGGCTCTAGGTCTACCTCATCCATCTCAGCGACCCTCTCATCAGCAGTAAAAACATCACTTAGTACTTCCTGGGCTTTTCCCAGCTCTTCTACCAAAACCTCGTACGCCCGCTGCAAGGCTCCTGCTTTGGCTTCTGCATCAAGAACCGAAGGAGAGGTGATCTGGACCTGCCTGGCATCAAAGACCGAATTACCGTCTATAGTCAAAGAGGCTGAAGCATCCTTTAACTCTCCTAATCGAGAGCGAAAATCCGAAGCAAAAGAAATTATCTCGTCCATATCAGTAACTAACTGCTTGTCTGGACGCATAATACCCCTTCTATCACTAAATAAGCCATCTCCTAACCCGTTCCTAAAAAAACGGTTTCCCGTGCCGACCCTTTCAGATTCATTATTCTGTTGACTACTATCACTATAAAGCTGATCACTGCCCCAATAGTAAAAGGAGGAACTTCCTGCTCTTTCTATCATATTATCCCATCCTCTTATGAAAGGTGTCCCAGGGTATAAGAAATACTAAGTAATTGTCAACCCTGTTTATAAAAATTTTATCAAAATTTTGCAACACTTTATATACTTCCAGGCAAATTTAGGACCTAAAATGCGACCAAAGGACTAAAGCGAAACCTAAATTAAAAACCTAAATTAAAAATTGTTGACAATTACTAAATCAAATGGTATGATTATAGTCAGTTTGCGCATACTAAAATTCAAGAACATAAGATTATAGGAGGTATTAGTTTAATGCAGGAAGGTACAGTTAAGTGGTTTAGTCCACAAAAAGGTTATGGATTCATTGAAAGCGAGAATCAAGAAGACGTATTTGTACACTTTAGTGCAATTCAGGAAGAAGGATTCAAGACTCTAGAAGATGGCCAAAGAGTTGAATTTGAAGTGGTTGAAGCCGAGCGCGGACCACAGGCGGATAACGTAGTTAAGCTATAAAACCGATATCCGGTTTAAATATAGCACGGCCAAAGGAAACTCAAAAAATCACCCCTGGCTAACACAGCCAGGGGTTTGGTTTTTTTAAACTCCTATTTAACTCCTAAAAAAGATCCGAAAATACCCTCGGCAAATACAATAGATTATCATAGATTAACACAGTGAGAATTGCTAATTTGTCTGAGAGATACCCTTTCTGGATTGCACTCTTTCCAAAGCCACCACTAACCCAACTCCGATCATGCCTCCTAAGATAGAGCTAACGGCAAAAGGCGGCACATAAAAAAAGACAACTGCTTCATGGCCAAGGATAAGCCTTGCAATGGGTACGGAAAGTAAAGCACCTATAACGGAAGAACCAACAACTTCACCGACAAAAGCTCCGGTTGTTTTTCCTCTGGCGATTTTATAACCCACTCCTGCCAGAAAAGCACCGACCATCCCACCGGGGAAAGCTAACAAAGTCCCTACCCCAAGCATATTTCTCAAAATACCTATCAAAAAGGCAACTAGAACAGCAGGACCAGGACCCAAAAACACACCCGCTATGACATTTATGGCGTGCTGCATGGGATAAGCTTTAGCTACACCTGCCGGAAACCAGATAAGATGGGAAGTAAACGTGCCGATGGCGATTAATAAAGCCATCAGGGTAACTTGGCGCGTTTTGTTATTTAACATCTTTACTCACCTCACAATTAAATTTTAAGCAAAATAAAAAAAGCTCCCAGGAGTACGGGAGCCGTAGTATTACATACGACAACCGCTCTCCCTTCGCTGGTATTAACCAGTTCAGGTTATGGGGTCGGTGCCAAACACCCTCTCAGCCCAACAAGGGCTCCCCCGGCGGTATTACTTAATACATGTTATCCATTTATTATCTTTTTATATTAACATACACTCAGACATTTGTAAATGATTCCAAAGTGCTATTACAAATTATTGGTTATTTATAATACTTTTCTACTCTTGGCTTTAATTCTTTTTTTAAATGCTTCTTGGACCAGTTTGGCCCTTTCCCGGTCAATTATAGATATTTGCCTATATTCTTGACAAAACTCCTCAAGCAGCTTTTCTTCTAAATCTTGATGAAAGATCAAGCTTCCATCAGCAAGAATATGGCAAACTTGCAACCCTTTTTTCATAAGATGTGGGCTCAATAAAAAAGCCCTGTGACACCTGCTGGGATCTTTTTCAGCGCATAATAAAGTTATTTTTTTTCCCGCTTTAATTTCGCCAAAAATTTTATCAAAACCTCTTTCTAAGTCAAGGGGATCATTTGCGCTTCTCTTGCCTCCCATTATATCTCCTAAAAAATGATATTCGTATCCATTGTTATCAAGATCCCTTTCAAAGTTTTCCCGATTAAATTGATTGACATATTTGCTATAGGGATATCTTCTGACATCTGCTACTAAATGAATATTATGATACTTTAGTAGCTCTAACAATTTTTCGGTAGAATGATTTGAGTGACCTAATGTATAGATATTATTAATCATAATAACTCCTTTCGTTATTAAGTTTCATCATAAAATTGATTCGTTGTTTTTACCCGAGTTCAAATATTTTCTGTAGTTATTGACTGCAACCTCTGGAGAGATATTTGCATAGCAATAAAGGCATTGATGTTTACAGGTATCATATTGACCAATGTCTTTACTTATTATGCAGCCGCAATTCTTTCTTTGACCTTTGTCTTTAATTCGTTTATAAGCTTTTTCTCTTAAATATTTTGTTTCCACAGTCAGTTGATTCTCTGTGAAAGGCTGCAATCCCAAAAAACTCAATAAATTACTATCATGAGAGAAGTTTTTTAGAATCAATTCGTCATCAATGCACTTGTTTCTTCTAATGTTGTACTCTATCAAATCCTGTTCTACAGAGCAAGTTGCAACTTCTAAACCCCAGTCTTTATTAATTGATTGTAGCCCTGCGGCAATTTCATATATTTTTGTAGGGTTGAATTTTTGATAGTAGATTTTTTTTGCTTTTAAGTTCTTTTTGACTTTTCTGTATCTATCAATTTCAGCAAAGCTTATAACTAGCTTATCGGTATAATCATTCAGTTCATCGCCAACATTTTTTATTTTATCCAAGAGAAGTAAAACATCGATCTCATTTGTGAGAATCAAAGGATCAAATCTCCAGATCACATTTTCTTTGCCTATTTTTTTACTCAAGGACTTAAAAGTTTCAATCCTATCTTTCAAGCTTCTTAAACCCGGCTCAAAACCTTCATTCTCATAATCATTTAGCGTAAATGTAAAGTAATAATTTATATTTTCTTCATTTAATCTGCTTAAATATGGTAGCATAGGACCAGCATCCTTTGTCCAAAACACGATTAATCGGGTTTGATTAAATGAAACATACTGAGACTTACCATTAAATGGGTTTATCCATTTGACATACCCTTCTTGCAATCTATTCATAAACCAGTCAGAAAAAAATGCCGGAATATCTGTAGAACGACTTGCGGAGATAATCACAGGAGCTACTGCATCTACCTCACCTACTTCAGTTTGTATTTTGACCCTATCCCATTTTTTCGAAGCCATTTAAAACACCTCGATTAATATAGGTTTAGATGAGAAAGGGGGAGAATCCCCTTTCGAATCTTAGATGTATCACTAAAATTTAAGTGTATTTTCTTGCTGATATATAGTTCTATATTTAGTCATATATGTTAAAATTGAGAAGGAGTAACTATAACTATAGAAAGGAATGATTCTTTGAAAATTTTAGTATGTACAGATGGGTCGAATCAAAGTCAAAAGGTTTTAGAAAAAGCTTCAGTTCTTGCTAACGGAAATATAGTTGACGAAGTTATTATTATTTATGTTTATGATGGTTCCTTCGTGCCAGGCTCAGAAGACCCTTCCTCCTTATCGGAAGATTTTAAGAAATGGCAGGAAAAGAGCAAGAAGAAAGGTGAAAAGATCTTATCAGAAGCCAAGAGTTTTATTGAACATAAGCTGGATTCTTCTAAAGCAGAAGAGGTAAATATACGTACAATATATGAAAAAGGACATCCTTCCAGCAAAATCATAAATACAGCTTATAACGAAGAAGTCGATATGATCTTTATTGGAAACAGGGGGATGAGTGGATTTAAGAAAATATTGCTAGGAAGTGTAAGTAATGCTGTAGTACAAGAAGCGACAAATTGTAGTGTTACCGTGGTTAAGTGACAATTTTTCAATCTTTTTTCCCAGAATATGTGAAAGAACTTTGATTCATTTTAATGGTATCACCTATATCTTTTCCCAAAATATTGCCGCATTTAGTGCACTTTAATTGGTTGTCTTTTAATTCAGCTTGAAAGATTCTATTGATCCGCTCTTTATAACAGCGTAGAACCTTTCCTTTGCCGATTTTGTGGTATCTAAACATTTTCGCCTTACAAAAAGCGCATTTAATAACCAGCACTGCTATCACCTTATGTCTAAAGCTCACGAGCATACTAGCCAAGCACCATAAGCTAAATTTTGATAAATTTACAGTTTTTGCTTTAGTGCTAAAATATTTTATCCATAAAAAATTATATCACTTTAATAGGCAATATTACAATTTCTTGTTGAAAAATGACATTTATCCAACATGGTGGTAAAATATCTTTTAGAGATTAAATAACCACTGGGAGCTTTGTGTAATGGTCAAAAAAACCGCATTAATAGCTAGTATATTTTTATTACCAATTTTGTTTTTACAAGTTTTTTTCCCGTTAGATGAACTAGATGCAAAAATCAAAGATAGCTTAACTCTTAAGCCTGATATTTCAGAATATAATTTAAATCCTTATGTCGAAGTATTAAAAGATCCAACCAATGAATTAGAACTCGAGGATATAATGTCTGGCGATTATTCCGATATGTTTCAAGTTCACCAGGATGAGAGCGCGCCAAGCTATACTTATACCGATTCAGCCATATGGATACGCTTTAATCTGCAAAAATCAAAAGGATTAAATAATGACTTTTTTTTAGAGGTAGCTTACCCCCTTTTAAGTCAGATAGACTTTTTCATCCCCCAAGAAGATGAGGGTTATTTGCACAAAAAAGCAGGTGCTCTTATGCCCTTTGGCGCTCGTGAAATTGAGCATAGAAACTTTTTATTCGAAATCCCTTCTGAGTGGCAAGAAGACGAAAACTTTCTCCTCAGGGTTAAAACGGATAGTGCAATGATAATCCCACTGAAAATTTGGGACTCAGGGGA
>CAZCIZ010000089.1:0-7980 GCA_964498995.1 uncultured Clostridia bacterium | reverse complement strand
GAATATACTGCAGCAATAAAATTAAAGTTTATTTTCTTACTAACTTTTCATGTTTTGGGTTTTCACACCACAACCAGTAATGAAAATAACTGATTTATTTTACTGCAGCAGTATATGGAGATATGTTTTAAGTTTTTATTCTTAATACATCTTGGAGAGGAGCCAGGAAAGGTAATGCCTAAAAACAGGATGTTTTTAGCAAATTGGCACAGGATGTGCCTTTAATTTGGAAGCATTACCTTTCCTGGCGACGATCCGTAGATGTATCAATAAAAACTTTTAAATATCGGAATATACTGCTGCGGGAAAATTAAAGCTTATTTTCTTACTATTCTTTATTAGAAATAGAGACTTGAGTTAGAGTATATTCCGCTTCTTCTTCAGTTTCTTCTTCAGTCGCAAAATCACCTAAAGATACAATTCCTATAAGTCTTCCATTCTCAATCACAGGCAAGCGTCTAACCTGATATTTTGACATCAAATCTGCCGCTTCTTCCACCGTGGTTTCCGGACTGCAATTTATTATATTTGCCGTCATAATTTCTTCCACCGGCATATCAGGATTATGCTGCAATGCCACGTTTCTAATCGCTATATCCCTATCTGTTATCATACCTACTATATTTTCTCCGTCATTAACCGGGATAGATCCAATGTCTGACTCTCTCATAATTTGAGCAGCTTTTTGCACGCTTTCCTTTTGGTTAATGGAATAAATATCCGAAGTCATAATATCTTTTACTTTCATCCCTAAATCCACTCCTTTAAATAGATTTTCTGCATATAATTCAACATACCGTTACTATCTATTGTTACCAAAATATAATATAATATTTGATCAATTCAATGCCAAATTATTGCTATTTTAAAACCTATATTCCATAAAAAAAACCCGTGAAATCACGGGTTTTTTAGGATTAATTTTTTTCTTTCTTTAAGGCAGGTTTTGGTTTATCAAGTGAAAGAGGTTTTCAAACCGCTTGATGGTTTCCTCGCTTAATTTTGGCAGGATAGCATACTTGTTTTTTAACAAGAAGGATACCGGTTCTTCTCGATCAAACTTTCCAGCCAATTTTTCTATCTCATTTATTAGAGGTTTAGATGTATCAATATTTCTCTTAGATAAGTTTTGATTAAAAGTATTGTTAAACATCTCTAAATATTCATCGAGATTAAATAAATCCTCTACATCGCCTTCTTTTTTATCTATTATCTGACTAATACTTACAACTTTTGATTCAGGAAACAAACCTTTATCCAACATATATGTAATTATGGGCATTTCCTTTGTCGCTGAGTCCATTAGCACCGCAAAATTACCTCTACTATCATTCAAAGCCACAAAAGTTGTGATGTTTTTCAAGTCTCCCAAGGGTACAATGTTAAGTCTAGCATCTAAAGATTTCCTTCCTAGATCTTTCAAATAATCACTAACTATTTCTATGTACATAAAGTCACTGATGGATTTTACAACTAAATACTCTGTGTCACCAGAGAACATATTATTAGCCAAATCATAGCTTAATACACTTTTGATAGGAAATATTGAATCAGGATCCTTTGTATTTATGTCATTTAGAACTATCGCTCCAGCATCAGGATTTTCCCTGGTGCTTCTATCTTCTGCTATTCTGACCCTGTCAATTTTCGAAGGATCGACCATGAATGGAGAATGAGAAGTATAAAAAACTTGATTGTTTGGAGCTAAAACTTCGTCAACAAACTTTAAAAAATCATTTTGAGCCCTTCCATGAAGAGAATGTCCCGGCTCGTCCAGTAAAACTATCACGTTTTCTTGATTTTTAAAAGATGAAAAGGCAGCAATGAATGAAAAAAACCATCTGAACCCAGAAGATCTTTTTTCAAAATTCGTGGTTATCCCATGCCTTAAATCTTCTAATCTGACATCTACCTTGGTATCTATATGACTTGGATTACCTTCAGAATCATTTTTTATTCTCTCCTGAGTCTCAAACCTAACTTTCAAATCCTGGTTTTGTGACCAGTATTTAAAAACTTGCTCTGATATATTACTAGCTGCAGCTTCCAAGCTTGCAATCCTGCGCTCACTATCTTCCGAAATCAGTTCAGGTCCATCCATACCAGCAAGTTTTAAAAGCTCTATTGTAGTCATATCTTCGGAGCTAAGTGACTCTGGGGCTTTATTTATCCTTTCTAGCAGTTCCTTTAGATAAAAGCTTCCCTTGAGCTCGCTATAATGTGAGTACCGAAAAAATACAGGTAAATACTCCATAAGCTTTGACTGCATTTCCTTCGTCAACTCAGCATTAATCACTTTCTTTAATCTATTTATTTTATTCTTTAATCCTTTTAAACCAGCTATCCCTTTTGATTTTGTACTCTTAGCAATTTGAAAAACCCCATCTAAACTTTCAGGTTCATTGCTCACCTTCTTTATCTCTTCGGCTTCCATCAATTTTAGTGCTGCATCCTTTTCATCAATCAATAATTTCAAAAACAACTTGTTTCCGTACGTCCTTACGACATCGACCAGGACAAGATCTGGCAGGGGGGCTTTAATCATCTCTTCCAAAATACTTCTCTCTTCAAGCTCTAAAGAGAACTTGCCGATTATAAAAGAAGTCTCATCCAAGTCACTATATTTTTCATCAGTAACCTTACGCCATCTTGGATAGTCGACATTTTTATCTATTTTACTATCATGAGAATAAGCAGGATTTAAGCGGTACAAAGCCTCTATAAAAGCAGTCTTCCCTGATTCATTCTTGCCCACCAAGGTTGTCACTGGCTTATTAATATTTACCCAACCAGAATCGATAAAGTTTTGCCAGTTTAGTAGCCTTACAGCTTCTAACTGCATCTTAAATTCCTCCCTGCAGCAATAAAATTAAAGTTTTTTTCTTACTAACTTTTCATGGTTTGGGTTTTCACACCACAACCAGTAATGAAAATAACTGATTTATTTTCTTACTAACTATTTTCGACTTTTGTCCTCAAAAACCTTCCAAGCTATTATTAGATTGCATTATTTTTGTTCTATTTTTGTTCCATTACTATATTCCAAGTATGAAACTGAAGAAGCCCACAAGAAGGCTGCTCCTAGTATTTCAAAGCTCTCTTCTACCAAGTAATCCATCATCCTGTACCTGACTTCAATTGATCCAATATCAGCAAGATACTGGTCAATTTCTTCATAAAGCATCAAAAGTTCTTCCCCACCACCAAGGGATATACTAAGATTGTATAGTACATTCCCTGCAGTTTGATACCAGAACATTATATCCCGGGTACCTGACATGGTAACAGCTATACCATAGAAAAAATAACCAGCTAACAAAAAAGCAGCCGTCCTACGGCTTTTAAATGGATACTTCCCGTATTTAACCAAAGCCACCAGGGGAATCAAAGCAACAAGGGCAAAATATATCAATTCTGTTATACTCCTGATTATCATCTCATCTTTGATCAATAGAACAAATCTCTCTGTTAAAAAATGTCTTACATTACCTGCGTCCTCCATTATCATCAATATCCCACCAAGGGCCAACAGCACCCAAAAAGTGGCAGCTTTTCTTTCATTGACAGCAGTTAATTTACCTGCAATGAAACTGCTTGTCATCATGAATAGGCCAATGAATAGCCATTGGAATATCTCAATTGGACCTCCTTCAGTAAAAAGATAATCCCATAGGAAAGGTATACTCAAACCATCATGGGCATGAAGCCTATCACGCACACCAAATAAATTATGAACATCAAATAGGAAAATAGCCGTATAAGAACTTACAAGGATTATTACAACAAATATTATAATATAATAATCTTTAATAAAAGGTTTTCTTACTCCACTTTGAGCTTGTCTTTCCATAATCCAACCTCCATCAATAATACAGAACAGCGCAAACATGCGCTGTTCTGTATCCCACAAGAATCTAGTTTAGCAAATAACGACCACTTACACTCAACTTTTGACCTTTCCTATCTCTTTCATTTTCTCTACTACATCCTTGATTGAGTCATCAAAGTTAGCAACTTGTTCAGGCGTCAGGTTACAAACAGCAACTCTTTCTTCTTCTAAATCTATTTCCTTTAACAGTTTCTTGATATAACCAACCTTCTTCTCTACCCAATAGGTGGTCTGTTTGAATGGGCATACCGATTGCTCCAAATCAGGGTCTTCTTCACATCCTGCAATGATTATCCCGTCAGCCCCATCCTGAAGTCCCTGTAGGATATGAGTTGAATCGACCTTGGATATACACGGAAATCTCACTACCCCGATATTTGCTGGTTTCTCTTTCATATACTTTTCTTTAAACTCTGGCAGTGCATAAGCTCCATAAGCACATGAATAAACCAAAATTGCAGGTTGGTCATCCTGTTTTTCCGAAGTAACCTTTTTCACAGTAGGTTCAATTTCTTCTTCAGCCTCTTCAATATATGAACTTCTAAATTCTATAGCAATATTTGGACACACTGTCAGGCATAAACCGCAGGCCTGGCATTGATAGTCTCTTATGATCATATTTCCTTCTTCATCAATCACCGGAACATCATAAGGACAAATGCGCATACAAGTCAAGCATTTAACACAATATTCTACTATTCTTTCCGCTCCAGCTGCACATCCAAGACAGCGACGTCCCTCCCAAACTGCAGTTTCCAAAGGATATCCTTTTTCAATAGGTTTAAAGTTATCACATCTCTCTTCAGGAGAAAGCATGGGTATTTCGTTACGGGGAATTTCAACCACATTTTCGCCTACCTCTTGGGCAAGCTCGGGAAGAGGTTCTTCCTCTTCAACCATTTCAGCAATAAAGCTCTCCCCTTCCAGATAACAGTTCACTGCCCTGGCTGCTATCCTTGCATTGGACATGGCCCTTACTGCTGTTGTTGGGCCGGTAACAATCTCGCCACATGCAAAGACACCTTCTTCACCCTCAACGGGTACTTTAAAACTACTAGTATCACATACAAGACGGCCTCTTTCGTCGACTGGAATACCTGCTTTCTTCACTGCCTCTAAATCCGGCCCCTGACCAATAGCAAATATCACCATGTCCCCAGAAATCTCTTTTATAGTATCTTCACAAAACTGAGGATTAAAATTGCCGGATTCATCAAAGACACAGGTACACTCTTTTGCTTCTAGCCCCTTGATTTTATCTCCATCAACCACAATTTTATCAGGGCCCCAGGAGCAATTTAATTCTACTCCTTCCTCCTCTGCCTCTTCTATTTCCCAGGAAAACGCCGGCATCTCATCATAACTCTCCAGACATGCTAGCCTTACTTTTTTAGCCCCACTTCTCACAGCAGTCCTAGCAACATCCATTGCCACATTCCCGCCGCCGATAACTATAACTTCCTTGCCATCAACTCTATAGTTTTCCCTTTTAGTATCTTTCAAAAAGTCAAGGGCAAGAATTACACCCTCATGGTCTGCATTTGGTAGAGGCAATCCCCTGCTAGCAGTTAGTCCAAGGGCAAGGATAATTGCTTCAAAGCCATCCTTTTTAAGACTCTCAATGGTGATATCTGTGCCAAACTCAATTCCTGTTTTAAACTCCACACCAATCTTTTTAAGATTTTCTATATCCCTATCAACAGTTTCATCTGGAAGTCGATATAAAGGAATAAAGTTTCTAGGAGCTCCGCCTAACTTTTCTTTGCGCTCAAAGATAGTCACTGAATATCCTTCCATGGTTAGATCAAAAGCAGCTATCAAACCTGCAGGACCAGAGCCAATAATAGCAGCCTTTTTACCCTTGTCAACCTGTGGCTTTGGATATTCTGCTTCACCGTATGCTATTGCTGCCCGCTTCAGACCCCTAATAGACAAGGGCTCATCGACATTCTGACGGCGACACTCATCTTCACAATGATGTGCACAAATCGTTCCACAGATAGAAGAAACTGGGTTTGCTCTCATTACGGCCTTTAAAGCCTCATCAAAATCACCTGTAGCAATATGGCGTAAATACTCCCTAACTTCCTGGTTTATAGGACACCCGTATTCACATGGTGGAATTCCAGGAAACCCTTCATATAATTCGTTATTGGGATTTGTCATTATTCCAATCCTCCCTTTTATAAAATTTAATTTTTTACTACTTTAAATAAATTGCACATTATTATTTATATGTTCCTCTATTTAAATTCTTCTTTAAATGGTATTTTCCTGCCATCAATCTTCACTTTTATCACACATTAACTCCAAATTAATCCTTAATTTGTTTGATTAACCACGCCATATTTTCTCCAAGCTTATTCATTGTCCCAAGACCTTCTTTATCTTCTAAAACTTCACCTTCACCTTTACCAAAACCCATATTCCAATATGTGGAGCCTGGAATGATCATTTCATTTATCAGATAAAAATTATTAATTGCTTGAAACACATTCATGGCACCGGCTCTTCTCACCGACACAACTGCAGCTCCAACCTTTTTTCTAAACATATGATCATTCCCCTTGGCAACAAAACCCGCCCTATCAATCAAAGCTTTAGTTTCGGCGTTTAAAGTAGCAAAATAAGTAGGTGAGCCAATTATCATTCCATCAGACTCAAGCATCTTCTCAATGCACTCGTTTACTATATCTTCATCTATGGCACACTTCTTGTCCAAATTCACCCTACATTTTCCACATGCCATACAACCTCTTTGTATCTCTCCCGCTATATCAACTAATTCACATTCTATTCCTGCCGCTTCTAGGGGCAAAAATACCTGCTTTATCAAAACACTTGTGTTGCTATTTTTCCTTGGACTGCCATTAAAAGCTGTCACCTTCATGTCAAAAGCCTCCAATACTAAGTTATTATTACTTATGCTTAATTTATTACTTTTACCTATCAAGATAAGGTTTGACTCCTTTGCATAATTCTTCTGGATACACTACACTAAAAGGCTCCTGCATAAGCATCTGAAGAACATTTGCATCCGGGGGCCTGACATCTAAATTCAAAAATACCCTGGGGATTATCCTTGCTTGCAATGTAAACCCTTCTCCATCAAGTCCCTCTTTAACCTCTTTTTGTGGCGCAAAATACAAGCCAAAATTAAAGCTGTATATATCCTCAGAAATAAAATAGTTAAATAAATTCCTCAAATCACTGACAAATTCATTTATAGACTCATCATCTAGTTCATCCAAAGTTTTTCTACCAGGGAAGAGAGCTATATATTCACCTACAACACCTAGTGGAGCAAAAGATACTATCCAGTTAACATTTTTGCCTTCTTTGATAAACCTTTCCCCTATTTCTTTCTCTTTTTGGCATAGTTCGTCCCAAAACTCTTTACCATGTTCACGCTTATACTTTTTACTTTCTACTAATAGTTTTCTGTGAAAGTTACCCGGCTCTGTTGAAGCAACAACTTGTTGATGTGGGTGTATCAATCCACCACCCGAGGGAGGCATATAATTCCAGCCAAGAAACCAAAAAGCTGTCTCCGGTTCTTTTTGACTAAGATTATTGTAAAAGGAAAAACTAAGTTCGAAAGAATCTTTTAAAATTTTTTCAGACATATCTTCCAACTTTAAGAGATGTTTTTCTGATATTATACATAATCCACTGTAAAGATCATAAGGAGCAATATTGGGCACCAACCTGGCTTCACCTTTTTGTAAAAAACCAGCTTCTAAAACATCAGCAGGATACCTCGGAGTCATTTTATCGATATTATCCGGGCAAAATGGACAGCGTTTTCTGATTTCAGGCCCATCAAGGGATTCAAGATCTGGCTTCTGAGGTTTTATCATACCAAAATGCCCGAGCCGCCTGGTTTCCCCTGTGAGAGGATCAAAACGAAACTCTGGTTTAACAGTGGTTTCTTTAAATCCTTCCCTGGGATCCAAAAGCACAGAATTCATTTTTTTGGATGCAAACTCAACCATTAACCGATCACCCTCCATTACCTTTAATATTAACCTATAAATTTTCATGTTTTGGGTTTTCACACCACAACCAGTAATGAAAATAACTGATTTATT
>CAZCIZ010000088.1:0-8278 GCA_964498995.1 uncultured Clostridia bacterium | reverse complement strand
TCCATATACTGCTGCGGTAAAATAAATCAGTTATTTTCATTACTGGTTGTGGTCTAAAAGTCAAAACATGGGAAGTTAGTAAGAAATTGGGAGTATACATATAATAAGGAGAGAATTTACTATGGCTAAGTTAACCAGATTCGGAATCTCGATTCCAGAAAACTTGCTCACCAGGTTTGACGCTGTAATAAAGAGGAAGGGATATCCTAATAGAAGTGAAGCAATCAGGGATTTAATTCGGGACCACCTTATCGAGAAGGAATGGAAGGATGGTGAAGAAGAAGTAGCCGGGACCATCACCCTGGTCTACGATCATCATGTAAAAGGATTGTCTAATAACCTTGTGTCAATTCAACATGATTATCATGATTTGATATTATCGACAATGCACATCCACCTAGATCATGACAACTGCCTTGAAGTCTTGGTGGTAAAAGGGCAGGCAAAAAAAGCTCAAGATATGGTAGAAAAGCTTACCACAGTAAAAGGGGTAAAACACGGCAAATTCACCATGACATCTACGGGGAAAAACATTTAGCGGTTAATTCAATAAATCCTTATTAACCTGGGGCGACCAGCCAGGTCTTTAATCAGTTGGGTTCTAATCCCAGGTTCTGAAAATAACTCCCTCACAGGGCAGCATTGGTCACTGCCAATTTCCAAAAGCATCACCCCTTCTGGATGAAGATAGTCCTTATAATCTCTTTTTATTTTCCTATAATAGTCCAGGCCATCTTCACCGCCATCAAGGGCAATTAAAGGCTCCGTTCTGACTTCCTCAGAGAGCTCCCCTTGTTCTTTAGAGGGAATGTACGGAGGATTAGCGAGAATGAGATTAAAATTTTTTCCCCGGGGAAAGGGGGAGAAGGTATCTCCTTCCAAAAAGGTCACTTTTTCTTCACTTACTTGAAGTTTTTCCCGATTTTTGCGGGCAATATTCAAAGCTGCAGGAGAAATGTCTCCTGCGTATATTTTTAGACTCTGGTTTTCCTTAATGTGCGCAGTCAGGGCCAAAGAGACCGCCCCACTACCTGTGAAAGGTTCCATGACATGTAGTTTCGAAAAACCTTCCTGTTTTAACTCATCAATAGCTTTAATCCCTTCCTCAACGAGATGTTCTGTCTCCGGCCGAGGGATCAAGACGTTTTCATCAACTGCAAACTCCAAACCCATAAATTCTTTTACCCCGGTAAGGTATGCAAGGGGGATCCCTTCCTTGCGTTTCTCAACCATTTTTTTGAATTCATGTACCTGGGGTAGAGCTAAAGGTTCATCAAAATGAGCATACAATCTAGCCCTATCCCAACCGAGGACATGAGCCATAATACAGTCGATCTCAAAAATTATATCTTTTCTGTTCCGGTTTAAGCTACTTTTTTCTCTATTATTTTCTGCGGCAAAATAAATATAGGCCCATTTTCGGGCCTTATCAACACTAAAACAATCTATATCTTTCATATATACATCACTCAACTTTCTGCAGCAGTTCCGACTTTTCATACATAATCAAGTTTTCTATTAGCTCATCTAACTCTCCTTCGAGAATAATTTCCAGCTTATGAAGGGTAAGGTTTATCCGGTGATCTGTAACTCTTCCCTGGGGAAAGTTATAAGTTCTAATTCTCTCACTCCTGTCCCCACTACCCACCTGGGTCTTTCTGGCTTCCTCTTCTTCTTCCTTTTTTTCCTGTTGATACTTATCAAGAATCCTTGCCATCAAAACTCTCATAGCCTTAGCCTTGTTTTTATGCTGAGATTTTTCATCTTGACAGCTCACAACTATTCCGGTAGGGTCATGGGTTATTCTGACCGCGGATTGGGTAGTGTTAACGCTTTGACCTCCAGGGCCCGTGGAACAAAAAGTATCTATCCTGAGATCATTTTTGTCTACTTCCACATCCACTTCTTCAGCCTCTGGTAAGACGGCCACAGTTGCCGTTGAGGTATGGATTCTACCCCCTGATTCAGTGGTGGGTATCCTCTGAACCCTATGAACACCGCTCTCATATTTGAGTTTGGAATAGGCGCCTTTGCCCTTTACGAAAAAGATGACCTCTTTAAAACCCTTAATATCCGTCTGGTGGGAATCCACTATTTCAACCTTCCAGTTCTGAAGTTCGGCATATTTTGAGTACATCCTAAATAGGTCCCCAGCGAACAAACCAGCTTCATCGCCCCCAGTTCCGGCTCTAATTTCAACAAATACATTCTTGTCATCATTTGGATCCTTGGGAACGAGTAATACCTTTATTTCTTCTTCAAGGGATTGTTTTTTCGCCTCCAGTTCCTCTACTTCCTCTTTAAAAGAGTTCCTCATCTCTTCATCACTTTCTTCTTCTAAAAGTTCCCTGGCATCTTCTAGGTCGCTTTCTACCTGTTTGTACTCCCCATATTTTTCTACAATCTCTTTTAGAGAAGAATACTCCTTGGAATATTCTCTAAATTTAGCTTGATCATTGATGATTTCAGGGTCTGACATCAAATTTTCCAACTCTTTATATCTATTCTCTAATCCTTCAAGTTTATCAAACATTATTACACCCCACAAAATTTATGAGTTATTGGAGTTTACTTTATCTTCCTCTATTTTCTCCAGGGCTTTAATAGCAACTTCTAACTGGGATTTATCGGGTTCCCTGGTGGTAAATCGCTGTAGTATCAAACCTGGGTAGGAAATCATCCTGCTGATAATATTGTTTTTCCTTCCGGCAAACCTGATGACTTCATAAGATATCCCAGCAACCAGGGGAAGTATCAGCAGCCTTATCCCGAATCTTGCCAGGAGGTTGGGCCAGCCAAAAAAGGAAAATAAGATAATGCTGACCATCATCACTATAAGCAAAAAACTAGTTCCACACCTGGGGTGAAGAGGGCTAAATTCTTTTGCATTTTCCGGGGTCAATCGTTTATTAGCTTCATAACAGTGAACAACTTTATGTTCTGCTCCATGATATTGGAATACCCGCTGGATATCATTAAGTCGAGATATAACCATTACATAGCTTAAAAATATCCCAACCCTTAATACACCTTCACCAAAGTTTATATACAAAGGAACCCCTATGGAGTCACCGACAAAGCCCATCAAAAAGGTAGGTAAAAAGAAAAAAAGTCCTACCCCCATGGTCAGAGCAAAGGCTATGGTCAAAAACAACTGAAAATTGGTAAGTTCCTCTTCTTCCTCTTCTAAAGCCTCATTGGCAGAATACGTCAACGTCCTTACTCCCAGGACAAGGGATTCGAAAAAAGCAACTATTCCCCTCAATAAAGGCAGCTTTAAGATAGGAAACCTATTACTCAAAGAGCTGATCTCTTCCAACTTCAAAGAAATATTTTCATCAGGTTTCCTAACCGCAACACAAACTTTGCCCTTATCCCTCATCATAACCCCTTCGATAACCGCCTGTCCTCCAATAGGTTCCTTGCCCATTAAAATACCTCCTACAAAAATAGCAGAGCATTGGCGGCCCTGCCATTGATTAGTCCACAGCTAAATTGCAAGTAAATGACTGATAAATTATTCAAGTCCATACTTTCTCTTAAATTTCTCAACTCGACCACCACTATCAACAAATTTTTGCTTCCCAGTGAAAAATGGGTGGCAGCTTGAACATATCTCCACTCTCAAATCTTGCTTGGTGGAGCCGGCTTCAATTGATGCACCACAAGCACACTTAATAGTGGTGACTTCATATTCAGGCTGAATGCTCTTTTTCATCTGACATTTCACCTCTCCTTCATAAGTTGCAAAGCTAATCATACCATAAGTTAAGCTAAATCGCAATAGCAGCAATTTTAAAGCAATTTCAATTTAGTGACCACTTTTTAGCACTACAGCGAAAACTGTAAAATTTATCTACTATCATTTTGGAATTACTTCTTTAATTGCTTGCCACCTACCATAAGCGAACTTTTGATTTGGACGCTTCCCGCAAATCTTGGTGAGCGTTGGTATGTGGCAAGGATTATAGCAAAATTTACAAATTATATTTATAAGTATTATAATTTTCGCTGTAGTATTAGAAACTGTGCATTTTTTTCAAGAACATCTCATTGCTCTCAGTCATTTTTAGTTTTTCCATAATAGTTTCTACAAAATTCTCAGGAGAAGTATCATTCATTGCTTTTCTCAAGCTCCAAAGCAGTTCCAAATTATTACCGTCAACGAGAAGTTCCTCTCTCCTAGTTCCGGATTTCATTATATCAATAGCAGGGAAGATTCTCCTATCAGCAAGTTTTCTGCTCAAATGAAGCTCCATGTTACCTGTTCCTTTAAACTCCTCATAGATAACATCATCCATTTTACTTCCCGTTTCAACCAGGGCAGTTGATAAGATGGTTAGACTGCCACCTTCCTCTATATTTCTGGCTGCTCCGAAAAACTTTTTGGGTTTATATAAAGCCGCAGGGTCTATACCTCCTGATAGGGTCCTCCCGCTGGGGGGAATAACCAGGTTATATGCCCTGGCAAGCCTTGTCATGGAATCCAATAGGATAACCACGTCCTTCTTGTGCTCTACCATCCTCTGAGCCCGCTCCAAGACAAGTTCTGACAATTTAATGTGGTTTTCAGGGTAATTATCAAAGGTAGAGCTTAGTACCTGACCTTCTACAGCCCTTTCAATATCAGTCACTTCCTCGGGCCTTTCATCAATCAACAATATAATTATTTCCACCTCGGGGTGATTTTGGGCAATACAATTGGCCAATTGTTTCAATAGAATAGTTTTTCCTGCCTTAGGAGGGCTGACGATCATACCCCTTTGCCCCTTGCCGATAGGAGCAAAAAGGTCTATTATCCTGGGGGGATATAGATTCTGGCTAACTTCTAGTTTGATTCGTTCCTCAGGGTGAATAGGTGTAAGGGTAGAAAAGGATTCCCTACTAGAAGCTTCTTCAGGAGGCCTTGAGTTTACCGAAAAAACATGAAGTAATGCTTTATACCTTTCTGAATCTTTGGGAGGTCTAACCTTACCGGCCACTAAATCTCCCGTCCTAAGTCCAAACCTCCTGATCTGAGAAGCCGAAATATAGATGTCATCCCCGCTGGAAAAAAAATCCTCCTGCCTCAAAAAGCCGTACCCATCAGGCATTATTTCCAGGACACCGTTAGCAAACTGATACCCTTCCTTTTCAATATCTTTTTCCACTAATTTAAAAATCAGTTCACCTTTTTTCAATTTTGAGTAGTTCTTTATATCCTGTTCTCCCGCCAGTTTCTGTAGTTCAGTTATCGTCTTTTGCTCCAATTGTTTCATTTCCATAGTTGTTTATACCTGGCTGCTAACCGTCTTAAAGCTTAGAACCAGGTTGCACCTCCCTTCATTATATTTTATCAAAAATTCGAACAGAATTAAGCAAGACAAATCATTGTAACAAGACAAGTTATTGTAAGTTGTTAGCTTGAATTGATATTTTTTCCATCCCGTCAAAAGTTGACCCAAGCAAGACTGAAATAAGTCAACATAAGGATTGTCAACAACGGTATTATCAGTAAAATGTTAAACTTAAACTTAAACTTGATAAATTATATGTTAAAAATATCTTGATTTGGATTTTATATAAGTTTAAACCGCTTTAGAAGAAAAATGAAGTTTAGCTGGTGAAGTTTACTAAACTCAGGCGAGGTTAACTTAAACTAATACTAGACATTTTAATGAGGTTTTTTATCTAGGTTGTGCAGGGCACTTATATACCTCACGGTGCCTGTTTTCTTCCTCATAACGAGGGAATGAGTCTTGGCAGTAGCAGAGATGTCTCTATCCTGGTAAAATTCAGTCCCCTGCAAGAGGTCTCCATTAGTTATACCGGTAGCGGCAAACATGGCATCTTCTCCGACAACCAGTTCATCCAAGTTCAAAAGCTTTCCTTTTTCTATCCCCATATCCTGGGCTTTTTTCTCCTGGTTCTCATCCTTGGGTTGTATTCTACCTTGCATTTCACCATCCATACACATTAAAGCCACAGCAGCGAGTACTCCTTCAGGGGCACCTCCCACACCAAACAATATATCTACATTAGATTGAGGTACTGCAGTAGATATAGCCGCGCAAACATCCCCATCATCGATAAGCTTTATCCTAGCCCCTGCATCCCTTACTTCCTTAATTATATCCTCATGTCTTGGTCTGTCAAGAACAATCGCTACCATTTCTGTTATTTTTTTATTTTTTGCCCGGGCAACAGCTTCAAGATTATCTTTGACCGGGGCATCTAAATTTATTTTACCCTTGGCTTCTCTTCCTGTGGCAATCTTTTCCATGTAAATGTCAGGGGCCTGCAAAAGTCCTCCCCGGGGGCCTATAGCAACCACGGAAAGTGCATTCGGCTGAGCTTTAGCCACCATATTTGTCCCTTCCACAGGGTCAACAGCAATATCTACGGGCACTCCTCCAACCCCGAGCTCTTCACCTACGTAAAGTTCCGGGGCATCGTCTTTATCTCCTTCTCCTATCACTACCCTACCATCTATTTCTATATCTTTAAATGCTTTCCTCATTGCATCTACGGCTGCTCTATCCGCTCCTTTTTTATCTCCTTTACCAGTATAGCTCGCAGCTGCAATGGATGCCTCTTCTGTTACCCTGACCAGCTCTAGGGCCAGTGTTCTGTTCATATCATTTTACTCCCCAATCCTGTAAGAATTTATCTATTCCAATGTCCGTTAGTGGATGTGCTGTCATCTTCCTCAATACATCTGAGGGAACTGTAGCTACATGGGATTTTGCCTTGAGGGCTTCTTCCACATGCCTGGGATGCCTAATACTTGCAGCTATAACTTCAGTTTCAATTCCGTAAAAATCAAAAGCTTCAACAATATCCCCTACTATCTTCATTCCATCTACACCGATATCATCAAGGCGTCCTACAAAAGGACTAGCATATGTTGCTCCCGCGTTTGCCGCAAGCAAAGCCTGGTTCACCGAAAAAACCAAGGTGACATTGGTAGGGATTCCTTCTTGTTTCAAAGTGGATGTGGCTTTTAGACCGTCCTGGGTCATGGGCACCTTGATTACTACATTTGATGCCAGATTATATAGTTCTCTTGCCTCTTTTATCATATTCTCATAATCCGTGGAAATAACTTCAGCACTTACAGGGCCATCAATAATGGATGTGATCTCTTTTACAACTTCATGTAAGCTTAAGCTTTCCTTGGAGACTAAAGATGGGTTGGTTGTAACTCCTTCGATGACTCCCCATTGGTTGATCTCTTTTATTTCCTCAATACTTGCCGTGTCAATGAAAAGGCGCAAAATAAACACCTCCAGGTTAAAAATTAATTGGTATTTATCCTCATGGTTCCTGATTCTTATCTATACCTGCCCATGACTGCCAAAAAGCTTGATCTTCTCCTTTATTACCTGTTTCATCTCCTCCTTGGCCGGGCCTAGAATCTTTCTGGGGTCATATTCTTCAGGTTTTTCTTCAAGAAGACCTTTTACACCCCTTGTGAAAGCTTCCCTGATGTTGGTATCGATATTGATCTTGCGGACCCCACCCTGAATAGCTTTTTTGATTGATTCTTCAGGGACTCCTGAAGCCCCGTGTAATACTACTGGAGCACCGGTGAGTTCCCTGATCTTCGCTAATCTTTCGAAATCTAGCCTGGGTTCTTTACCTTTATATGGTCCATGAGCAGTCCCGATTGCCACTGCGAGAGCATCGACACCTGTTTCATTTACAAAGGTCTCGGCTTCCTCAGGATCTGTCAAAAAAGCATCCTCTTCTTCAACATTTATATTATCTTCAGTACCCGCGATCCTGCCCAGTTCTCCTTCTACAGACACTCCAACTGCATGGGCAATTCTTACCACTTCTTGGGTTTTTTTGATATTCTCTTCTAGGGACTCTTCTGATCCGTCATACATAACCGAACTAAAGCCCTTCCTGATACACATCATGTTCTGTTCAAAGCTAGTTCCGTGATCCAAGTGAAGGGCGATGGGGATCCTTGCCAGCCTGGCTGAAGTCTCTACCAGACTCACTATGTAATCAATCCCTGCATATTTTATCGCTCCCTGGCTTGCTTGAAGTATCAATGGTGATGACAATTCCTCGGCAGATTCTACCAGGGCCTGAATTATCTCCATGTTATTTACATTAAAGGCACCCACCGCATAATTCCCAGTTTCTGCTTGATCCATGAGTTCTTTTACGGTAACTAAAGACATACATTTCCTCCCTGTTTGATTTAATTATTTGCTAACTTCCCATGGTTTAGGTTTTCACACCACAACCAGTAATGAAAATAACTGATTTATTTCACTGCTGCAGT
>CAZCIZ010000087.1:0-8366 GCA_964498995.1 uncultured Clostridia bacterium | reverse complement strand
TTGCGTCACGTAGAATTAAACAAGAAGAACCTTTATAAGAGAAAGAAAAGCTAAACTCCCAGTTAAAGAAGCTTAACTTGGAGGAGTATAATAAAAAAATCTGGATAGTTCACTTGAGTCCTTGTTATATAAGTAAGACGTTTAAGGGAAATAAAACATCAAGACCAAGGAGAGATTAACGGACGAATAAGGGAGTAGCTCAATAGTATAAAATATAAACAAAATAATTTAACCAGCTTTTAAAGGTTAACTTTATATAGGCTGGTTATTTTATGTCGTAAATGTATATTATATTTTAAATAACAGTATAATGGTAATGGTGCCGAAGGTGGGATTTGAACCCACACACCCGTAGGTACGCGATTTTGAGTCGCGCGCGTCTGCCAATTCCGCCACTTCGGCACATCTTTTTAATTGCACTATTTTAGCTTGATATTGCCTAATGCATAATAGATTATAACAAAAGTAGATCTAGTAATCAACCGGGTAAAATATTTATTATTCTTTGTTTCCTTCTTTGTCTCCTTTTGTTTCCTTAGCATCGGCAAGAATCTTGTATCCTTTGTCTGCGCTCAGCTCAAAGTTGTATAAACTCAATTTATCAAAGTTATTTTTTGCATTTACTACTTGTTTGTTAAAGGCATTTCTAGGAGCTATGACGGGGTAATTGACCCAATAGAAGTGATCCTTTAGCTCTTTTAGATATGTGTTATCAAAAGCTATACATGATTTGCCCCAGTGAATTACGTGGTGACATTTTTTACATACACACATTATGTCTTCTAGGATTTGTTTTCTGTTATCTTTATCAAAGCTCCATTTTTCGTGAGCTTCTAGATACTCAGGTTCTTTTTTGCAATTCTTATTGCATGTTTGGCACCTATGATTATTTTTTTCTCTCAAGTATTCGGTGATCAGCTCCCATTCTTTATCAGAAATTTGTTGCTTGAAGGTCTGATCCCATGCGGTTTTCGGGATGAGTTGAACTTTTAGCGGCAAGTCTTCCTGGGCTGGTGCCAGTTCTTTTACTTTTTTGTGACGTTCAAGGACTGGCTTCCCCCAATGATACAACGCAGTACCTGAAATAAAGATAAAAACGGCAAAAAAATCATCTAAAAAGTGAAAGATAATGGCAAATAGGATCAACAATCCAACAAAATAAGCTCTTTCCCAGGATTTGATTATAGGTCCTCGTAAAATTTCCAACAAAAAGATCACCCCTAGCTTTTCTCAATATGTTATCATATTTAAACAACCCGTTTTTTGTATTATAGCTTATAGAGCTGGTTTTTTCTACATAATAATATTAAAAATATAAATAAAATCCAAGTGTTTACTAATAGAGTTTTTGCAAACCTGATGAGTTTTAGATGTATCAATAAAAGCAGGCTACTATTGGAATATACTGCAGAAGTGAAACCAAAGGTTATTTTCTTATAAATTATTAATTTTTTACATTTCGTTAATTATATTTTAAAGTGAATTAGGTTGTGATAAGATTATACTAGAAAATTGTATTTGAATCATAGGGAAGAGGGGTTAGTTTTATGACCTATATGGGAGATGAAATGCTTGTCAAGGGCTGCCAAAAAGGTCAATTGGAAGCCTTTGAAGAGCTCATCAAAAAATACGAAAAGAAGGTTTACTCTCTTTGTTATAGATATTCAGGGAATTATGATGATGCAAATGACTTGGCCCAAGAGGCTTTTCTAAAAGTTTATAATTCTATAGATAAGTTTAAAGGTAAGTCAGCCTTTTCAACCTGGTTGTACAGGGTTACGGCTAATGTTTGTCTTGACGAGATGAGAAAGCAAAAGAAATCGCCGCTATCCTTGGATAAACCCCAGGAGACGGAAGAGGGGGAAATGTATTTTAGCTTGCCTGATCAAAAATACAACCCGGAAGTGATAGCGGAAAAAAATGATCTACGACAGCTGGTACATAAAGGCATCGGAGAACTTCCAAAGGAGCAAAGAATCATAATCATTTTGCGTGAAATGGAAGAGCTTAGCTATGAAGAGATTTCTGAGGTTTTGGAAATTTCTATCGGTACTGTCAAATCAAGACTGAACAGAGCGAGAAAAAATCTTAAAGAAATTTTGAGCCATAATGCGGAACTTTTTCCAACAAATACACATCTAAAGAATAAGGAGGTGTGAATATGGACTGCAATAAAGTACTAGATAACCTATCGTTAATGATGGATGGTCGTCTGTCGGCTTTAGACGAAAAACAAATCAAAAGGCATATGAGTAATTGTGCCGAATGTAGGGAAGAATACAATGCATTAAAAGAAGTAAGTGACCTGGTAGGATCCCTAGACCAAAAAAGTCCTCCTGAGGATTTTTCAGCTCAAGTTATGGAGCGTATAACAACTGGTGTAGAGGAGCCAGATAATAATACAGAAGAAAAAGCACTGAGAACCTCTGAATATCTGAAGAAAGCTGCCATTGCAGCAGTCATATTCTTCTTTGTTCTAGGAAATGGTTTGATCTGGACTTTTAATGATGGATTCATGGCTGCTGACGAAAGCGAAAATGATATTAACCTACAAGTAGATATGAGGCTGGCAGGGCCAAATGTTCAAGTCAGAGATGTAGGCAGTGAAGAAGAAGTTAAGAGTTCATCCTCAAAAGAATTGACAAATGACGCAGGAAGGTATCAAGAAGATGAAGAAGAAAGCGGTTTTTCACTTGTTTCCTTGGTTGGTGAGAGCTCACCATATTTCATCTTTAATGGGATGTATATACCTGTTGCAGCTGTAGCAGTAGTACTTCTTAAGTTAAGGGGTAAAGAATAAGAATAATCTTAAAATACCAAATAGATGTTAAATTAAAATAAGACAATGGGATAACTAGGAGGACCAAAAGTGAAAAGTGAAGAAGATAAAGAGAAGTTTATAATCATTGATGGTAATAGTTTGATGAATAGAGCCTTTTATGCCCTGCCTTTGTTAAAAACAAAGCAGGGCTTTTTCACAAATGCCGTTTATGGTTTTGTCTCCATGCTTATAAAAACTATCGAAGATGAGAACCCTGAATATTTAGCTGTTGTCTTTGACAAGGCTGCTCCTACTTTTAGGCACGAAAAATACCCGGATTACAAAGGTCATAGAGAGAAAACCCCTGAGGAGCTTAAGGGACAGATTCCCCTATTGAAGGAACTTTTGCATGCTATGGGGGTCTTTTTTTATGAAAAAGAGGGCTATGAAGCTGATGATTTGATCGGGGCCTTTTCAGAAAAAGCTGATAAAAAAGGAGATAAAGAGATTACCATAATAAGTGGAGACAAGGACTTGATACAGCTATTGACAAACGAATCGACTAAGCTTTTCTTAACCAGGAAGGGGATCAGTGAATTTGAACTGTACGACAGGGAAAAAGTGAAGGAAGTTTACGACCTTGAGGTGGAAAAGTTTTTGGATTTGAAGGCCTTAATGGGTGATAAAAGCGATAATATACCCGGGGTACCAGGAATTGGGGAAAAAACAGCTACTAAATTATTAAAAGAATTTGATAATCTGGATGAGATAATCAACAATATTGATAAAATATCGGCGAAAAAAGCAGCATCGCGCATAGTAGAAAATCATGATAAGGCTATTTTGAGCAAGGAACTTGCCAGGATACACAGTCAGGTTCCAGTTGAAATGGACTGGGATGAGTTAAATAAATTTGATTTCAGCAGTAAGGAGGCTTTAACCCTCCTCAAGGAATGGGAAATGAAAAGTATATTGGAGAGGATTTCTAAAAAGATATCTAGAGAAGATATTTTTGATGATACACTAAAAAATAGTAATGATGCTATATATCCAAGCTCGACTAAAACATTCGAAGCCAATTATTTTTATATAACAAAGGATGAATCTGAGAAAAGAACAAAGGAGATTTTGTCCCTTTTATCGAAATCAAATAAAGCGGCGATTTATTATTATTCTGAAAAGGATGCCCCGGAGCAAAAGTCAATAGATCCAGGTGAGTTTGGCCTGGCAGTGGCTATTCCCGATCCCGATGGTGAGGGCGATGAAAAGGAAAAAGACTTTGGTGCTGTAAATTGTTTTTTTATTCCTCAAGATAATATATCGGATTTCATAAAAAATGCGATTATCCCAAACTTTCCAGATAGATTGGTTGCTCACAGAATCAAGGATTTGTGGCATTTATTTTACAATGAAGCAGGAAAAGATTTGTCTAGCTTTGGTGTTAATATAACGGATATAGAAATAGGCGGCTATTTACTAGATCCTACCGGTGCTCCTCATACTCCAAGGGATCTTGCCCTGTTGTATCTAGATAAGAATATAAAGAATAACAACGAGGGTTATGAAGGTGTATGTGAGTGGGCCTTGGCCCAACTAGAGCTAGAAAGTGTATTGCTAGACAAATTAAAAGAAGAAGAACAGTGGCTTTTGTATGAGGAAATAGAGCACCCACTGAGTTTTGTCCTTGCCAGGATGGAACACAGGGGGATAACAGTTGACAGAAATGAACTGGAAAAGATGGAAAGGGAGATAGATACTAATATAGAAAAATTAAAATATGAAATTTACCAGCTTGCTGGTGAAGAATTCAACCTGAACTCTCCCAAGCAGTTAGGAAAGATATTATTTGAAAAATTGAATCTGCCGGTGATAAAAAAGACCAAAACAGGGTATTCTACCAGTGCCCAAGTATTAGAAACCCTGGCTAAGGAGCACAAGATTTGTCGTCTTATCCTTGATTACAGGCAGATATACAAATTAAAGACTACATACCTGGTAGGTTTAAAGGAACTGATTCCTTCAGAAAAGATAGGTAAAATCCATACTACATTTAATCAAACCATTACTGTGACCGGCAGATTAAGCAGCACTGAGCCTAACTTACAGAATATACCTATCAGGCTTGAAGAAGGTAGGAAAATCAGAAAGGCTTTTGTTACCAGGGATACCAGCTTTGACTTTCTAGCCTGTGATTATTCTCAAATTGAACTAAGAATTTTAGCCCATGTTTCCGGTGATAAAAGATTGATTGAAGCCTTTGAAAAGGGTGAAGACTTCCATACCCAGACTGCTGCATTGATATTTGATGTCTCGCTAGATGAAGTAGATGGTCAAATGCGCTCCCATGCCAAGGCTGTTAATTTTGGGATTGTCTATGGCATCAGCGATTATGGATTGTCGACCCAGTTGGATATTACCAGAAAACAAGCTAAAATCTATATAGACAGTTATTTTAATCGGTTCCCCGGGGTGAAGGAATATACTGATGATGTAATCAAAAAGGCTAAGGAACAGGGCTATGTTGAAACCCTATATCATCGAAAAAGAAAACTGCCTGATATTAGACATGAAAACTTCAACAGGAGAACTGCTGCCGAAAGGACTGCAATGAACACGCCCATCCAGGGTACTGCAGCAGATATTATTAAGAAGGCAATGGTGGAAGTAGAAAATAGACTGGCCAAGGAAAGATACTTGGATCAAGCAAAATTACTTCTCCAGGTTCATGACGAACTTGTCCTTGAAGTTAAGCAGGATGTTTTTGATGAAGTGGCCAGAATGGTTAAAGATATCATGGAACAAGTTATTGAACTAAAAGTACCTTTGGTAGCAGACATAAAAAGAGGTAAAAACTGGTATGAAATGAATGACTATAAGATATAAAGCAAAACTTACAAATTGTATTTACAATTATCAACAATCTTTGCTGTTAAGAACTAATATTATTAAGAAATGGATATGAGGTGGTTGTATGCCTGAACTACCAGAAGTAGAAATAATCAAAAAGAGTTTGGAAGAAAAAACAAAAGGAAAAAGAATACTTTCCGTAGAAGTTTTTAATGAAAATATGATCCAACACCCTACCAAGGAGGAGTTGGAAAGAGAACTCATTGGCAGGATGATAGAAACCATAGATCGAAGAGGTAAATACTTGATTTTGAATTTATCTGAAGACAAGTGTCTGATCTTACACTTGAGAATGACGGGCCAACTGGTAATAAAGTCACAAGTCAAAAAGGATAAGTATTTGAGAGCAAGATTTAAATTGTCAGGAAATGTAAACATGGATTTTTTGGACAAAAGAAAATTTGCTACCATGGCTTTTCTGGATAAAAAGGAACTAGAACATTGGAAAAGCTTGTCTGAGCTAGGTCCGGAACCACTGTCAAGGGAGTTTAACTTTAATTATTTTAAAAATATATTAGTAAACTCTAGACGTCCAGTAAAAAATCTACTTTTGGATCAAAAGGCCATTGCAGGCTTAGGAAACATCTACGCTGACGAGGCTTTGTTTAGAGCCAAAGTCAATCCGTCTAAAAGTTCAAAAGAACTTGCTCAAGAGGAGATTACTGCTCTAATCTTTTCGATAAAAATGGTCTTAAATGAAGGAATAAAATTCAGCGGCACTAGCTTTAGCGATTACGTTGACGTTGATGGAAAAAGCGGTAATTTCCAGGATAAGCTTAATGTATATCAAAAAGTAGGTGAATCATGTATTGATTGTGGGGCAAGCATTAAAAAAATTAAATTGGCAGGGCGCAGTACCTTCTTTTGTCCTAATTGTCAGCCCAACCAAAAAGAATAATCACTTAATTTTTTTTCCTCCCATATATTAAAATTAGAATGTTTGGATTTAAGTTAAACATGGGGGGAAAAAGATGGAGATATATTCTTTGCTTATCCTTGCTTTTGCTGTAAGTATTGATGGATTTGCTGCTGGCCTGGCATATGGAATAAAAAGGATCAAAATTCCCTTTATATCCTTGATCCTTATCGGAGTAACATCTGCGCTAGCGATTTGGATTTCAATGTCTATTGGTACTATGTTGACAGCTATAATTACCCCGACTAGTGCAGAAATATTTGGTGGAATTATTCTTATAGGGCTTGGTAGCTGGTTGATTATACAAAATATTAACATTGTAAGTATAGAGAATAAATCAACTTCACGTCACAGATTACAAGAGGTTTTATCGGAGCCCCTTAAGGCTGACTTTGACGGTTCAGGGACTATCTCGAGTAAAGAGGCTTTGATACTGGGGATGGCCTTGGCAATGGATGCAATGGCGGCAGGATTTGGTGCTTCTTTACTAGGATTTCACTCAATTTGGACTCCAATTTTTGTAGGTGTTTGTAAACTATTGTTGATCCCTATGGGGGTTAAAATAGGGAAAGAGCTAACTTCAGTCTTTACTAGTAAATTAATGGTTTTTTTACCAGGAAGTATTTTGATAATTTTAGGTATGATTAATTTCGTATGATAATTAGGTATCAAAAACTTGAAAGAATCGAGGCTTGATTTATATGAATATTGGTTTGACCGGTGGAATAGCATCTGGGAAATCTTTGGTCGCTACAATCCTTTCTGGTTTGGGGGCAAAGATAATTGATGCCGATATGATCGCCAAAAAGTTCACCTCTCCAGGTTCGACTATCCTGTTTGAGATTTGGGAAGAATTTGGGGATGAAGTTATGACAGCCGAAAACACTTTGGATCGAGAGAAACTAGGTAATATTGTGTTTGCTTCACGTGAAAAGAAAAAAAAGCTAGAATCCATACTTCATCCTTACATAATCACCGAAATAAAAAGGCAGGCAAATGAATATAAAGAAGTTGACCCTGCTTCCATAGTTATTGTCGATCTCCCCTTATTGTTTGAGGTTGATATGGATTCTTTATTTGACTATGTTTTGGTGGTTTGGATTGATGAAGAAACTCAGTTGGAAAGATTGATGAAAAGAGATGGTCTGGATAGAGAAAAAGCTATAGAAAGAATTAAGGCGCAAATGGCTTTGGATGAGAAAGCTAAAAGAGCTGATATGGTGATAGATAATACCGGTTGTACTGAAGATACGAGAAAGCAGGTAAAAAAAGTTTGGAATAGGCTTATTGAAAGCCGTTGATAGCCGTTGATTAAATAATATAGTTATGGAATCAATATGCATACAGAAGATGTAATAAGAATGTAATAAGAATGAAATAAGAATGAAATAAAGAAATTAAATAAAATTGACATATGATTCAATTGTAGTTATAATCTATATTGCTAAAAGGTAAATAAGTAATCTGCGGAAGTGGTGGAACAGGCAGACACGCAGTCTTGAGGGGGCTGTGCCTAACAGGCATGCGGGTTCGAGTCCCGCCTTCCGCACCAATTTTATTAATTGAAAATATTATTTTGAATTAAAGCATAAGCTTACAAGTTTTCAAAGGCTTATGCTTTCTTTTTTAACACAAAAAAGAAAGTGAAGGAAACCACTCATAGAATTCTTCACTTTCTTAGTAAGAAAATAAACTTTAATTTCACTGCTGCAGTATATTCCGATACAAAAAAGTTTTTATTAATACATCTACGGATCGGGTACACGAAGTTTAATCGTAAAT
>CAZCIZ010000086.1:0-8664 GCA_964498995.1 uncultured Clostridia bacterium | reverse complement strand
ATGTATTAATAAAAACTTTTTAGTATCGGAATATACTGCAGCAATAAAATTAAAGCTTATTTTCTTACTATTATATACCTTGCTTATAACTTTTAATTTCTTGTAAATAAGAGTAAGGGACGTATATATCCCCTATTTCAATTGGTGGTTCCTCATAGCCATGAAAATCCGTACCTCCACTTACCAATAGTCCATTTTCCTGTGCCTTTTCAAGCCAGTAGTTTTTCCTTTTACTATTTGGCTGGCTTGGATGGGCTACTTCTATACCTTTTATACCCCACTCCATGAAACAATCTAAGTATTCACAAGGATCTACACCGGAATAATCCGGATGTGCCCAAAAAGGTATTCCACCGCTTTCCTTGATCAGATCAATTGCTTTTTTTGGCGTCACCTTTTTCTTTGGTACATACCCGGGCTTAAAAGGTTTTAAATACTCTAAAAAAGCTTCATTTTCATCTACTGCATAACCCTTTTCCACAAGAATTCTAGCAACGTGGGGACGACCGATGGTACCTTGAAGAGCAGCTTCTTTAATCTCATTATAATCTATATTTATGCCAATATCTTTTAAAGATATAAGAATATTTTTCACTCTATCTTCCCTTATCTTGCCATACTTATCTAGCTCTCTTTCCAGGGTTTTATTATCCGGATCTATATAATATCCCAAGATATGAAATTCCTCGCCAAAAGCACTCGAGGAAATTTCTATCCCGGGGACTATTTCAATAAAATCTATATCTTGAAGGGCTTTCAAACCCATTATAGTATCATGGTCAGTAATAGCTATGGCTTTCAAACCATTTTCATTAGCTCTCACTGCTACCTCATAAGGAGTTAAAATACCGTCCGAAGCTTTAGTATGAATATGAAGGTCAATCCTGTCTTTTACGTCATTACTCCTGTTTGCTTTATTAAAATATCTTGAAGTCAATGCATCCACCCGCTTTTTTTCATAAGATTATTTATTATGGATAGGTTCACAAAAAAAGCGCCTGATTGGCGCTTTTTCTTAACGAGGTTGTACGATTAACTTAATGGCTGTTCTCTCTTCCCCGTCAATCTCGATGTCTGTAAATGCTGGAATACAGACTAGGTCAATTCCACTAGGTGCCACAAATCCTCTTGCAATAGCTACTGCTTTAACTGATTGATTTAATGCTCCTGCACCAATAGCTTGCATTTCTGCATTGCTTCTCTCTCTCACGACACCGGCTAAAGCACCTGCAACAGAGTTAGGATTAGATTTTGCTGAAACTTTTAATACTTCCATGATAGATGATACCTCCCAAGCTTTCTTATTTGATCCCCTTTAAATGACATTTTCGACAAAAGAAAAATATTCCCTTTTAAGAACTTAACTTTTTTTAAAAATTATGGTGTTCCTGGATTCTTTCAACATTTTCAGCTTTTCCACTTTTATCATCTATGTCAATCAAAATAGCGTTAAATTGGGCATCACCTGATGCAACTTCAAACTTAGCCGGGAGTTTAGTTACAATTTTTTTTACGATGGTTTCGCTTTCCATTCCTAAAATTGAATTTATTGGACCTGTCATTCCAACGTCAGTCAAATATGCGGTTCCCTCTTGGGAGATTTTTTCATCAGCAGTTTGAACATGGGTGTGGGTTCCTATAATGGCAGCGACCTTCCCGTCTAAATAAAATGACATTGCAATTTTTTCTGAAGTTGCTTCTGCATGGAAGTCCAATATGATAAAATCAGACAACTTGTTTAACTCTTCGATGGCTTCATCTGCCTTTCTGAATGGGCAGTCAAGATCCGACATAAAAACTCTCCCCGAAAGGTTTAGGACAGCTATCTTACAGCTATTTACTGTAAATACATTGAATCCTCTTCCAGGTGTGCCTGGCGGATAGTTGGCCGGCCTTACAATTCTTTCTTCAGCATCGATAAAATTAAAAATCTCTTTCTTATCCCAGACATGATTTCCCATTGTCAATACATCTATTTCATATGAAAAAAGTTCGTCCGATGTTTTCCTTGTTAGGCCATGTCCTCCTGCCGCATTCTCACCATTTGCCACAACGAAATCCACCTGGTAATTTTCCTTTATCTTTGGCAGCATATCTCTTATACAGTTTCTACCAGGTCGGCCTACTATATCTCCTACCATAAGTATGCGCATTTTACAAGCCTCCTTGCGGTAAATCAATTATAAAATAAGTGCCCCAATTGCCTGTTTACTGTAGGCTATAGGGACACTTATTTTTCAATATTTATTTAGCATAATCTACGGCCCTTGTTTCACGAATAACCGTGACTTTAATCTGACCAGGATATTCCAGTTCATCTTCTATTTTTTTGACAATATCCCTGGCTACACTAACACTTCCAGTATCTTCAACTTTGTCAGGTTTCACCATTATACGTATTTCACGCCCCGCTTGTATAGCATAAGCTTTATCTACACTTTCAAAGGAGTCAGCCAACTCTTCTAGTTTTTCCAATCTTTTAATATATGCTTCTAGGGTTTCCCTTCTAGCCCCCGGTCTAGCAGCAGAAACCGCATCGGCGGTTTGTACAAAGGTAGCTGACAGGGTCTGGGGATCTTCATCACCGTGATGTGCAGCAATAGCATGTATTACATCAGGACCCTCACCGTATTTTTTCGCCAGGTCCGCACCTATGGCAACATGATTTCCTTCCATCTCATGGTCTACTGCTTTCCCGATATCATGCAGCAAACCAGCTCTTCTTGCAATTACAGGATCAACTCCCAATTCATTAGCCATTATAATAGCCAGGTGACAAACTTCAATAGAATGTTGCAATACATTTTGCCCGTAACTGCTCCTATATTTCAACCTGCCAAGAAGCTTAATCAATTCAGGATGAAGTTTATGGACACCAACATCAAGTACAGCCTGTTCTCCTTCTTCCCTGATATTTTCCTCTACTTCTTTATTGGCTTTTTCTACCATTTCCTCGATCCTGGCCGGGTGAATCCTACCATCAGTGACTAGTTTCTCAAGAGCTATTCTTGCTACTTCTCTTCTAATAGGATCGAATCCGGATAAAATAACAGCTTCCGGTGTATCATCTATAATCAGATCAATCCCAGTCAAGGTCTCAAGAGTACGAATATTTCTACCTTCACGTCCTATGATTCTACCTTTCATCTCGTCATTTGGCAAAGAAACCACTGAAACAGTAGACTCAGCCACATGGTCAACTGCACACCTTTGTATTGCCGTAGTAATTATTTCCCTGGCCTTTTTGTCGGCTTCCTCTTTAGCTTCTTGTTCCGCTTCTCTGATCAGCTTGGCCTTTTCCTTGGTCATCTCTTCCTCTACCCTGTTCAAAAGGACTTCCTTGGCATCCTGAATAGTCAAACCTGATATTCTTTCAAGTTCGGACAATTGCTTCTGGTGGAGCTGGTTCAGTTCTTCTTCTTTTTCCTGAAGCTTTTCTTCCATTTCCATCAATTCTTTTTCTTTTTGTTCGATTCTTTTTCTGTTTTTTTCTAGGGATTCTTCTTTTTCCTCAAGCTTTCTTTCTTGTCTTTGAAGCTCAGACCTTCTGTCCCTACTTTCTTTTTCAAGCTCTTTACGCTGTTTATGAATATCTTCCTTAGCTTCGAGGATAGCTTCACGCTTCATGGATTCGCCCTGTTTTTCGGCTTCGCTAATTATGCGCTTTGCATCCTCTTCAGCGGAAGTGATTTTGGCTTCAGCAATCACCCTACGAATAAAATAACCTAGAATGATACCAATTAAAACAGCACCTAAAGGTAGTATAACCAGTATTAAGTTGTTAATTTATTTCACCTCCCTGTCCTTTGAAGTATTATTAAAAACCCGTAACAATTTTTTCATAATTAAGCAAACACTCTAAAATTCCTAACCAATTATTTCATATTTTCCAATTAAGCTAGAAAAGAAAATAGTTGGCTGCTGAAACAATCTTGCTCTCTCGAAAGTTCAAGCTTTTAGCTACCAGATAGATTAAAATTTAAAATGATGATGAAACCCAACAAAAAAATCTATAGATACTTGATATGCTAGATTTTCTTCTCAATTTTATACCTATTTATAACCGATGTCAAGAAAAAGGGAGCCCCAAAAAGGCTCCCTAAAAGTCCAAAACCTTAACTATGGTATCATAAGAAAATCCTTTTCTCTGAAGGTTCGCCCCCGCTCTTTGTTTTTCTTCATAAGACAACTCCGAAATTTCACCAAACTTTTTTTCGATTATATCTTGAGCAGTCTTTAGCTCCATATCTTCATCCATGGTCTCCTTCAACGCTTCTTTGATGATATCCTTAGAAACACCTTTTTGTAACAGCTTGTACTCCAGTAAAGCTGGCCCATCCTTGCCTCGAGAAAGATGATAATTAAGCCAATTAACAGTATATTCATAGTCATCTAAATAACCTTGACACTTCAATTTCTCTATAGTACTTTCAATGATCTCCTCTTTACAGCCTTTTTTGCCCAAATAAAATTTTAGTTCGTAAATAGTTCTAGGCCTATAAGTCAGATATTTTAGGGCCAGGTTATACCCTTTTTCCTCTTTTTCCATCACTCTTTTGCTCCGCCTTGGCCTTCTTCAGTTTTTTCAGTTGAATCTTGATCATCTTTTGAGTCCGTTTCATCCTGAGTATTATCAGATATCAGATTGTAATGCTTTTTGACCTGTATTTCAATAGCCCTGGCGATCTCAGGGTTTTCAGTAAGATACTTTTTTGCATTTTCCTTTCCCTGGCCAAGCCTGTCCTCTTCATAAGAATACCATGGCCCGGATTTTTGCACGATACCTAGATCACTGGCCAGGTCCAAAAGGTCCCCCTCTCTTGAAATACCTTCACCATACATGATATCAAACTCCGCTTTTCTGAAAGGAGGTGCGACTTTGTTTTTGACTACTTTTATCCTAGTCCTGTTACCTATAATGTCATTACCTTTTTTAAGGGATTCTATCCTTCTAACTTCCATTCTAACAGACG
The DNA here is from genome assembly GCA_964498995.1 of uncultured Clostridia bacterium. Lineage (GTDB taxonomy): Bacteria > Bacillota > Natranaerobiia > Natranaerobiales > Natranaerofabaceae > Natranaerofaba. Next base: position 3,691 of record CAZCIZ010000086.1, on the reverse strand, counting down.
AATAAAACTTAAGGGCACGTCCTCCTGGAGTTGTTTCAGGATTTCCAAACATCACTCCAACTTTTTCCCTTATCTGGTTGATAAATAAGGCAGTAGTCTTAGATTTGCTGATAGATCCAGAAAGCTTTCTCAAAGCCTGAGACATCAATCTGGCTTGGAGTCCTACATGAGAATCTCCCATCTCTCCTTCTATTTCAGCTTTTGGTACCAGCGCTGCAACGGAGTCAATCACTATAACATCTACAGCACCACTTCGTACCAGAGCTTCAGCTATTTCCAAGGCTTGCTCCCCGGTATCAGGTTGAGATACCAGTAACTCTTCCGTATTAACACCAAGGTTCGAAGCATAGGTTGGATCCAAGGCATGCTCGGCATCTATGAACGCTGCATTACCCCCATTTTTCTGGGCTTCTGCCACAATATGGAGGGCGACTGTTGTTTTCCCGGAAGATTCAGGTCCATAAACCTCAACTACCCTTCCCCTGGGGACACCACCAATCCCAAGGGCTATATCCACAGATAATGCTCCTGTTGGGATTACGTTTACATTCATCTTTGCAGAAGATTCACCTAACTTCATGATCGAGCCCTTCCCAAATTGCTTTTCAATTTGCTGTAGGGCAACATCTAGAGCTTTTTGTTTCTCCATTTATTTTCCCTCCCAAATCTATTTTAATGCCCCGGGCTTAAATTTCTAAATTTTTCATAAAAGCTCTGTTAAATTTAGTTGTTGGTCGTCTTTAGTACGGTTTGATTACCAACGTTCGCAAGAGAATTTGCTAAAAAGCTCGCAAATTAAAAGCTCACTTATGGTAATCAAACTGTACTATAAAAAATATATCCACTACGAAATTTAACAAGCCTTAATAAAAATTTTTTTCGGGGTATAGGATTATTCTAGCTTTATTGCCCTGTAATGTCAATATTTCCCGGAATTATCCTTTCCACCCGGTAACCACCTTCTAGATGAGTTATCTCTATTAGATCAATAGCAAGGAGTTCCCTTTCTTCTCCCATTTGCAGCAAAGCAAGGCTGTATGGGACGTCTTCGTCCACTTGAAAACCTCTAATACCTGCTGCTCCAGTAGTACCTGCATTAATCAAAGTAGATTCATCTTTTATCTTACTACCTACCCGGTGGGTATGTCCTGTCAAAACCACTTCTACATCTGACAAAAATCTCTCAGCTATTAACGGATGGTGTACCCCTACTATATCAGGAGTGGTACCTGAGCTGTCAATGATCTCTTCCAATCTTTCAGCGTATTCGATTAAGATCTCTTCACTTTTAACCGCCATTTCCGTGGAAACCGCTGAAGGATCTTTGATCCCGGCAATATTAAACCCTAGGATTTCCACCATTCCCTCTTCTAGAACAACAACATTCTCAATCTCCCTCATGGTATCATTGACTTCTGGTGAGTCATGATTGCCTGGGATAAAAATATATGGGACATCTAACTCATAGATTCTCCTGGTAAGTTCCGCTTCCAGGGGAGTCCCGTAATCAGTTATATCCCCCGTATCTATTATCATATCTACCTCAAAACTCTCACTTATTTGAAAAATGAAGTCATATGCGGCTGGGTTATTATGAATGTCGGATACGTGCAGAATTTTATATTCACCATCCAAATCACCTAAAGGTGGAAGCTCATCTATCCTTTGGAATAGTGAGTAGAGGTTAATACTTATCAGTTCCAATTGATCCCCAAGCTCACCGAGCCTGGTAAGGCTTTCTTCAATAAGTCCCATAACATATGGAAAAGACTCAATGGCTCCTTGATATTCAGGGTTAAAAAAAGCCATATGATCATAAGTAAAGAAAGTCCCGAAAAGGATCAATGCTACCAATAATAAACCCACAAATCCCCCAAAGGCTAGTCCTTTCTTATCCCTAGTGCCCAACACGAGATTTCCAGATAAACCACCAATGACCCCCAGGCCTAGAAGCTTAGCAGTAAAACTTCGCGCTATATCGTATATTTTTTCTTCCCACTTTTCCACAAGCTTTTCAGAGTCATCCCCTGTAAGTTCAAAAAAATGGGTTAATTCATTTAGATCCACATGTTCCAAGCTTATATTGATATTAAGCGGCATTAAATGGGTATCAGCCCTTACAGTTCCAAAGGGTGTCAACTCTATTTCCGTTTTACCCTGATGCCAGAACTCTGCTCTAATTCCTATTTCAAAGGGACCTGTATCGTAAATGGAAGGGCTGAAAACAGAAACGATCAAAATAGCCCCTAGAATAGATGCAAGGATTATTTTTAAATGGGGCTGTCTCATCATCTTTAAGCTGCTCACCACCAATATTAAAACTGCAGATTATTATTAGTTATTAGGTGAATCCTTCAATCTTCTTCTCAAAAGATCTAAGGCACTATTAGACATCCACTCTTTATTAAGTTCCCTCGAACCCTGAAGATTTATTCTCCTGACATAACTTCCATCAGAATCAGATACCGCCAAGTATGTAAGGCCCACCGGGTTGCCATCAGGCCCGGCAAATCCGGTAACAGCAAGGCCAAAATCTGTTTTGCTCTTACATCTGATCTTTATAGCCATCTCCTTTGTGAGTTGTTCATTTACTGCTTCATTCTCATCAATTATACTTCTGTCTATTTTAAGCCATTTTGCTTTAGCATCCTTTGTATAAGTCACCATACTACCCAGTAAAACATTACTTGCGCCTTCTACCTGGGTCAGTTTATGGGAGATAAGTCCTCCCGTTGCAGATTCCGCAATAGCAAGGGTTTTTCCTGACTCCGTTAACAATCGAATAAGCACGCTCTCCAAAGTATCCTCATCAGCACCAAAAATAAACTTATCAAGTTTGGATCTTACCTTTTCTTCCGTGTTTATAATCGTCTCCCTGGCTTTTTCTTCAGTCTTTTCCTTGGCGGTTATCCTGATATGCAGCTGCCCGGTTTTAACCAAGGTAGCCACCGTTGGATTACTTTGTTGTAATAATTCACCCAAGATTTCATCCACCTTTGACTCTCCTATCCCGACTAACTTTAAGACCCTACTTATGATCTTATAATTTTCCGAGGGACCAAGTCGATCAGTCAATCTAGGCATTAATTCATGATTTACCATGGGATTTAATTCTCTTGGAGGGCCAGGTAACATGGAAACAATTTTATTATCCTTTTCAAAAAAAATACCGGGTGCTGTCCCGTAATAATTTTTTAATATAATACTCCCCTCGGGGATTAAAGCCTGCTTTTTATTATTCTCACTCATCTGCCTACCCATTCTCTCAAAAAAATTTTCCAATTTTTCCAACCATTCTTCATCTCTTTTTAATCTTAAGCCAAAGTAATTACATACTACTTCTTTAGTCAGATCATCCTTGGTTGGCCCCAAACCGCCTGTGAAAATAATACATTCAGAGCGGTTAGCAGCTATATCCAATACTTCCCTTAACCTATCAGGATTATCCCCTACCGCAGTGTGATAATATACATCTATCCCTATTTCTGCCAATCTGCTCGAAATAAACTTGGCATTGGTATTTGTAATATCTCCAAGTAACAACTCTGTACCTACAGCTATAACTTCTGCTTTCATTAACGTACTCTCCTTTCTCACTAACCAGTAATGAAAATAACTGTTTTATTTCACTGCAGTAGTATATGGAGATAAGTTTTAAGTTTTTATTATTAATACATTACATCTAGGCAGG
>CAZCIZ010000085.1:0-8788 GCA_964498995.1 uncultured Clostridia bacterium | reverse complement strand
ATTCTTCTACAAGGAAAAACTGCCTCCCCATAATGTTACTTTCGAATTCGAAGCTGAAGAACTAGACTCAGTCTATAAAGACTTAGAGTAAGGTAAAAACGTCAACTAAATCAATATGTACCTTAAATATTTATCTTAAAGTTAAAAGAACAAAAGAAAAGTTTAGGGCCGGTTTTAAAATATTTAACTACTAACTATTACCGGCCCTAATCTAATTATGTTAAAATTTATTTACCTAATTATAATTATAGGGAGTGAATTCATTATGGCTGTTGAAGTAAGATGTCATGCTACCCTCAGGGATAACTTGCCGGAATCAGCAGAAAGAGGGGTTTTGCAATATGAACTGCAAGGAGAAAAAAACATTCGCGACCTTGCCCAATCATTAAATCTCCCTGTTGAAGATCTTCATTTGATCATTATCAATGGGGTTCAAAAAGATCTTGACTCTCCCATTAATGACGGGGATAGAATTGGTTTCTTCCCTCCAGTAGGCGGAGGCTAAACTTTTAATTTGTCATACATTTTTTTTATTTCCTGTAAATCTTCCCATGATTCCTTTTTTTTGCTTGGATATCTTAGTAGATATGCTGGATGATAAGTTGGCATAATGTGAACATTCTTTTTCTCATGCCAAATACCCCTTACTTCTGTAATTTTTGCTTTTGGATCAAGAAGTCCTTTCAAAGCAGTAGCTCCCAGAAGAACAAGTATCTTAGGATTAATCAGTAAAAACTGTCGTCTCAATATGGGCATGCAGGTATCTATCTCTTTCAAAGTAGGGGTTCTATTATTTGGAGGTCGGCATTTAACTGCATTGGTTATGTATACTTCTTCCCTGGCAAAATTAATTGAAGCAATCATATCATTAAGCAGTTGACCAGCCCTACCTACAAAAGGCCTGGATAGCTCATCCTCTCTAGCTCCAGGCCCTTCTCCTACAAACATGATCTCGGCATCTTCAGCCCCTTCTCCAAACACAACCCCTTTACATCCATTTTTTAAGTTACAAATATTGCATTTAAGGGCATCCTGCTTAAGCTCATTTAGAGTTTCATATTCTTTATTTAAATCCAAGGGACCTAAGCTCCTTTCCTAGTTCTTGTTTTCTAAATAGTCAACGATTTCCTTAGCATTAGGAGGGCATCCCTTAACGCATTTGGTGAAGTCTTTGGTGCACACTCCAATGCCGAGGGAATTTTTGCCCTGCCCTTCAAATCCCTTTCCAATATAGATCCGATCTTTGAATTTATTTAACCTACCTTTATCATCCAATCGGGCCAGAGCATGTATTAAGCTCCCATAGCAAGGTGAACAGGCTCCGTCTTCAACTACATATCCGGCATATTTATGAGCAAGGTTGCCTTTTTTCAGTGAAATATCAGGCATTTTATCTCGGTCTAGCTCTACCAGTTGACTTTCGGATTCAAACAAATTACCAACACCCAGCTCTTTAGCTATCTTAACATGTCTTATATCATCTAGATCATAACCTAGGAGTTTGGTTGCATAAGAGTCAACCAACACAGGGTCAAGACCCGCTATAATTCTACCCATTTCAACCGGGTTACCTCCCCCCTCGTGGGTTAAATCTCCCACAACTCCATCCACAATCACCAGGTTGGTTTCTATAACCGTGTTGAGCCTGGCTATAGGTTCATCTAGGCCTAAGGCGTGAAATCTGCGCTTCTCCTCATCAGGGATACAGCCTTTTAAATTCTTTAGGGCACAGGTAAGATTAGTCTGGCAGTGAGCCTTTAATACAGGTAGGTTTATAAAATAATCAACATCAATAGGCCTATTGAATACATTCAACTCCATCCCACCCGATTTAATCGTCTCATAATCGTGCTCCTCCAAGTTTATGAGAGGAACACCGTATTCCCGGGACAAATTTGTATAGCCACAGACATCAAAGGCCTTTTCGGTACTTGTCTCCACCCAGGAGCTTTCCATTATTACAATATTATTAAACTCCTTCTCTTTTAAAAATTCTAGTATGCCTGCAACCATTTCTGGAGAAGTGGTTGCACCGGAGTCGGAATATTTTGCTTTAACAAGGTTGGGCTTGAGAGCAATCCTTGAATCCCTTGGCAGATCATTCAAAGGTGGCGAATATTCATTTAAAAGCTTCTTTACCATTTCCTTTGGCGAGTTACCATAGATTATATAAATTTCGTTTTCTTCCATTATAATTACCCCCTTTAATGGGATATCCCAAGCTTAGTTTTAGCTTTAATTTTACCTTTATATTTAACTTTATATTTAAGTTTCCTATAGTACTATTCTAAAGAAGCAGAAATTATCCTTTCAAAATCAAAAAATCCTTTAATGCATTTCTGTGTTATAATTTTTATAAACACTTATATGATTATATTTCAAGAGGGTGAATTGTATGTCCAAAAATCTTCTCAAGATGGATTCAATCAAACAAATAATCGCCAATAGGGAAGTTTGGCCCATGGGGAGAATCAAAGCTTATACAGTATTAGTTCCACTACTAAAAATTGATAAAAATATCCATGTATTATTTCAAGTAAGATCTGTAAATCTAAATAATCAGCCTGGGGAGATCTCTTTTCCCGGAGGAGGGGTGGAAAATAATGAGGGTTTTGAAGACGCATGTATCAGAGAAACTTCGGAAGAATTAAACATCTCTAAAGATAAAATCTCCATCCACGGAGAAATAGATTACATACTTACGCCATACGACACATTGATAAAACCCTTTGTAGGCTCTTTGAACATATTGGATCCTGATAAATTGGATTACAATGAATCAGAAGTAAAAGAAATATTCACAGTCCCATTAAGATTCTTTTTTGAAAACCCACCAAAACTTTACTATGTGAGTTTAGAGCCTAAAGTTCCAAGTAATTTCCCATTTCATAAAATCCCGGGTGGAAGAAATTATCCTTTTAAATTTGGTAAATACCCCGTATATTTTTACCAATATCAAAACTGCATAATCTGGGGAATGACTGCCCGAATAATGAAAAACTTCATTACCATCCTGGAAGAAGCATAACACAAGGGACGACATCCTTTTGTGTCACATCGCGTCGCTCTTATACTTTAATTTCTACCCCTTATTTTATCTTTTTTCTTTTATAATATTGCAGAATTGCACCAAATAGTAGGTCCAATAGAGGTTGTAGTAATGCTAACTATATTATTATATTTAAAGCATTGTCCAAAAGTTGATGCAACTCTGCAAAGTCTAATTTAACTTTTCTAACTTAATTTTAATAGTATCTCAACTCACCACATTAAAAAAGTTCTTCTAATGATGTTTCTGATGTTTCAATTTTTTCAAAGATTTTACTACAGTTTCCATAATGCCTTCTCCAGTATCTATAACTTCTTTTTCCTTACCATCATGTTCAGCATGAATCCTCATAGTTACAAGATCCCCACCATAAGGGTTTTTGACCAAGGTCCCAAGAGCCTCTTCATTCTTAATTTCTCCAACTTCATCATCAAGCATCTTACAGAGGGCATTACCTATAGCACCTAGAAGGGTTTTACCCGAAGCTGTATAGTCACCCAAATTCCTATTAGTCTCGGCCTCTTTAACCTCAATCTCAACCTCAATACTTCCATCTTCCAAAGCTTTACTTTTTAAATGAGTTATTTTCATAGCCACACCTCCATAATTAATTTTAATCTACTATAAAAAGTTCTATAAACATCAATGTTTTCCTTTATCTATTTCCTGACATATTAGAAAAACAACTTCACTGGGGCAAAATAGGAGAGTCAAGGCCCTTCGCAGTTAATTGGTTTAAATACTTTATCATAGGTTTTATATATTCCCTACTGGAATAATCATATGATTTTGTAATAGCTTTACTAGTTCCATCTTCTATATCTGATTTGTTATTTTTAAATGCCAGTATTAGACCATAAGTTTTCATAATAATTTTGTCAAACAACCCCATTTTTCATAATTTATTCCACTTTGAAAATAGAATAATTCGATATGTTTTTATTCCTTTTCTAAAAAATTATTAGTTTTTATATTTGAAATAATTGCCTCATCATAAGGTGCTCCCCCTGTTACAAAAACAACTATATTTTTGCAATAATGTTCATAGGTTTGAGGACTAGCTACATCAAGTATTTTCCATTGCCTTAATTACTTCTTCGCCAATTCGTGTCTTTTCCTTTTTATAAGCCGCTTTATCCTTATCTAAATCTTCCCATACCTCCAATTCGTGTTGGTACTGATTAATGGCAAAGGTTATTACAGTCATAATGTGTCATCTGCAAATGCTCTATTGGCTTCTTGTTTTGCATGATATCTACTGATTCTACAGGAAACTTAAGCGTCCGAGGAATATCTTCCATTATACCTTCATAACCGATTCCAACATAAATATTTGAAGCATTGGCTTTCCAGTCTTTCTGCTGTCAGCTATTTATATAGCACCGAGCAGCAAACGCTGGAAAGCCCTTTAGTACTAGCTTTCTTCGTCTATCATTTTTTAATCCTTGACATCAACACCACACACTCTACATGAGCCGTTTGAGGGAACATGTCTACCGGCTGGATTTCTTTTGCTTTGTATCCATGTTTAGCTAAAAACTTCATATCTCTTGCCTGAGTTATTGGATTACAGGAGATGTAAACCACTTTTTTCGGCGCTATTTTCACTAGTGAGGACAAGAATTTTTCATCGCTTCCGCTCCTTGGCGGATCCATTATTACTGCATCTAGTTTTTCACCGCTTTCTTTCATCTTGAGCATAAACTCTCCAGCATCTTCTTGATAGAAGCGAGCATTATTTACTTGGTTTTGTTTAGCATTTTTGATGGAGTCCTGTACTGCATCTTTGTTCAATTCCACTCCTATCACTGATTTAACATTTTTGCTTAAAATGATTCCTATTGTGCCTATTCCTGAATAGGCATCCATGACCACTTCATTGCCTTTGAAATCGGCCATCTCTATGGCTTTACCGTACAGTTTTTCCGTTTGTTTAGGGTTAACTTGATAGAATGATTTTGATGATATGTTAAAGGTGTAACCGCATAGTGTATCCTGAATGGTCCCTTTTCCATACAAGACCTTTTCTCTGTCACCTAGCACCATACTGGTTCTTTTATTATTAATATTCATGATAATAGTTTTGATTGCAGGGTGTTCTTTTCGCAAAGCCTTTATAAAGTTATTCTTTGATGGAAACATGGTACTGGGGGTGACTAGGATTACCATTATTTCCTTTGTGGCAAACCCTACCTTCACTAGGACATGCCTAATCAGGCCTTTACCCGTATCTTCATTATAGGGTTTCATCTTAAAGGACTTCATAAGTTTTCTTATGGTTTTGTGAATATCATCGGCCTTAGTACTTTGAATTAGACACCGGTCCACTGGAATCACCTTATGGCTTTTTTCTTCATAGAAGCCTGAAACTATTTTTCCGTTTTTATATGAATATGTGGCATGGGCCTTGTTGCGGTAATCATAGGGATTATCCATTGTAATGATGGGGTTTACTTTAGCACAGGGCTTCATTATTTTTTCTACCATTAGTTGCTTATACTGGGACTGATCCTTATATGACATGTGCTGCAGTTGACATCCTCCACATTTATCGTAATGGGGGCACCTCGCTTTAACCCTTTTGGGGGATGGTTTCAATACCTTCAAAAGATTTCCTGTTATATAACTCCCCCTTTTTATGATTTCTATCTTTGCAGTTTCACCTTTTATTAGGTTTGAGATTCGTATTTCTTGACCATTATAATTAACGATCCCTTTGCCCTCTGCATCTATGTCGATACATTTTGCTTCCACGATTTCATTTTTGAGGGAACCTCTTTTGCCGCTTACTTTTTTGCTATGATTTTTTTTATTATTACCTTTAAATTTTTGTTTTGTTTTTTTCATAATATCCATCCTTACAACCATGATTAACTAAAAATTCTCACGGAAGAATCATTCCAATATTCCAAGATTTTTAAAGTTAAAGATTATTGTACCATTAGTTCCCTTATGCTTTCAATCGATATAGTGTTTAATTAAATAAATCCCCTAAACTTCTCGTCTAGGGGAGCAAACCTATATTATGAAGTTTTATCCAAACTTCTCTAAGTCTTGGGTCGCAATCTATTCTTTCTCTATCAACACGACAGCTTCAATATGCACCGTTTGAGGGAACATGTCTACCGGCTGTACAGTCTTTAATTTATAATCACCAGTTGATAAAATATTCAAATCTCTAGCCAAAGTGGAAGGATTGCATGAAATATAGATTACTTTTTCGGGTTTTAATTCCAGGATGGCATCTAAAAATCTTCTATCACAACCTTTTCGAGGCGGATCCAGCACGAATATATCAGGTTTTGGTTTATTAGTAAAATCATCGATATACTCATAAATCAGATCTTCTACCTTCCCCTCCCAAAAACTTACCTTCTTATCCAAATTATTAATTCTTGCATTTTCAACAGCTGCTTCTACAGCTTCAGGAACCACTTCTAAGCCAAGAACATCAGAAGTATCAGAAGTGTACAAGGAAAAAAATAGCGCGATGGTACCAATCCCTGAATAGGCATCTAGGACTCGTTTATCCTCCCCGTATTCCACTCCAGACAATTCAACGCTCTTATTATACAGCTTACCACTTTGATATGCATTGATTTGATAAAAAGCTCCAGGGGATATTTTAAACTTTAACCCTTCAAGCTTATCGAACAGATAAGGTCTTCCCCAGATGGTTTTGTTTTTTTCACCTAAAATTACATTTGTATCCCTATCATTTATATTGTGGACTATACCAATAATCCCCGGGATAGCTTCAATTAATTCTGCTACAATACGCTTTCTATGAGGAAATTGATTTTTACTCGTCACAAAGATCAACAAAACTTCATCAGTATTTATTCCTATTCTTATTACTACATGGCGCAGAAGGCCTTTTTTATCCCTTTCATCATAAGGTGAAAGTTCATACTTTTTAATCAACTCTTTCACCTTTGTTAGAGCTTTATTGCCTTTCTCGTCCTGAATCATGCAGTGCTCCACTGGAACTAATTCATGGGAGTTCTGCTTAAAAAATCCTATTTCCACATTGTTTTCAAACTCCCTAACAGGAAGCTGAATCTTGTTTCTGTAGTTCCAGGGGGTTTTCATCCCCAAAATGGGCAAAAATTCAACCTCACCCAAATCGATTTTCCCTATTTTCTCCAAGCTATCCTTCACCTGTTTTTCCTTGAATCTCAATTGCCCTTGATAACTCAAATGTTGAAGTTGACATCCACCACACTTATCATAATATGGACAAGGTGGCTTGACCCTTTCTTTAGAACTCATATTAATATCTTTGATAAAAGCCCTAGCATAATTTTTTTTAACGCTAATCACTTCGCAGCTAACATTTTCCCCAGGTAGAGCACCGGGTACAAATACCGTAAAACCTTCATACCTGCCCAAGCCCTCTCCTTGATGGTTCATGTCTTCTATTTCCAAGGCTATATTATCCCCTTTTGACACAGGAGTACTATTTTTATTTGTTTTTTTCCTCATGCAAATCAACTCCCATTTACCGCATTATCTATTCCCGAGCTCTCATCATCGGCCTCGCTTTTACAATAAGCTTCTCAATCCAATAACCAAAATCATCCCTGCAAGTACAGTAATACCCATACTTTTTGTCAAAACAGCAACTAAAAAGGTCGGTATCGCTGCAACAAAAAAGGGATTATTATATGAAACAAATAAATTAGGCCCATCCATCAAAACCCCCGGGGCAAGTAAAGCTGCTAATATTGCCACAGGAACATAGCTCAACCATCTATTAACGATCTCCGGCACTTGTATCCGGGTAAAAAGAGCCAAAGGCAAATATCTAGGTATGTAGGTTACAAGGCCCATACCCACGAAAATTAAAAATACGTCAAGGTTCATAATATTTCAACCTTTCTATCTTATGTTTTGTATCTTAAGCTAACTCAGATATTAGCTCTTATTTTATTCCAGAGCCAGGTCCAGATTCCAGCTTCACCTTGATAGCTTTTCTCTTTGTCTCACTTTATCTTTTTCATCCCACAAAACTCCAATAGTTGCAGCAATTATTGTGGAAGCCATAATATACCAGTTGTTTTCCGGAAAAAACAGATTGAACAAAACCGCAAATACCGCCGACAAAATAGCAATAATTAAAAGTTTCATATTATTTAATTGGATTGTAATTAAAAAAATAAACATAGCATAAAGGACAAAATCAAAACCAAGAGCTTTTGTATCAGGTACAAGTTGATAAAATAGTCCTCCAAGAGCACCCCCGGCAATCCAGGCAAAATGTGAGGTCAACTGAAGCCCCAGGACAAATCTGTGATCCCTCTCATAACTAGAAAATTCTACACTGTTTACAGCATATGTCTCATCTGTAATGCCAAAGGCCACAAGGGGCAAAACCTTGGTTGGAAATTTTTTAAAAAAAAGAGACAGGGAAGCACTCATCAGAAGATGGCGCAGGTTAACCAGAAAAGTTGTGAATATGATGCCCAAAGGATTTGCTCCAGCGCCAAAGAGCCCAACTCCTATAAGCTGGGCAGATCCCGCATAAACCATAACACTCATCAAAATTGTTTCTAAAACCGTCAATCCAACTTCCCTGGCCAAAACTCCATACGCAAATCCTATTGGGATATATCCTAACACGATTGGGATAGCTTTTTTCGCACCATTCCAAAACATATTTTCACCTCAAATTCTTGCCTTTAAAACTCACCTATAAGCGATGATTCTTGTCCTTACTGCAGAACCTTATTGCAGAAC
>CAZCIZ010000084.1:0-8910 GCA_964498995.1 uncultured Clostridia bacterium | reverse complement strand
TAAGGGCATCTATCCCTTCCTGAATCCTAGCACCTCCAGAGTCGTTTAGGCCGATTACAGGAGCGCCGGACTTCATGGCAAGGTCCATTACACGGCAAATCTTATAGGCGTGCATCTCACCAAGGGTGCCGCCCTGGACGGTGAAATCCTGGGCAAAAACATAAACCAGGCGCCCGTCAATGGTACCATATCCTGTGACAACCCCTTCACCCGGTGTCTCAACTTCATCCATACCAAAATCTGTACAGCGGTGCCTGACAAATAAATTAACCTCCATAAAGCTATCTTTGTCCAGTAGGGATTCTATCCGCTCCCTGGCGGTCATTTTCCCCTTAGCGTGTTGTTTTTCTATCCTCTTGGCACCGCCGCCGGCTATATTTTTATCCCTTTCTTCATGTAATGTGTCTACACTTTTGTTTTTTTCAAACTCCTGTGTCATTGCAACACCCCCCTAACTAGTTTCATTTCTGACATAATTCTACAAGTGTACCACCTGTGCTCTTAGGATGTATAAAGGCGATTTTTGCCCCGTGAGCTCCGTCTCTTGGTTCTTCATCAATCAACTTAACCCCTTTTTCTTTCATATCAGCTAAAGCTTTCTCAATATTATCTACATGGAGTGCTATGTGGTGTACACCTTCTCCTTTTTTATCTAAAAACTTTTTCACCGGGCTGTCATCAGAAGATGGTTCTAGTAGTTCAATTTTACTCTCTCCCACCGGCAAAAAAGCTACCTTCACCTTTTGTTCGGGAACCTCTTCAACATCCTTACATTCCATACCAAGGTGTTCGGTATAGAACTTAAGGGCATCATCGATATTATTAACCGCAACGCCTATATGATCAACCTTTTCTATCATCATTTAACCCCCTTTTGACCCTTATAATATTTTATACATTCGACTTTATAAAATTAATAATTTCTTCACTTGTTGTACCAGGAGTAAAGATTTCAGCTACCCCTTGCTTCTTTAAATGTGGCACATCTTTATCAGGTATGATTCCACCACCAAGGACAAGAGCATCATCTGCACCTTTTTCCTTTAGCAGCCTAACAACCTCCGGAAATAGATCATTGTGAGCTCCGGACAAGCAGCTAAGACATACTACCCTAGCATCCTCTTGCAAGGTAACTGTCACTATCTGTTCGGGCGTCTGCCTAAGCCCTGTATAAATAACTTCCATTCCAGCATCTCTGAGTGCCCTGGCTATAAACTTTGCCCCTCTATCATGGCCATCCAAACCAGGTTTAGCAACAACTACACGAATCGGCTCCATAACAAGTACAAACCCCCTTTATTAAATATAACTATCCGCTTCATATTCTCCAAACACTTCCCTAAGTGTTCCACAAATTTCGCCCAAGGTTGCATAAACACTGACTGCGTCCTTGATATAGGGCATTAAGTTTTCATCACCTTCTGCAGCCTTTTTTAAGCTTTCTAATGAAGAGGAAACTTTATCATTATCACGTTTTTCTCGTAGCTCTTTGAGGTGTTTTTCCTGGCTTCTTGAAACTTCCTGATCCACCTCGAGGGGTTCGAGGTCCTTTCCTCCTCCTTCTTCTTCTTCGGTTTTAAATTGGTTAACTCCTACCATAATTCTTTCCTTTTCTTCGATTTCTTTTTGCCATTTGAAAGAACTATCCTGGATCTCTTTTTGAATAAATCCCTTTTCTATAGCTTTTGTAACTCCACCGAGTTCATCTATCTTATTGATAATCTTAACAGCTTCTTCTTCTAGTTTATCAGTCAAGGATTCGAGGTAATAACTGCCGCCAAAAGGATCAGGAGTATCCGTAACACCGCTCTCATGGGCAATTATTTGCTGAGTTCTCAAGGCGATCTGTACAGATTCTTCAGTGGGCAATGAAAGCGCTTCATCCCTGGAGTTGGTATGAAGGGACTGAGTGCCTCCCAATACCGCAGCCAAAGCCTGCATTGCTACTCGTACAATATTGTTATTTGGCTGCTGCGCAGTCAATGTACAGCCTGCCGTCTGAGTGTGAAAACGAAGCATCAAACTTCTTTCATTCTCTGCGCCAAATCTTTCTTTCATAAGCTTAGCCCATAATCTTCTGGCAGCTCTGAATTTAGCAATCTCTTCTATGAAATCAAGATGGGAATTAAAGAAAAATGACAACCTTGGAGCAAATTTATCTACCTCAAGGCCGCTATCAATAGCCGCCTTGACATACTCTAGGCCATTTGCCAAGGTAAAAGCGATCTCCTGGATAGCTGTGCTGCCAGCTTCTCTAATATGATAACCACTAATGCTAATTGTGTTCCAATTAGGGACCTCTTGACTGCAATATTCGATTACATCCGTTATGAGTCTCATAGACTCTTCTGGTGGAAAGATATAGGTTCCCCTGGCCACATATTCTTTTAGTATATCATTTTGGATTGTACCCCTAAGCTTTTCAGGAGAAACACCTTGTCTTTCCGCAACAACAATATACATGGCCAACAAAACCGATGCAGGGGAGTTGATGGTCATGGAAGTACTAACTTTATCTAGGGGAATTTTGTGCAATAATCTTTCCATATCTTCTATGGTATCTATCGCTACACCAACTTTACCCACTTCACTTTTTGCCATTACATGATCAGAGTCAAATCCGATCTGGGTAGGCAAATCGAAAGCCACGCTAAGACCTGTCTGACCCTGCTCCAACAAATACCTAAACCTTTTATTTGTCTCTTCTGCTGAGGCAAAACCTGCATACTGACGCATTGTCCACAAACGTCCCCTGTACATTGTGGGCTGAATTCCCCTGGTATAGGGATATTCTCCGGGAAAGCCTAGGTCATGTAGGTAGTCCACTTTTTTGTCTTCAATTGGGAGATAAAGATTATCAACTGCTATCCCTGATGGTGTTTCAAAATCCTCTTTTCTTTCAGAAAACTTCTCCAAGGTTTTTTTCAAGGTTTTTGATTTCCACTCTTCATACCTGTTTTCAATTTCCTTTGTCAAAAAAAATCCCTCCTTTGTAAAAACTAAGGCCCAAGCAGGCCATAAACAACTTCCTGTTTGAATTTTATAAATTTTCACTTACTATTTTAACCCCTACTAGTTGATACATCCTTACATTGAAGCTACACAAAGGGCAAGAGGTCTTTTGTGCCCCTGTTTTGAGAATATTGTCACATTTTTTAATCAAGGCATAGAGTTACACCAGTGTATGTTCATCTGCACTCAAATATTATGCCAATAAAAGTAAAATCATTCCCAATTTATTATTATTCAACATAAAGCAAAGATTCTCCTGCATTTATTAAACCATAATTTATAAAATTTTCCCGGTAAGGAAAAAAGAAAGTACCTTTCCATAACCGGGAAAATTGAATTTAATCAAGCCAGCCTCTAATCCTCATAGCTTCTCCAAGCCTCTGGACAGCAAGAAGATAAGCAGCAAGCCTCATATGCACTCTATAAGTTTTATGGGTTTTATAACAGGATTCAAAGGCATCGATCATCATCTTTTCCATGCGCTCGTTAACTTCTTCTTCGCTCCAATAATAGTTCATCAAGTTTTGGACCCATTCAAAGTAACTGACTGTAACTCCACCGGCATTGGCCAAGATATCAGGTATTGTCAAGATACCCTGTTCAAAAAGAATTTTATCCGCTTCCGGTGTTGTAGGGCCATTGGCAGCTTCTGAGATTATCTTAGCATTAATATCTCCGGCATTATCGCCTGTAATTTGATTTTCCATAGCCGCAGGGATCAACAATTCACATTCCATGGAGAGCATTTCCTCATGGGTAATCACTTCTGTCCCAGGAAATTTTTTTACCTTTCCTGTCTCATATTTATATTCAGCTAATTCATAGGGATTAATACCTTCAGGGTTGTAGATACTGGCAGAAGAATCATTAGTAGCTATCACTTTTGCGCCCATATCGTGTATCAGTTTTGCTGCTACACTTCCAGCATTTCCAAATCCCTGAACAACTACCCTGACATCTTCCATATTATAACCTAAAGCTTTTATTGCCTCCCTGGCAACTATAACACAGCCCCTGCCAGTTGCTTCCGATCTGCCCTTAGAGCCACCTACAATTATAGGCTTGCCTGTTATTAGGCCAAAATTATTGTAACCTCTTAGCTTGCTGAATTCATCCATCATCCAGGCCATGATCTGGGGGTTGGTGTAAACATCTGGAGCCGGAATGTCCTTTTCTGGCCCCACATCACTGGCGATATTTTTGATAAACTCTCTGCTGATTCGTTCTTGCTCCCGGAGGGTAAGTTCCTTCGGGTTACATTCCACTCCACCTTTAGCACCTCCAAAGGGCACCCCTACAACAGCACACTTAACGGTCATCCACATGGATAGAGCTTTAGCTTCATCTAGTTCCACGGTAGGATGAAATCGAAGTCCTCCTTTATAAGGGCCAAGGGCATTGCTGTGCTGTGATCTTAAGCCCTTAAAAACCTTTATTGAGCCATCTTCCATCTTAACAGGGAAGCTTACTTCAATAACCCTATCGGGTGATTTTAAGATTTCAAACACTGTCTGGTCAATACCCAATAAATCAACGGCTTCTTTTATCTGACCTTGCACAATATCGTAGATATTTAAGTTTTCTGACACACCAAGTTTCCTCCTCCCCAATAGATAAATCGCATTAAACTTAAAAGGTTCTGTTATATTTCGTTGTTGATATATTATTTATAGTACGGTTTGATTACCATAAATGAGCTTTTAATTTGCGAGCTTTTTAGCAAATTCCCTGCGAATTTTGGTAATCAAACCGTGCTAAAGACGACCAACAACTAACTTTAACATAGCAAAATTCACAAATTGTATTTACAAGTATTAACATTTTTAGCTATAGTGTTAATCAGATTGTTAAATAGCCTGCTGTATCACACCACTTTACACCCATCAAGGTTAATGTGTGCTACAGCAGGCCAAACCAAACTTAGCTAATGCTTTTTTAATAATGAATAATGCTTGGTTTATAGAGATTCTTTGCCGATCTTGTAACCTGTTTCGAAAGCTTTACAGTTTAAATCTTCTGTACCAGGTGGTACGTTCTCTTTTATGGCCTCTTTCGTAGCGTCTTCAGAAGTCACTTCACTACAAGCTACCATAGCTCCAAGAGCTACCATGTTAGCGACTATCGGTTTCAGTTGTTCTCTGGCTGTTTCCAAAATAGGAACCCCATAAAGCTTCTTTGCTTTTGAATTTATACCTTCACAGTCCACACTATCATCTACCACCACTATGCCGTCTTCTTTTATATCGCTCACATATTTTTTAAGGGCTTCTTCTGTCAAAGCCAGCAGAAAATCAGGTTCGGTAACTTTTGGATAATCTATCCTTTCATCGCTAATCAAAACCTCGGATTTACTTGCACCGCCCCTAGCTTCTGGACCATAGCTCTGAGTTTGAACTACATTTTTACCTTCCTTGGCTGCTGCAGCTGCCAGGATAATTCCAGCAAGAATTAGCCCCTGGCCTCCAGATCCACTTAATCTTATTTCCCATTTTTTCATCCTGTTGCACCCTCCTTCTTGACTCTTTCGATAATTTTGTCGTATTCTGCCGTGTATTCTGGCTTTGTATCATCTTTGTAGAGTTCACCAATCAAGATTTTTTCTTGCATTTCTTCTGGAGAAAGCTTCTCGGCAGCTTTTTTCCTGATAGTAACATCCTTTTGCCACTTTAACATATCTACAGCAGTTTTCAGGTTATTTCTTCTGCCATAATAAGTAGGGCACTGACTTATACCTTCCACAAAGGAAAATCCGGTGTGACTAAGGGCAGAAGTTATCAAATCGGTCAGTTGTTTGGCATGATATGTTGTTCCCCTACCTACATAGGTCGCCCCGGCAGATTTGACGAGATCACAAAGATCAAAGGATTGATCGGTATTGCCGTATGGGGCAGTAGTCCCAAAAGCACCTTTTGGTGTAGTTGGCGAGTACTGGCCGCTGGTCATACCATAAATGCTGTTATTAAAAACAACGGTGGTTATATCAATATTTCTTCGGGCAGCATGGATCAAGTGATTTCCACCTATGGCAGCACTGTCTCCGTCTCCCGATACCACAATCACATTTAAATCTGGGTTAGCAACTTTGACCCCCGTTGCAAAAGCCATAGCTCTACCATGGGTAGTATGGAGGGTGTTGAAATTTAAGTATCCTGTAGCTCTGGAAGAACATCCAATCCCAGAAACTACCACAGTGTTTTCTTGCTTGAGTCCTACTTCATCTATGCCTTTAATAATGCTATTCAAAATAATTCCATGTCCACAACCCGGACACCAAATATGAGGCAATTTATTTAAACGAAGATATTTTCTTAAGTGTACAGACATTTTAGGATTCCCCCTTAACTATTGCTTCTAAGATTTCTGCTGGAGTAATCAGTTCACCATCTACCCTATTTACCCCTACTATCTTTTGAGATAGATTTATGCATTTCTTTATTTCACCTTTTATTTGACCGAGATTCATCTCGGGTACCACTATCGTACTAACGCCTTCTAACATTTCGGTGATAGCTTTTTCAGGGAAAGGCCAAATAGTTTTAAGGTTTATCATCCCTACCTTTATCCCTTTTGCTCTCGCATCCTCCATAGCACTTGCCGTAGTTCTTGCCGCTGATCCATAAGCTACAATAGCAACTTCTGCATCATCAAGATTAGTTGTTTCATAATCAGCTATATCGTCAACATTCTTCTCAACTTTTTCCACGAGTCTTTCTGTAAGACCCCCAATAACTTCAGGATCTTTTAGATTTGGAAATCCGGTCTCATCATGGGATAGACCGGTAACATGGAACAAATATCCTTCTCCATAATTTGCCATAGGAGGGATCATATCATCATCCGGTTGATAAGGCAGGTAGTTATCCTGGCCTTTTTCCGGTTTTTTTCGCTCTATAATTTCCAGTTCTTCAGGGGAAGGTAGCTCAACATTTTCACGCATATGACCTATAACTTCATCAATAAGTAAAACTACAGGTGTCCTATATTTTTCAGACAGGTTGAAAGCTCTTACCGTCAGATCAAAAGTTTCCCTTACAGAACTAGGACATAAGGAAATGGCTGGATGATCCCCATGGGTACCCCACTTAGCTTGCATCATATCTCCCTGGGAAGGCAAGGTTGGAGCGCCTGTACTAGGACCACCCCTCTGGACATTAATCACCACACATGGCACTTCGGCCA
This sequence comes from uncultured Clostridia bacterium, assembly GCA_964498995.1. GTDB lineage: Bacteria > Bacillota > Natranaerobiia > Natranaerobiales > Natranaerofabaceae > Natranaerofaba. The sequence continues at coordinate 1,719 of CAZCIZ010000084.1, read as the reverse complement.
TGGCCGCAAAACCCAAATTTTCCTGTTTGAGTGAAAATCCAGGGCCACTGGTAGCAGTCATGCTTTTTGCCCCTGCCAATGATCCTCCTATTATAGCACCCATACTGGCAATTTCATCTTCCATTTGAATAAACCTACCACCTACTTTTGGCAGTTCTTCTGCCAAACCTTCAGCTATTTCACTAGAAGGTGTGATAGGGTAGCCTGCAAAAAACTTTATCCCAGCTGCTAGTGCACCTCTGACACATGCCATATTTCCCTGTATTAACTCGGGCTTTTTTTCAGTCATTTTCATTTTCCTCCTTTTTTACAACAATTGCAAAATCTGGACAGCGAAGTTCGCACTGTTTGCATCCATTACAATCTTCTGGATTTTTCACCCTGGACTTTCCCTTAGAATCTAATTCTAAAACTTCTTTTGGACAAAATTCAACACAAATACCACAGCCTTTACACCATTTCTGTGCAATTGATACTGGGGATTTTTTGGCATCAACCATAGCTTTAATCACTCCTAACTAATTTTTTGTTTAAGATCCATGAGGGTTGCTTTTAATAAATTGATAGAAGCCCTATCAGGTTTGAATATCACCTCCACCAGCTCTTTGTCATCATCTATCAATTTTTCAACTTCTTTTTTGCGCCCTGGACTTACGATCACTTCATCTACAGAAGAGATAAAATCTTTTAACTCACCAGGATCTTCTGTAACATTAAATTTAACATTCAAATGGTCTATCCCAGCTGCATCTAAGGATTTAAAAAATTTATTGGCAAAGTTTTTGGATATGCAGACCAATCCAACATCAGATCCCGGTTTCAACCTTGCAATCTTCACCACAGTCTCCAATTGAAGTTCTAATGCTATGGCTAAAATATCTTGATTTTGAGTACCTAAAACTTTTTTAATCTCAGCCAGATGAAAGAAAGTTGATATAACAATATCTACATCCTCAAGGGCCTTTTTGTAGTGATCCGGGCGTTCCAAAAAATCATCCAGCAAAATAGTGTTGATTGAAACACCGGAGTCTAAACGAATCTCATTGGCAAAATAGTCAACTTGTTCCTGATTGCATTCTATAAAAGCTATTTTGACCCTGTTAAGAAGTTCTTTTTTCTCTCTTGCCCTGACATGAGTGATAGCCAGGTACTCATCAATATTAAAACCTAATTGAGAGGCTTCTTCCATAGCTATATCTATTATTTTCAATAGCCTTTCTTTTCTACTTTCGTGCTGAATGCTGTCGTCTAAATCAGCAACAAAGGTACCCCTGCCTTGATGACTTACCAATACACCCTCAGCTTCCAACTCTTTATATGCCATACTTACAGTATTTCTACTCACATTAAGCTGTTTGGCCATATCTCTTTCTGTGGGGAGCCTTTTTCCCCTTTCCCAGGCTCCTGTTTCTATAAACCGCTTGATATTGTTTTTTATTTGCACATATAAAGGTACATCCCTATCTCTTTCCAGGTAAAATTCCAAATCATCACCTCCATATCCTGGAGCAACGGTCCAATTTTCGATAAATATTCCTGTCATTTCTATGCCAATTTTAGGCTCAAACATAATAATTCTAGTCCAATTTAATAAATCCTTTTTTATATTGGATCATTTCAAAATTTTTTTCTAACCAGTAATAAAAAAAACTGATTTATTTTCGTACTAACTTTTCATGTTTTGGGTTTTCACACCACAACCAGTAATGAAAATAACTG
>CAZCIZ010000083.1:0-9016 GCA_964498995.1 uncultured Clostridia bacterium | reverse complement strand
TGGTATTTAGCAAGCAATTTAAGCAAAGATCTAAAAAGTTTACTTATTAAACTTCATGTACCTTGGCTGGCAGCAGAAAAGGTTTAATAAAAACTTAAAACGTATCTCCATATACTGCAACAGTGAAATAAATCAGTTATTTTCATTACTGGTTGTGGTGTGAAAGACTTGATGTAAAAGATGTTAAAAAGGAGTGGTCTTTTTATGGCTGATCTAGTGATTAAAAACATTGGGACCCTTGTTACGGGAGATATAAGTAATCCTACAGTAGATGCTGATGTGGTGGTTATCAATGGAGGTAAGATAGAAAAAATCGAGCGGGAGAATAATTTGGCCGCCTCGGAAATGAAAGGGGATTGTGTCATTGATGCCTCAGGAGCTACTGTTGCTCCAGGTTTGATCGATTCCCACGGGCATCCTGTTTTGGGCGATTATAGTCCCAGGCAAAAGGTCATGGGTTTTATTGAAGGTTCCCTTCATGGTGGGGTGACCACGATGATTTCCGCTGGGGAACCTCATACACCAGGGAGGCCAAAGGATAAAGAAGGAGTCAAGGCTTTAGCTGTTCTAGCCCATAAAAGTTCACAGAATATTAGGCCTGGAGGAGTGAAACTACATGGAGGGGCTCTCATCCTAGAAAAAGGACTTACAGAAGACGATATAAAAGAAGTTGCTGAAGCAGGGGTATGGCTTGTTGGAGAAGTTGGCCTTGGTTCTGTAAAAGATGCGAAGGAAGCCGCTCCAATGGTAGAGTGGGCTAAAAAGCATGGTATGAAAGTAGCTATGCATACCGGTGGGGTATCAATTCCCGGTAGTAGTACAGTAACAGTGGAGGATGTTATGACTGTCAAGCCAGATGTTGTATCTCATCTAAATGGAGGACCAACCGCTATCCCACCGCAAGAACTAAGGAGGCTAATTGACAGTACTGATATGGCCTTGGAATTGGTTCAATGTGGTAATCCTAGGGCAATGAAACAAGGGGCTCAAATCCTTGATGAAAAGGGAGAGCTTCATAGGATAGTTTTGGGTAACGATGCTCCCTCAGGTACAGGTTTTATTCCTTTAGGTATTTTGCGATCAATGGCATTATTAGCTTCTGTTGCAGGTATTTCGGCTGACAAAGTACTATGCATGGCTACCGGAAATACCGCCAAAACCTTTGATTTAAATACCGGCTTGATTGAACCAGGAAAAGAAGCTGACCTGGTAATTATGGATGCTCCTATGGGCTCGGCCGGGGAAGATGCCCTAAAAGCTCTTGAGGTGGGAGATTTGCCAGGTATCTCTACCGTAATAGTCGATGGGGAACCTGTTATTTCAAAGAGCAGAAATACTCCGCCACCGGTGAATAAAGCCCAAATTTTATAGTAAATTTATTTAGGATTGATATAATGAGAATAAAGTAGGTGATAAATTGATCAGAGTCCTAGCTGAAAAGTGTACTGGGTGTAAAAGATGTGAAAAAAACTGTCCCCTCGATGCTATTGTAGTTACTGAAAAGTTGGCTGAGGTAGATTTTTACACATGTGTAAATTGTAGGGTTTGTATGAGATCCTGCCCTCAGGAAGCTATTTTAGAAGCTGAAAGTTCCACAGAGTTTACTGATAGCAAGAGAGTTAACATTATTATATGTGATTCTTGTCCAATAAATTGTAAAATACCTGAAGGAAAAATGGGAGCCTGTCGTCGTTATTATAATGAGGGTGCAAAATTGACAAGAAGTGTTAACTTGGTGGTCGAATCCATCGCGCCAGCTCCCAATAATAGACTCCCACACCATCCTGTAGTTACTGGGGTGGGAAGCGGTACGAATTATCCGTGTTTTAAGCCTACTCCTTATATAGTTCAAGACAAATATGAAGGTATAGATGTAGTAACTGTGGTAACTGAAGCACCTTTGAGTTATAGTGGTGTCAAGGTAAAAATCGATGCAAACAGGCATATTGGAGAGGAAGGAGCTAAAGTGAAAAGAGAAGGCCAAGTGGTAGGAATGGTTACCACTGAAGAATACGGGGCCAAAATGTTGACCATTGGAGGGGCTAACTTACTCAGTGGCAGTAATGATGGTTTTGTTGTAGCTAGAACTATTGTAGATCTTGCTAATGGAGAAAAAGTGAACTTAAAAGTGGAGAAAGGGAGCAAATTAGAAATTCAATCGGGCAAATCTCCAACCATAGATGGTGAAGAGGAACATTACATGAGAATAGGATGTGGAAGTGCTACCATTGGTATAATGGCAGAAGATTTTGCCAGGGCCGTAGATGAAGTTATAATATTGGACTTTCATGTCATTGGACTTTTGACTGAACACGCCGCCGGAAGGGAATTGGGTTTAAAATATAGCGGTGTTGTTCCAGTAGGAAGAAAAAGTACAAATGGTAGATACTTTGGAGAGCACGGTCATGGTTGGGGTGGGACCAATGTGAACTGCCCTGAAGAGGCTGTCCTGGATATAGATATGAATAGAGCTTTTGAAGGATTAAAAATACTTGTAACTGAAACAACGGGGCAAAAAGCCGCCCTCCTTGAAGTTACAAAAGAGGGCAGAGTACAAGAAATTACCATGACTTCTGAAGCAAAAGAAGCTGTTAAAAAATTATCAGATAATTGCGAAACCTCTAATGTGTCCGTGATTTATACTGGTGGCACAGGTGGTAGTGCTAGGGCTGGGGTTACAAAAATCCCTAAAAGACTTACTGAAGCTATACATCGTGACGAAGTCAGGCTGACCATAGGTGGCGCTCCTACCTTTGTTCTACCAGGTGGAGGCATAAATTTTATGGTTGATACTTCCAAGGTAGTCCCAAATTCTTTTTCTTGGGTACCAACACCTGCCACGGTTGCCCCGGTAGAATATACTATGACAAAGGACAAGTTTGAAAATATCGGTGGGCATACAGGTAATATTAAAACAAAAACACAGCTTTTGAAGGAGTTGGAAGTTGATCAAAAATAAGCAAATCAAGTGAGCAAATCATTTAAGCATATCAAGTGAAAAGGTGGCGAACGACATGATAGAGGTTTTGGATGATAACCGTGTTTTTTTGGATTATGGTCCAGTTCAAATGGTGTTGGATATATACAGGGATGGTGATAGATGGGTTGAAATGGCAGAAGAAATCGCGGAATTTGTTATAAATGAATTTGAATCCATGATTCCCTGGAAAGATGAGCTTAAGAAAAAGGACTTGAGCTTAGAAAATCTACCCCCAATAGCTAGAAAAATGGCCGAATCGGTTTCTATCATTTCCGGGGAATTGAGTCCTATGGCAGCTGTGGCTGGTACCTTTTCCGATATAGCCATGGAAAAAGCCCTAAAGGAAGGAGCAGATAGAGCTATAATCAATAATGGAGGAGATATTGCCCTGGTAGATACCAGACAGAGGACAATAAATGTTGCTTTGCCCCTTGGTGGAGAAAACCAGTACGTGAAAATACCTATAAAAGCCTCTCAAGGCATAAGAGGGGTTTGCACTAGTGGTTTGGGGGGAAGGGGTTTTACAAAAGGGGTTGCTTCGGCGGCTATGGTTTTAGCTTCTAACGCTTCCGTTGCGGATGCTTGTGCAACTTATATTGGCAACCATACCTGTGTTGACAGCAGCAAGGTTAAAAAACTGGATGCTAATAAACTGGATGCCCAAACAGACATCCCCGGGGAAAAGGTAACTGTGGAGATAGGCTCCCTGTCGGAAAAAGAAATAAATAAAGCTTTGTTAAAAGGTCTAGATGCCGGAGAAAAGCTTTACCAGGAAAACAAAATAAAAGGTCTTGCCTTAGAAGTAGCAGGTGAAATTGTCGTGCTACCGGATGAACTGCCCATTGAAATATTGAAGAGCTAAATTGATTTTTCTTTAAATATGTAAAGGAGGGATAATGTGGAATTAGAGGTTAGAAAATATGTTACTTTAACTGAGGAAGTTCTTAAAGATGGCGAGAAAAAAACCGATGTGGTAAACAAAAGGGCTGCTGCGGCGGCAGTAGTTCATAACCCTTATGCAGGTCAGTATGTTGAAGATCTGTCTCAATACTATGAGTGGAGTGCTGAGCTTGCTAGAACTTTGACTCGTAAAGCCCTTCAGGCTGGAGGAATTGATAAAACTGAAGTAGAAAACTACGGTAAAGCTGCTGTTGTTGGAGGAAATGGAGAACTAGAACATGCTGCTGCCTGGTTGCATCCTAAATTGGGCAAGCCCTTTAGAGAGGAAGTAAATGGTGGGAAGTCCATAATACCTTCCGCTAAAAAGATGGGTTTTCCCGGTTGTGCTATTGATGTGCCTTTACATCACAAAGATGCAGCCTATGTAAGGTCCCATTATGATGCCATAGAAGTCAGGGTCCATGATGCACCTAGGGATGATGAAATAGTAGTGATTCTAGCTGTGACAGATTGTGGTAGACCCCATCCCCGCATAGGTGGATTGCAAAAAGATGAAATAAAAGGTGAAGATGGCCTTAAGTAATTTAATTATATCATTGAACTACGTTGGAGGCTGCCTTATGATATTCTCAAGGGCAGCTTATTTTTTTAAGACTTGAGGAGGTGATTATGTGGTTATCAGTAAGGTTAATTATTTAAGCTTCATCCTAGCTTTTGGATTTGCTTTAATTCTATTGGCAGCTGGCTGTAATCAAAATTCTGGAAATGACCATCAAGAAAGTGTGAAAGAAAAAAACCAGGTTAATAAAGAGGAACAGGAAACAATTCCCTTGGTTTCTCGAGAAGATCTACCCGAACCCGAACTTTCCTTAAAAACTTCTCTAGAGAAGCGGCGCTCAATAAGGGATTATGAGGATGGAGAAGATGGAGTGGTAAGCCTAGATGAAGTTTCACAATTGATGTGGGCAGCCCAGGGGATAACTGAAGAAGAAACTGGATATAGAACTGCCCCTTCGGCTGGGGCCACTTATCCTATGGAAGTTTACCTGGTGGTTGAAGAAGCTGAAGATTTAGACACAGGAGTGTATAATTATAATTCCCAAAACCATGAGCTTTTGAAATTAAAAAGTGAAGCAATTGGAGAAGACCTGATGAATGCTGCTTTGAATCAAGAACCTATAGGAGATGCACCGGTTAATGTTGTGATTACATCTGTGTATGAAAGGGTGAAGGCAACTTATGGAGAACGAGGGATAAGATATGCAAAGATGGAAGCAGGGCATATTTCCCAAAACCTGTATTTGATGAGCAGCGCCCTGGATTTGGGTACTGTGGCAATAGGGGCCTTTGAAGATGAAGAAGTCAAAGAAATTCTGGATTTATCGGAAGGGGAAGAGCCTCTATACATCATGCCTGTTGGCAGGAAATGAACGGGAGCTATTTAAAAACGTCAGCAGGAGAGGAAAGGACTATTTTTAAACCACCTCTCCTGCTATTTCGTCAAGAAAAACTTAATTAGTTTCCTGCTACTCCCTCACAAAATGCTAGAACACTTTCGCCCAGGGCGATTGGATTATAGCCCCCTTCTAAAGCTGCAAATATCCTGCCATTACACTTTTCTCTAGCATAAAAACTTAGAACCGTTCCCAGAGACCTATAGTCGTCAGTTTCAAGCATTCCTCCCCAGCAGTCCATATGCCGGTCAAATCCTGCAGAGACAGCAATTATATCGATATCTGTATCAATATCATCTAACTGTTTATTTAGAGCTTCAGCTGCTGAGTCGCCCATGGTATCTTCTAGGTAAAGGAAATCGATTTCGTCGATGCCGGAAACTATATTGGCAGTCCCATCTCCAAAATGGAGATCAAAATCCACTATCAAAGCTCTGTTTATTTCACCGGTGCTCAAAAGCCTTTTTACAGCAACAGCGACATTATTGAAATAGCAAAAACCCCAGCTGTGGGATGGACTGGCATGATGGCCGGGAGGTCTGCACAGGGCAAAGGCTGAAGAACCGGTCATGGCCTCATCAGAAGCTTCAATGGTAGCTCCGGCGGCAAGAAGTGCCATTTCATAAATCTTTTTCTCTGACTTGACGCTGTTTAAATGTGACTCGGTATGGGCTAGTAAGATATTATCATCTATGGTGGGCGATGGTGCTATTATCTCGAACTTTTCTTCAACTAACTTTATTGCGTGATCAAGCCTTTCGGGAGATGCAGCAGGATCCCAGGTGTATGACTGTAGAAAATTATCATGGAAAAAGATTTTCATTGGTGTTTTTAACTCCTTTCAGAGAAAAATTGTGCTTATATTTATAATATTCTATATTTAAGTAATTTTACCTTTTATAATCAACAGATTTAATCTTTTGATTTAATCTGTTGTTTTAATGGCATAATATTTATTGTAATGTTACAATAAAGAAAATCTACAAAGATTAAAGGTGTGAGTATTCATGGGAGATCGCCCTTTTGATAGAAGAAATTTTATCAGGTTCGGGATTGGAGCCCTTGGTGGTCTGAGTATTTTTGGACTTAGAGAACTTATTAAAAGAAATGAAAGTGATGGAAAGGATAAAGTAAAAAAAGATTATAACAGTAATAATGACAGTAATAATGATAGTAATAAAGGCAGCGATAAAAATAAAGGGGAAAAAGACCTACAAGAAAAAGACCTACAAGATGATGATAAAGACATTAAAAAAATCAATGATATTCCCTTTAGGAAGTTAGGGAAAACGGGGTTAAATGTCAGTTTAATTGGACTTGGGAGCGGTGCCGGGGCTATCCCTCAAGAAAATGGTGCCACCGAGGAAGATGCTTATGAACTCATAAATACTTCCCTGAATGAAGGAATAAATTATATAGATACTGCTCCTAGTTATGCAAATGGGTTAAGTGAAGAAAACATTGGAGAGGTTATGAAAACCAGAAGAGATGAAACGATTTTGGCTACTAAAACCCAGAGGCGAGATTATGATGGGGTGATGAGGGAAATAGAAGCAAGTTTGAACAGGCTTAAGACGGATTATATTGATATTTACCAGCTCCACGGCTTGTCAAACTTGGGTGATGTCACCTCTGTTCTCTCAGAAAATGGTGCAGTTAAAGCTCTAGATAAACTGAGAGCAGAAGGTGTGATAAAATATACAGGGGTTACAGGTCATAATGATCCCGAGGTTTTGCTTGAAGCTATAGAAGGCTATGAATTTGATTGCTTGTTGATGCCTTTGAATACCGGGGATGTACACTCAAAGCCTTTTCAAGGAAAATTGTTAGAAAGGGCGACAAAAAAAGAGATGGGCATTATTGCCATGAAAGTAGTAGCCTATGGTAGACTTTTAAGAGAAGATGGGGTAGATTCTATGAAGAGGGCTTTGAGTTATGTATATACTTTTCCCATAAGCACTGCTATCCTTGGGATTTCGAATCTAGATCAGTTAAAAGAAAACCTGGAAATAACCAGGGGTTATGAAAAGTTATCTAAAAATGAGCTACAAGAACTTGAAAATATGACAGTCCACTATGAATATGAAGCCAACTTTTTTAAACATGAGTGGTAAGAGGTGAGAAAATAATGGCCCAAAATAAGAGATTGAATTTAAATAAAATATTCCCCCTCGTATTTGCATTTTTTTTGGCTTTAGGTATGGGGATTTATACTTTGAGCGGTACCGGAGGAAGTGGGCAAACAACCATTGATGACCTCGATGAAGATGCAGAAATCAAGGAGTACATGGGAGAAGATTCCAAACCTTCGAATCCTGCCAAGGAAAAAGACCCCGAAGCTGAAGAATTAGATCCGGTAGAAGGGCTAAAAAAAGGCCCACAAACAGAAACTCATATAGAAAAGGTGGATGAAGATAAAGATCCGGAAGTTCAGCAGGAGGAAAAAAAACTAGACCAGGATGAAGTTAATCAAAGACTTCTGGACATGGTGCCTGAAATCAAGTTTGATTTTGAGCCGGATATAGAAATAGAACTAGGAGGAGAAAGGGATAAAAGGTCGAAAATAGAGGATAGCGATGCAGATGTTTACAATGAAGATGAAACAACTCACGGGATCGAGATGCCAGAAAAGCCGGAGCCTCCGGAAATGCCTGAGTTTTAAGAGAAAATAATATCGGGGAAGGAGACTACACTAATGATTAATAAATGGATCAACGCTTTGGATAGAAAATATCAACGCTTTGGAATCAAGAATTTAATGGGATATATAGTTGGTGGTCATGCCCTGGTATTTCTCCTGGCCCAGATGGATGCTACGGGCGTGTTCTTACAGAGATTGATGCTTCATCCTGCTGCTGTAATGCAAGGTGAGGTATGGAGGCTTGTCACCTTTTTATTTATTCCCCCTACTTTTTCGATTATATTTTTTATCTTTGTCCTCTATCTGTACTACATGATAGGCACGACTTTGGAGGCAATCTGGGGGACTTTCAAGTTTAACTTGTATTACTTTATCGGAGTGGTAGGAACTATCCTTGCTGCCTTTATCTCCGGCAGTGCTGTGGATTCCATGTATTTGAACCTGTCATTGTTCTTGGCTTTTGCCACCTTATTTCCCGATTATCAACTGCGCTTGTTTTTGTTACTTCCCATAAAAATAAAGTACCTGGCATATTTAAATGTGTTTTTCTTATTGATGTCTTTCATAGGGGGCGGATTGCCTGTTAGGCTTTCGATTGCTGTGGCATTATTGAACTATCTTATCTTTTTTGGAGAAGATGCTGTTAGAAGTTTTAGGACCAGAAAGTGGTCAAGGGATAAGAGAAAGGAATTTACCGAAAAGGCCAATATGGCAAGGCAAGGTCCCATGCACACATGTACCACATGCGGGATTACCGAAGAAGATGATCCCGACATGGAATTTAGATATTGCTCCACCTGTGAAGGAGATTATGAATACTGTATGGATCACCTGAAAAATCACGAACATATTACCAAAACAGATAATGTGGACCAAGGGTAAAAATATTGATTTAAATTTAAATTTATATTGGTATTTGATGTATAGGGAAGCCGGCAGGGGTAATGATAGATGACCTGGGCCGGCTTTTTTTTATTCTATGCAGACTTGTTCTAAAATTTGTTAAACCTGTTTTCAAACTCAGTTTTCAAACTATCATAT
>CAZCIZ010000082.1:0-9843 GCA_964498995.1 uncultured Clostridia bacterium | reverse complement strand
GACCACCTGCTAGCTGCAGGCTCTGCTTTGTAGAAGTAGAAGGCAAAGAAAGTCCTGTCACCGCCTGTACCCAAAAAGCCACAGAGGGAATCAGTTGTTTTCATTACTGATTGTGGTCTGAAAAGCAAAACCCCCCGGCGCTGTATTTAGCCGGGGGGGTTGAAAAATATGATTAATTAGAAATTGGAAGGGAAGGGGAAAGTAGGAATATCAATATATTTGTACCTTTTAGCTCTTTTTTTTAGCTTTCTTGGGTTGGATTCTCATCATTTTCACCTTGATGATTTTGTCCAGGTTGTTCTTGCTTTGAATCTTTACCGAAATTTCTCATCTGAATAGCTAGATTATACAAGGATTTTTGAACCCTATCATTTATGCTATCCTCTTCAAATGTTCCGTCTTCTAGTTTTTCTCCGGCTTTAATTCCCGTTAATATTTCCATGGCTTCATCTATATGTTTTACCGAAAAGACATTGAATTTACCTTCTTTTACCGCTTCCACTATTTCTTCTTTTAACATCAGATTATCTTTATTACTTGCAGGGATTATAACCCCTTGATTACCTGTCAAGCCTTTGTTTTTGCAGGTTTCGTAAAAACCTTCAATTTTTTCGTTAACCCCACCAATAGCCTGGATTTCTCCTTTTTGATTCACCGAACCTGTAATAGCAAAATCTTGTTTAATCGGTACTTCTGCCAGAGAAGATAATAAAACACACAATTCAGCTCCAGAGGCACTGTCACCGTCAATTTCAGAATAGCTCTGTTCAAACACCAGCCTAGCAGATAAAGTTAAAGGCATATCTCCTGCATATGTTGAAGATAAATAGCCGGATAAGATCATTACCCCTTTAGTATGAATCCTACCACCTAATTTTGATTCCCTTTCTATATCGATTATGCCACCTCGACCTAAACCAATACTGCAGGTAATCCTTGTAGGCTTTCCAAAAGAAAAATTACCTATATTGCTCACAGAAAGAGCATTAATTTGACCGGTCACTTCCCCTTTGGTATCGATTAGTAATACATCTCTATCTATAAGTTCTTGGATTTTTTCTTGAATGAGATTTGATCTATAAATTTTAGCTTCTATAGCTTGTTTTACGTTTTCTGCATTAACACCGTCAGCGCCTTCCATATGGGCATAATAACAAGCCTCTCTGATGATATCAGCTATTTCTGCAAACCTGGTTGAAAGCTTTTTTTGATCTCCTGCAAGCCTGGAGCCATATTCTACTATCCTTTCTAGGGCACTTTTATTTAAATTGCTAAGCTTTTCTTTTTGGCAAAAAGTACTAATGAATGACATATACTGGGCAGTGTTCTGCTCATTTCTTTCCATGGTATCATCGAATTCAGCCTTTACTTTAAATAGTTCATGAAATTCGCTGTCAAAGTGATATAGTAAATAATATAAATACGGAGGCCCAATCAAAATTACTTTTACATTCAAAGGAACAGGCTGGGGCCTTAAGCTTTTGGTGGACATAAAGCTTAATCTTTCAGCTGCTTCTTCAATTTCAAGCTCGTGGTTCTTGAGTACACGTTTAAGACTTTCCCAGGTAAAAGGATTTTTTAACATGTCTTCAATGGATACTACAAAATAACCTCCATTTGCCTGGTGAAGAGAGCCTGGTTTAATCATAGTAAAGTCGGTATACAAGGCCCCAAATTGAGTTTCCTTTTCTATTTTTCCAAATATGTTTTGATAAGTAGGGTTCATTTCCATCATGACTGGTGCGCCCTGAGTTTCAGAGTTATCAACTATAACATTGACCTCGTATTTCTTAAACTGAGGAGACTGAGACCAAGGCTGAGGAGTTGTATAAAAAGATAACATTTGCATCTCTGGAGAAGCTTGTGAATCCTTTTGCCTAAATAAGTCAGCATTTTCTACGATATCCTTTTGCATGGCTCTCAAATATTCCAACACCTTAGGTAGCTGTGAATATTTTTCCATTAAGTCATTGAATATATGCTCAACAGAAAATAAAATCACATTTTGATCCAAGTTTTTTATTTCTTCTTGAGCTTTTCTATCCAGGGTCCTTATCTCTTTCATGGTATTCTTTAACTCATCACTCAGTAAATTTCTTTTATCTTGTAACTCTTTTCTTTCCTCTTCTGAAAGGGACATAATTTCTTCGTCTTTCATAGGAGAGCCATCTTCTTTTTTAGGAACAAATACAAATCCTGAAGGTGTTTGCTGGACCAAAAAACCTTCCTGTAAAGCTTTTTCATTAAGCTCGTTAAAAAAATCCTGCTTTTTTTCAGTGTACTCCTTACTAATACTTTCCTTTTGACTAATATAATCATCGCTTTCAAAAGCTCTAGGAATTTCTTCTTTTGCCGTATCTATCAAGTTTTTGACATCCTTTGCTAGTTCAATACCTTTGCCACTGGGAAGGGTAATTATGAAAGGTTTATACGGATCTTTAAAATTATTAACATAGCATACGTCATCAGGAGGCGAGAGTTTTTTTGCTATTTCTTCTACATATTCCTTAACAGCAGTCTCTTTCCCTGTACCCGGCACACCAGCCACATAAATATTAAAACCGTCGCTCTCTATTCCCAGGCCAAACTCTAAAGCTTTAAGGGCTCTATTTTGTCCGATAATTCTGTCTTCGGGTTTTTTTTCTTGGGCCGCATTTTGTTCAGAAAAAGCTTTATCGATAGAATCCATATCACAAATTGCTCTCAAACTATCTACTGGTACTTTATGGTTGTCCAATAACATTACCTCCCTTAAATTGATTTGCCATAATTAATCTAACCTAAAGCACAATCTTTTAACTCAATTATACATAGGGATATACATTATTTTCAACCTCAGGAATAAAGAAAATAAAAAGCCATGTTATAGCAGGTTAAATTTTTAACTGCTTTCACATGGCTTAAATATAAAATCTCAATAAAATTGTCTCTTACAATTAGGCCCGACAAACCCTCTAGCATAAATGACTAACTTTATTTCGCTTATTATCAAAATTCATTATATCATTAAGATTTTGTATATATCCACAAGAACAAACAACATCCTTACTTCTTTCTAATTTAACTTGAACAGATTTGCCACACAATTCACATCTGAACTCTACCTTTCTATCTTTCATTATTTTTGTAATCAATTTTTTCACCGCCTAACTCAAAATCATTTACCCTCATTTTACCCTCAACGAGCATGAGCCATTAGAGGTTCAATTTTAGAATATTCTTTGCCACAAACTGTACAGACATACCTGGTGCCAAATTTTTTACCCCTTTTTTCAATATTCAATTCTTCAACCACACTACCGTTTTCGTCCACAATAACATCTACAATAGCTTCTAACGTAACTTTAAACCTTAAATCCGTCGATTTGCATTTTGTACAAACTTTCAATATTAACCCCTCCTCCTATGAATGATTGTTAAAAAATTTGATTAGAAGTCATAATAAGCGATATACAGCTAATATATTTCCTATGGCTTGATTATATCAAATCTTGCATATATATCTTACTATTACTTCTTAATTCTATTATTTACTCTATCAAGCTAAATGTCAAGAAAATTATTAATATTTTATAAATTTATACTGAAATTGTCATTAATGAGCTATTTATGATTAAAAAAGGAATAAAGTTATAATTTGTCGAATGTATGATAAATAAGGAAATGTAGGGGGTTTTGGTGTGAATAAAGATTTTAAATCTGATAATTACAAAAATAATTTAAGGGCAACATTGATAGAAAGCGAGGAATTATTTAAAATTTCATTTGAGTTTATTAATGAAGCTACAGACCCAATGTTTATTATCGATGAGAATGGAAACCTTTTGTATAATAATAAGGCATGTGAAAGCTTGTTGAGTGATTGGTGTTGCATAATAGGGGGGAAGGTACCGAAAAAAATTAGCTCTAAAGTCAAGGGATTAGAAAAGACTAAACAGGAAGAGTTTACTTTTAATCAAAGACTTTATGATTTTACCATAGTACCGGTAGATAATAACAACGTTTTTTTTATATATGGTAACGATATCACAGAAAAAAGGGAAATTGAAAATCATCTAAATAGACTAGCTAAAATTATTGACGAAACCATCAATATATTATATATAACCGACTATAACGGCAATATAGAATATATTAACAAAACCTTTGAAAAGGTTACTGGCTATACAAAGGATGAGGTGATCGGGAAAAACCCCAAGCTACTAGCTTCTGGAGATACGGATCCTTCTGAATACAAAAACATGTGGGAAACAATCAAAAAAGGCAATACATGGAGGGGTTTATTAAAAAATAAGAAAAAAGATGGTAGCAATTATTGGGTTAATGGATTTATAACTCCAATCAGAGATGAAGATGGAAATATAACTAATTTTTTGGCAATCCAGGAAGATGTTACTGAAAAAATCGAAGTGAAAGAACAGCTTAGTTATCTTACAAAATATGATAAAATAACTGGAACTATTAACCGGGAGCGCTTTATTGAACTATTAAACGAATACTTGAGTGATCCTATGGTAAATAAAGAAGGTGGTGCATTACTGCAGATAAATATTGATGGCTTTAAGCTGATAAACGATTCTTTTGGTTATATTGTAGGAGATAGATTTTTAAAAAGTTTTGCTGACTTTTTGGTTAAAAAGATAAGTGATATGGATGTTGTCTCCAATCCTAATAAAGAATCAATTTTATCTAGGATTGGGGGAGATGAATTCGGTATTTTCCTTGTTTCGAAAAACAAAGAAGAAAGCATGAAAGCAGCTGAGTACTTAAGAAAAAGCATTGAAGAAGAGACTTTTTTAAATAATAGCATACGAACAACTGTCAGTATTGGAGTTGCGCTGTATCCAGAGCAAGGACAAACAAGTACAGAGCTTCTAGCCAAAGCTGGTGCAGCTATTTCAAATGCAAGAATACAAGGAAGAAACCGCTATTTTATGTTTCAAGAAAATGATTCTTATTTTGAAAACGCAGAGTCCATTTTGGAAGAAAAACAGCTTATCATAAAAGCAGTGGAAGAGGATCGTTTTGTTCCCTGGTTCCAACCAATACTAGACTTGAACACAAATGAAATTAAATATTATGAAGCTCTGGCCAGGTTGGAATTACCTGACAAAAAAGTTTTAGCACCCGGCTCATTTATTCCTACCGCTGAAAGGTATGGGCTTATTTCAGAAGTAGATAGATTGATTACTGAGAAAAGTATTAAAAAACAGGCTGAGTGTATGAAACAAGGTAGAGATATCTCTGTCAGTATGAATTTATCAGGGAAACACTTAGAAGATGAAGAGATGCTTAACTACCTACAAAACACATTAAAGGTGGTAGGAGCTGATCCAAAATACATAACCTTTGAAATTACGGAGACTGCAGCCATTAATAACTTGAGCAGTGCCGTGAATTTTGTTAAAAAATTAAAAGAGCTAGGCTGTAAATTTTCATTAGATGATTTTGGAGTAGGATTTACCTCTTTTGTACATTTAATCGAAATGAACGTAGATTATTTGAAAATAGATGGCTCTTTTATCAGAAATCTACCTGATAACGAAAGAAACAGAGTTTTAGTCAAGTCAATTTCGGAGATGTCAAAAAGCCTTGGAATAAAGACTATAGCTGAATTTGTTGAAAGTGATGCCACTATTGACATACTAAAAAGTACTGGAATTGACTTTGCTCAAGGTTATCTTGTGGGTAGACCATCTCCTGAAATCTAGGTGTTTAGATAAATTTGGTGCCTTCTTACAAAGTGAAGGAGAGGAAAATAGATGGCAGGAAAATCCATGAATAATGATAATTCTGATAAAAAGCCAAAAAATACAACAATAAGAAATTTTTTGAAGAAGGTTTTCTTGATTAAGCTTATCACATTTTATTTTTTCTTAGCTGTAGGAATTGGAACTGCATCTGGTATTGTGGTAGCCTTTTCAAGGGCTACTCCTGAATTCAATCCTAATGAGATTAAATCTGGACTCCCATCTACTATTAAAGACAGGGAAGGGGATAAAATTATTACCCTGGATCGAGAACAACGACGGGAAGAGGTTTCTATTGATGAGATACCATTAAATGTTAAAAACGCTTTTATCGCAATCGAAGACTCTAGGTTTTATGACCATTCAGGTGTAGATTTGAGAGGAATTTTACGAGCGGCTAGAAACAACTTATCAGAAACGGGTAACCCCTTTAGAGGTAGTCAGGGAGGCAGTACGATCACACAACAACTGGTAAAAAATGCTTTTTTGTCTCCTGATCCAGTCCTAGAAAGAAAAATCCAGGAAGCTAGGTTGGCATTACAGCTAGAAAATTACTATTCAAAAGATGAAATATTAGAGTTATACTTAAATCATGCCACATATTTCAACCACAATAACTATGGTGTACAAGCTGCAAGTGAGTTTTATTTTGATAAACACGTAAGTGACTTAAATATAGAAGAAGCTGCTTTATTAGCGGGGATCATCAGAATGCCAAGCAGGCTTTCCCCACATGAAAATTCAGACCAGGCAAGAAGCCGACAACTAACTGTATTGAGAGCTATGTATGCCCAAGGGTATATAACTCAAAATGAATATAATAACGCTGTAGACAAGGAATTGGAGGAGCTCCTGACTCCAATTCCAAAGAGAGAAGTTTCATTCCCGTACTTTGTTAATTATGTTATTCATAAAGAAGCAATTGAAATCATGGAAAATGAAATAATCGCAAACATTGAGGAATTCGAAACCATACCAGAATCCGCCCAAGAACCTGAGGATATTCTATATCACCATGGACTGACCATATATACTACCATGGATAGAGAGCTGCAATCTTATGCAGAAAACATTATAAATGATCCTGATAATTATCCGGAAACTTGGGAGGATGAAAGCGGAATAAAGCAACCTCAGGGTGCCCTGGTTGTTTCTGATCCTAGTACAGGCGAAGTTCAGGCATTGGTTGGTGGACGAGATTACAACTATGATAATATGTACAATAGAGTTAACAGCACAAGATCTCCTGGTTCAGCTATGAAACCAATCAATGTATATGCCCCTGCTATAGAGGAAGGGCTTATAACTCCTTCCTCAGTCATTGATGATTCTCCAACAGCATGGGAAATATATGGGGATTATTATACTCCAGAGAATTTTGACAGGAGTTTTACAGGGCTTACTACAGTGAGAGACTCCCTTGTACGCTCATTAAATGTTCCTGCAGTAAAAGTTTACAAAGATAAACTAGGAACTAAGACTGGTTCTGATTATGCAGGTGAATTTGGCATCTCTACATTGACCGATTCAGATAAAGATAATGCTGCAGCAGCTATAGGTGGATTGAAACGAGGTGTTAAACCTTTTGAACTTACAGAAGCTTATGCAACCCTTGCAAATGAAGGCAAGAGAGTGAAACATCATACAATTACAAAAATCGAAGATAGAGAAGGCAATGTTATCTATGAAAAGGATTCTAAACCTACTAAAGTTGTCAGTAATGAAACTGCTTGGCTTGTAAACGACATGTTACAAGATGTGATTTCAGAAGGAACTGCTGCTTCACTAAACTTGAATTTTCCCGCAGCTGCCAAAACGGGGACATCTCACAATTATAGAGATGCCTGGCTGGTTGGATATACACCGGAGTTGGTTACAAGTTTTTGGCTTGGCTATGACCAGGATAATATCAGAGTGGAAAATAGAACCAATTATACCACCAGGGTTATACAAAAGATGATGGACTATGCTATGTCTGATACAAAAACCCGGGAATTTCAAAAACCAGGCAGTATAGAAGGTCCTATTTCTATTAGTACAAAATCTGGCCTCTTACCATCACAATTTACCCCTGCAAGCTATATATCAGAGGATTATTTTCCCTCTGGAAAAGTACCTGAAACAAGGTGCAATGCACTTGTACAGGTTGAAGTCTGTACAGCCCACGATTCTGTTGTTAGGGCATCACAGGTTTGTCCTAATGAAACCACTGAAACCAGAACTTTTTTAAATAGGGAAAGACCAAAGGTGACCGATGAACGCTGGGGCGGTGGAGCAGGACGAACCGCTAGAGATTCATCTATGATGCCGCCAAGAGATATATGTAGTTTATCTTTAGAGGAGCATGGTATTGTCGAAGAAGATGAACAAGATGATGTAGAAGATATTGAAGATATTGAAGATATTGAAGAGACGGATGATGTAGAAGATACTGAGGAAACAGAAGATATAGATGACAGCACAGAAGATCTAGAAGAGGAAGAGACAGACCAGGGAGATAATACCGATGAAGTCATTGAACAAAGCGGCTAAAAATAAATTTATTGCTTGGAGGTGTTCTCAATGAATTTGATGGAGATATTCTTAATGAATCTAAATACGATTACAGAGATGGTTATTAGCTATGGAAGTAGAATCTTGTTATCGATAATTGTCTTGATCCTGGGTTTTAAAGTAATCAAGAAGTTTGTATCAGTTATAACGGGAAGGCTTGAAAAAGCAGAAGTGGAAAAATCCCTGGGATCTTTCTTGAGTTCGGTAATCAGCGTATTATTAAAGGTTGTCTTAATCATAACTGTCGCCTCAATGCTAGGTGTAGAAGTGACAACTTTTGTTGCTTTAATCGCTTCTATAGGCTTTGCTTTAGGACTTGCATTGCAAGGTAGCCTGGCTAATTTTGCTGGAGGGGTTTTGATATTGACTCTTAAACCTTTTAAGGTGGGAGATTATATAGAAGCTGGCGGATACGGGGGGACTGTGCATGATATTCAGATCTTTTACACAATTTTAAATACCCCTGATAATAAAAAGATAATCATACCCAATGCTAATTTATCAAATAACAGCGCTATCAATTATTCTGCATATGATACTAGAAGGATAGATTTTACTTTTGGGGTAGGCTATGATTCAGATATACAAAAGGTTAAAGAAGTTCTTCAAAAAATAGCCGATGATCATGAATTGATATTCAATGATCCCCCGCCACAAACTGTCCTTGCTGAGCATGGTGACAGCGCTTTGATATTTTATTTCCGGGTCTGGTGCTATGCAGAAAATTACTGGCCATTGTATTTTGAGTTACACGAGAAAGTGAAAGTAGCTTTTGATAAAGAAGGTATTAATATACCTTATCCCCAAATGGATGTACATATGCAAAAAAGTTCGAGCATTTAATTATTTAGTTTAAATAGCCTTTGCAAGGGTAGAGCAATAATTGCTAAACCCTGCAAAGGCTATTTATAATAAACGGAACCCCTAAATCACTACTTTCTATGATGTTGACTGGTGATGTTTAACTTGGGTCTTTAGTAGGGTTCAAACTTAGTTGCTGCAGTAGAACAAATTGGGCAACGCTCAGGTATATCGTCAATTCCTACCCAGCCACAAACAGGACAAAGCTTTATCTCTGCATCTTCGAGGTCTTTACCTTCCTTAGCTAGCTCCTTTAATTTTTGATAATTTTTCCCATGGACTTTTTCAGCTTCGTTGGCATATTCGAAACTTTTTTGAGCTTTTTTTTGATTTTCCTCTTTAGCTGTCTCTATAAACTCAGGATACATGCTGGTATACTCGTAGTGTTCTCCTTTTTCAGCTTCTTCAAGATTCTCGACGATATCACCAATTTTCCCGGCAGCTTCAAGGTGTTTTAGGGCGTGAATGGTTTCCCCTTCTGCAACAGCCCTAAAGACCCTTGCGATATTCTTGTAACCTTCACTTTCAGCTTGAATAGCAAAGGCAAGATACTTACGATTAGCCTGCGACTCACCGCTAAACGCTTCCATCAGATTTTCATTTGTCTTCATAATAGATCACCTCTTGAATAATATTATATTTTTTGTTAAAACTCATGGCACTAGTTATTATTTCAATA
>CAZCIZ010000081.1:0-10078 GCA_964498995.1 uncultured Clostridia bacterium | reverse complement strand
CCAGGGTATCTAATCCTGTTCGCTCCCCACGCTTTCGCGCCTCAGCGTCAGTTACAGGCCAGGGTGTCGCCTTCGCCACTGGTGTTCCTCCCGATATCTACGCATTTCACCGCTACACCGGGAATTCCACACCCCTCTCCTGTACTCAAGTTATGCAGTTTCAGATGCCAATTTGCAGTTGAGCCACAAAATTTCACACCTGACTTACATAACAGCCTACGCGCCCTTTACGCCCAGTAATTCCGGACAACGCTTGCCCCCTACGTGTTACCGCGGCTGCTGGCACGTAGTTGGCCGGGGCTTTTTGAAGGGGTACCGTCTATATCTTCCCCCTATAAAGAGCTTTACAACCCGAAGGCCGTCTTCACTCACGCGGCGTCGCTGCGTCAGGGTTTCCCCCATTGCGCAAGATTCCCCACTGCTGCCTCCCGTAGGAGTCTGGGCCGTGTCTCAGTCCCAGTGTGACCGACCACCCGCTAAGGCCGGCTACCCATCGTCGCCTCGGTAGGCCATTACCCTACCAACTAGCTAATGGGCCGCGGACCCAGCCAAGGGCGACTTTAAAAGCCTTTCCCCATTTATCCAGGCAGATAAATGGACTCATCAGGTATTAGCAGCCCTTTCGAGCTGTTATCCCTGACCCCTGGGTAGGTTATCCACGTGTTGCTCACCCGTCCGCCGGTTAACCTGACCCGTCATTACCCCGAAAGGTAATGACGGAGGTCCCCTCGACTCGCATGTGTTAAGCACGCCGCCAGCGTTCGTCCTGAGCCAGGATCAAACTCTCCTTCAAAAATTATTAACGATAGCTCTATCATAAAATAGAGCCCGGTTTAGCTTTTAAAAAAGAGCTCTTACACCTAAGACTTTTAAGCCTCAGGCGCCTGGCTAATTTATTACATGTCCTTACTTTAATCTTAAAGCTTTCGATGCTGACTTCTAACTTTAGATGCTTACTATCCCTGTTTAGTTTTCAAAGAGCAAAAATCTTATCTTCATTGGGAAAATCATTATATCATAGTTACATGCATAAATCAATTGTTATTCTTGTATTTTTTTCATATCTATTAATTTTAAGCAAAAATAGACCAACAAAAGATATTACACACAGTTATCATGCCCTACCTGCTCTAAAGACCCATTTACTTTAAAAATAATATTCCAAGGCAAAATGTTTTGATAATTTTTGCCTTGGAATAAAACTTTTTAGATCATTGAACGAGTTAATTTCACCCAGTGCTAAGTTAAATCCCTTTTACCTATCAGTACCTGGAGCAAAAACAAGGTATGGGTTTAACCTTTTTCACCAGACCTTTTAACTAATCTATCCCATTTTCTATCCAGGTATTTCTGAATAGAATCGATAACTTCTTTCTCTTCTTTTTTGAATAAATGTGCAAACCTTCCTTGCATTTTCAGGTATTCTTCTACAGACTCTTCCTTACGTTTGCTATTAAGGGTATACTCCCCATCCTCAACTTCATATAGTGGCCATGCAACAGAGTCAACAGCTCTTTTAGCAACTTCTACTGTCTTTTCCATAGGATAGCGCCAGCCTCTGTGACAGGGGGCAAGGATGTTTATAAAAGCAGGCCCTTCAACCTTAAAAGCCTTTTGTGCTTTTTTGATAGTATCTCTCCAGTGACTGATTGAAGCCTGGGCAACATATGGAATATCGTGAGCAGCAACAATTTCTGTTATATCTTTGCGATGCTCAGTCTTTCCATAACTTTCTTTACCTGCCGGGCTTGTCGTTGTCGTTGCACCTTTTAGGGTAGCACCAGAGCGCTGAATCCCCGTATTCATATAAGCCTCGTTGTTATAACAAACATAGACGATATCGTGATTTCTTTCTAGCATCCCTGACAAAGCCTGAAATCCAATATCATAGGTCCCGCCATCACCGGCAAAAACAACGAATTTATAATTTGAATCTATTTTCCCTTGTTTTTTCAAAGATTTGTAAGCAGCTTCCACCCCGCTCATTGTAGATGCTACGTTTTCAAACCCGTTGTGAATAAAAGAGCAGTTCCAGGATGTATATGGATAAATAGTAGTTGAGACCTCCAAGCAACCTGTGGGGTTTGCTACAACAGCATTAATATCCTCCGGTAGTCCTTTCAAAATCTGACGCACAGCTACTGAAGCCCCACAGCCCGCACATAGCCGGTGGCCACCTTGTAACAGTTCTTCTTGTTGAGCTATATCTTTAAGTTTTGTGGACAATATTCACACCTCCTATTCCTTAAGACCAAGATAGTTTACTGTCTGTTTCACTTCTCCAGTTCTTACCATCTCCTGCATTTCCTTTGATGCTCCCTCTAGCATATCCACAGAGAGATCACGTCCACCTAGCCCGTAAACATAATTTGTTATCAAAGGCCTCTTACTTTGTTCATAGTAAGCAGAGCGCACCTCATTGAATACTGGTCCGCCCATACCACCTGCAAAGGTTTCTGAGCGATCCATAACAGCAAGGGCTTTTAGATGAGAGGTAGCTTCAACAATTTCCTTTGCTGGGAAGGGCCTAAACAACCTTAGCTTTATCAATCCTGCAGGTACACCATTTTCACGCAAGCATTCTACATAATGACGAGTTGTACCAGCACCAGACCCTAAAACCAAAAAGGCAAATTCAGCATCCTCCATGTAATAGGTTTCAAAAAAGTCATAGTAACGACCAGACATATCCCCAAATTCTTTGCCTACATCTTTAATCACAGAAAAGGCATTTCTCATGGCTTCTTCTTGCTGGCGTTTAAATTCAAAGAAATACCCATACAATCCATCAAAAGAACCTACAGTAACTGGATTATTAGGGTCTAGCAAAGAATAAGGAGTTGAAACTTCCCCAACAAAATCTTTGACTTTATCATCTTCTAGCAATTCCATTCTTTCAATAGCATGAGAGATTATGAACCCATCCATCATTACCATGCTAGGCAGGTAAACATCACTATGTTCCGAGATTCGCATAGCCTGGATAGTATTATCATAGGCTTCTTGAGCATTTTCCGAAAAGATTTGAATCCAACCAGAGTCCCTTGCACCCATGCTATCACCATGATCACAATGTATGTTTATAGGCGCAGATAGTGCCCTGTTAACATTGAACATAACTATTGGCAACCTTAATCCTGATGCTATATAAAGGGTCTCCCACATCAAAGCTAAGCCTTGGGACGAAGTACAGGTCATTGCCCTACTTCCAGCTGCGGAAGCACCAATAGCTGCACTCATTGCACTATGTTCACTTTCAACATTTACCATCTCAGTATCAACAAGTCCCTCAGCAACCATGCCAGAGAATGTTTGTACAATATCCGTCTGTGGAGTGATGGGATATGCAGCTACGACATCAGGGCTAATTTGACGCATAGCTTCTGCAACAGCATCATTGCCCACATAAGCTACAGTTTTTTTGCTATTTATAGCCATAAAACTTTCCTCCCTTCAAATTAAGCGTTATTAATCTTCTTCAAATTCCATTTCGTCAACCATCTCTATTATACCCTTTGGGCATTCTTCGGCACAAATTCCACATCCCTTACAGAATTCCATGTCAATTCCCTTAACCTCTTCACCCTCAACTTTAATCGAAGTATCAGGGCAATAGATGAAGCACATAAAACAGTTGACACATTTTTCCCCATCTCTTACAGGGCGCAATGAGCGCCAACCACCTGTTTTAAATTTACGTGAATTTCCTGGGTCAACTATTGTACCCCCATGAGGGTGATCTTTCCAAGTCCATTTTTTAATATCTGTTATATCCCATTTCATTAACCCTTCACCTCCTCATAAGCTCTCTCCATTGCTTCGATATTTTTGTCGACTATTTTCTGAGGAAACTTTTTGCCAAAGGAATCATTCAAAAACTCCTTGGCTTCATCAAGGGAAATCATACCTGTAACCTTTAAAAGGGCCCCTAGCATAGGAATATTAGGCATAAACCTTCCTAGGGCATCCATGGAAATATGTGTTGCATCTACAGTATAAATCTTCTTGCTGTCAGAAGCATTCAATCTCTTTTTAATAATATCTGGTGATTTCTGGGTGTTTACTATAATTATCCCGTCCTCTAACATACCTGCAGTAACATCAACAACATCTAACAGGGTATGATCAACTACTAAAACAATTGAGGGGTTATTGACACCACAGTAAACCGAAATGTCATTTTTGCTCAACCTGTTAAAGCATTGAATAGGCGCTCCCATTCTTTCCGGTCCATATTCAGGGAAAGCCTGAAAAAACATATCCCTGATTAGCGACATCTCTGCCAGTGTTTTAGCAGCTGTAACAGCACCCTGTCCTCCCCGTGCATGCCAGCGAATTTCTAAAATCTTGTCTAAGGTTACCTCTTCTGTTGACATAAATGCACCTCCCATCAAAACAATTGATTTTTCTGGTACTAAACCTGATAATAACATTTTTGCATACATACTGTCTTTAATGTTTTATTTTATATTACGTGAAAGGTAGATATAATACCTTCAAAAAATTTTAAAAAATTATTGTTTTTCTAAAATTCGAAGTGTTTCCCTGTTTTTTAATCCTTTGCTACAAATTAACTGCATACATGGCCCCAATTATAACAGGTTTATTGAGAGTATAACAGAAACAATTAAATCTAGTCAAGCATTACCATCATTGAGCCATAATTGATGATCTCTGTTTTAGCCAAGGAGGGTCTTAACTCCATATATCAAAATAATCCCGGGAACCCCCAAAAAGCCAGCTATTCCAGCTGTAACAGGATTTATGCCCAGCTGAAATTGAAGTAGAGTTCCAATGGTTGCATTTACCAGAAATAAAATAGTAATACCTATTATTATTTTATAAAAGGCTTTATAAAGATAAATTAATGGTTTGATCATCACCCTTATAATTAAATATAACAGTAAGCAAGCAAATATAATAGATAATATTATATTCAAATCTTCTTGAATCAACTTCAAATTCAACACCCCTTGCTTGTTTCATTTAATTTTTCACCTACTACTACAGCGAAAATCGTAAAATTTATGTACTATCATTTTTTAGTTACTTCTTTAATTGCTTGCCCAATACCAAAAACGAACTTTTGATTTGGACGTTTCCCGCAAATCTTTGTGAGCGTTGGTATTGGGCAAGTAAGAGAGCAAAATTTACAAATTATATTAACAAGTATTAACTATTTTTGCTGTAGTGCTAAGCAATAATTATTTTTACATATATAGTATAGTAGTTGACAAGTTATGCTTGGTTATTCTAATTCTTTGGCTTTTTTATATAATATTTTCAATTTTTTTTCGTATAATTCTAACAAACAAATAGCATAATCTATTTGATCAGGGTCTGTAGAGTTATTAAACAAATTCTTTGCTGATTTCCATTGAGATTGGGTTTCCTTGATTTTCCTGTATAGTTCTGTTTTGGCATCCTCTAATTCTTCAAATAAGGCTTTATTTTCATCAACCTCATACAAAAATCTTAAATATTTTTTTGGCATTTTTTTCACCCTTTGATTTAAAGCTTTGTTATAGTCATTATATGAGGTAAAAATAAGCATTTATCACCCAAAATAATCATTCAAGACCGATCCCTCATTAATAAAAAACCACATAAAAAAAACACCCTAGTTGGGTGTTCTAAAAAATTCTAATTAAAATTCTTTTCTGCCTTCTAAAGCTTTAGACAAGGTCATTTCATCAACGTACTCCAAATCTCCCCCCATTGGCAACCCATAGGCCAGCCTTGTAACACGTACATTTAATGGCTTCACAGCTTTAGACAAGTACATGGCTGTAGCCTCTCCTTCAACAGTCGGGTTGGTAGCAAGGATCAATTCGATTGCATTTAGTTCCTCTATTCTTTGTAGGAGTTTTTTCACTTTTAATTCTTCGGGACCTACTCCATCCATAGGAGAAATTGCCCCTTGAAGAACATGATAAGCACCTTTATATTCACCGATTTTTTCCATTGCAATTACATCCTTAGCTTCTTGGACAACACAAATTACTTTTTTATCTCTGTTATCATCTCTACAGATATAACATGGCTCCTGGTCAGTCAAGTTATTACAAAGGCTGCAGTTGAAAATTTTGTCTTTGACTTCTAACAAAGAGTCCGCAATATTGGATACATTTTTCCTTGGCATATTGATAACATGAAAAGCCAGCCTTTCAGCAGACTTAGGTCCAATTCCTGGAAGAGTAGATAGTGCTTCAATAAGTTCTTTTATCGGCCCGGGATAATCCACCATTTCCTCATCCCTCAAATCTAACTTTGTTTAGGATTATATTTCTTGTCTTTTTAGTTAACTAAAACATTCCAGGCGGTAGATTCATACCACCGGTTATTTTTTTCATCTCTTCACTAACCATCTCATCAGCTTTTTTCATGGCTTCGTTTACTGCAGCTAAAACAAGGTCTTCCAACATTTCTACGTCATCAGGATCTACAGCTTCAGGATCAATTTCTATATCTACTACTTCCTTCTGGCCATTGACAACAGCTGTTACCGCCTCTCCTCCCGAGGTAGCTTCAGCAGTTTTATCCTTCATTTCTTCCTGCATTTTTGCCATTTTAGCCTGCATTTCCTGAACTTGTTTCATCATTTTTTGCATATTTTTACCCACTTAAAACCCTCCTATTCTCATATTTTTAAATATTTCTACCTTGCTTTCACCAAACTCTTTCTTTGCTTTCTCAACAATTTCTAATTTAGTCCCATCTTCATCATGGGCTTTTTCATTTCCATTGCTAGTTTCTCCTTTAGCACCAGTCAATTTTTTTTTTCATTTTTGGGACTTTCCGATTCTGAAATCAGTTTAAATTTTACTTTAGTCCCTGGAAACCACTTTTCTATCACCTGTTCTATTACATCCTTGTTTTCTTTTTTTGCTGCCCTTTCCATATGAATACTGTGTTGAGGCATAAACCCAATATACAATACACTATTTTTCATCTCCATAGGCTTACCTTCAACCAAGTAGGCATGGGCATAAATTTTTTCTTTCTTTAGGGCCTTTAAAATTTCTGGCCACGCAGAGCTTACTTCTGCTATAGTGACCTCTGCTTCATTTAGCCCAACTACAGCATCTTCATTGACATCTGAGTTTTCATTAACTTGAGTTGATTCGTTGGTTAGTACATCCATTCCGCTATCATTAACTACATTAACGGTTTCAGGGGCCTGGGAGGCTATTGTTTTAGCTTCCTCTTTTTCTAGATTAGAAATTCTTTCTTTCAAGGTTTCTATTTGATCTTGTAGTTCAGAAAATATTTTATCACGATTTATTAAGCGAAACAAAGTCATTTCCAAAATTAATCTTTGATTTTGCGACCACCGGAGCTCTTTTTGCTTTTCTGAAATAAAATCTATTATCCCTATCAATTCATTTTTTTTAAAGTAACTTGAAAGTTGTGATAGGTTGTCATAACTGCCTTTGATAAGCTCTTCATCTTGTCCGCCAATATTTACCAACAGAGTGTCTCTAAAGTAGTTCATCAGATCCTTAAAAAACTGGTTTATATCTTTACCTTGATCATTTATGTCTTTAACAATGGCCAGGGCAGAGTTTACATCCATATCTATGACTGCCTTTACTAATTTATAAAGAATATCTTCATTAACCGAGCCTATAATACCTAGAACATGTTCATTTTTTAATACCTTTGTATCGGAATAAACAAGGCATTGATCGAGTAAACTTAGTGCATCTCTCATACCGCCTTCAGCATTCCTGGCAATGGTATAAAGGGCTTTTTCCTCATAAGTTATATTATTATCATTAACTACTTTCTCTAGTCTATTTATTATATCTTTAACTGAAAGTCGGTGAAAGTCAAATCTTTGACAGCGTGATAGAATTGTCATGGGTAACTTATGAGGTTCAGTCGTAGCCAAAATGAAAATAATATACGAGGGAGGCTCTTCTAAAGTTTTTAATAAAGCATTAAAAGCTTCTTGTGTTAGCATATGCACTTCGTCAATTATATAAACTTTATATTTGCCGTCAGAGGGTGGATATACAACCTGATCTCTTATTTCCCTGATCTCATCAATTCCTCTATTTGAAGCAGCATCAATTTCTATAACATCAAAAAACCGTCCATCATCGATGGATTTACAACACTCGCATAAGCCACAGGGGTTGTGGGTAGGGCCTTCATTACAATTTAAGCCCTTTGCAAGAAGTTTTGCAGCGCTTGTCTTTCCAGTGCCCCTGGGTCCACAAAAGAGATAAGCATGTGTAATTTTATCCATTGCAATAGAATTTTTTAAAGTCACAGTGACATGATCCTGCCCGATTAACTCATCAAAGCTAACCGGTCTCCATTCTCTATACAGGGCCTTATAACTCATAGTCCCACACTCCTATGGTCAAAACTTTTTAAGATATTATATCATACTAACTCCATTAAATGCATAACAAAACCGCCCAAAATATTAAAAGCGCCCCATCTGGCGCTTTTGTTCTAATATTATATCGGCCGTGCACCCGCCCTTGACCTCCTTTAGATGTGCGTTACCTAGACAGTTAACTCCGGTCAGGTGACCCCATGGCACACGCAAGGGACCTACTTACCGCTGCTCCCTTCCGGGCCTGACGGGGTTCATAGGCCTGCGTTGCATGGGACCCAACCATCGACGCCACTTATCCAGGCCAGACCACAACTAAAGAAGGCCGCAGGCCGGGAATTAAACCCTGCTATAGCGGATTGCAGGTTACAGGGCACCGCTACCTCCCCGTCTAGCACGGCCGAATCATTCTCTTTAGTATATTTTGTATCATTATTATTTCAATCTATATGGCGGAGAGGGAGGGATTTGAACCCTCGAGGCGGGCAACCCCGCCTACTCGCTTTCCAGGCGAGCGCCTTAAGCCAGACTCAGCCACCTCTCCATGTTTTTATTATTAACTTTTATCTTAAGCTTTGGAAAAACTTTTTCATCAAAGAACTGCTCTCGCTTTTCATAACTCCGGAGACAACTTCTACCCGATGATTAAGATCTTCATTAGCCAATATATCTGATGAATCTAAACTCCCCCATGCTTTTTCATCAAATGCCCCAAATACCAACCTATCCAAACGAGACTGAATTATAGCCCCAGCACACATGGGGCAGGGCTCAATTGTAACGTACAAAGTACAATCAGTCAAACGCCAACTACCAAGCTTTATTCCTGCATCTTTGATAGCTAAAATTTCAGCATGAGCAGTCGCATCTTTCAACTTCTCTTTCATATTATAAGCCCTTGAAACTATTTCTCCATCTTTAACAATGACAGCACCTATAGGGACTTCATTTATTTCATACGCTTTTTCTGCTTCTTCTAGAGCAGTACTCATGAAATAAGCATCATAATTATTCATTTGTGCACACCAAATTAACCTGAATTTTGGCTTTCGTTATTAGTAAGGCCAATTACTCGCTTATATACATTACCATATACAAATTACAATGTAAAGACCGCTTGATTATAAACTTGCAGTAGTTCTTCCAAAGATCTTTCTTTCTATATTCTCTAAAAATATCTTTCATAATTTAAATGACCGCGGCAACTTAGGTTCCGCGGTTTAATGCTTTTATATATAAATGGCGCGCCCGGGAGGATTCGAACCTCCGACCTCCTGATTCGTAGTCAGTTACTCTGTCCAGGCTGAGCTACGGGCGCATACTTTTATTGACATAAATGGCGGAGAGGGAGGGATTTGAACCCTCGAAACGAGGTATTGCCCCGTTTAGTCGCTTAGCAGGCGACCGCCTTCGACCATACTCGGCCACCTCTCCGTGTGTGCTAGTATTTTACCATATTTGTTTTTATCCTTAAAGTATATTATTTGTGTTGATTAAAAAATTTTTACCTTTTAATCTTTGTTAAATGGCGGAGGGGGTGGGATTCGAACCCACGGCCCGCGGGGCGAGCACTGGTTTTCAAGACCAGCTCCTTTAGCCGGACTCGGACACCCCTCCTGGCTAACTAAACAAAAAATGTTCAATTTATTTGTTGTCACTAACCCCTTTTAAAGACACATGAAAGTATAACACAGCTAAATAGATGTGTCAATAAAATAAAGCTAGTAA
>CAZCIZ010000080.1:0-10233 GCA_964498995.1 uncultured Clostridia bacterium | reverse complement strand
TTTTTAGTATCGGAATATACTGCAGCAATAAAATTAAAGTTTATTTTCTTACTAACAAGTCGAGGGATACAAGCCTTGTCTCGTATAAAATTTTAACACATATTATCTTTTTTGCGAACCTTATTAAAAATTAATAACCACCATTAAGAAAGTAGCCAAAAATACCAATAATTATAATTAAAAACAATAATATAAGAAATTTTTGAGGGCCTTTATTATTTTTTTTTTGTTTTTTTCTTCGTTCAGTTTTTTCTTCTTCTAGAGCGTGAAAAGCTTTTATATTTCTACTTGCATCTTTTCCAAATGGACCTGGACCTGGTGGTGGAGCACCATTTGCAAGTATCACTGAAGATATCATGCTTCTTAAATGAAGTTTAATGTTAAAAATTATTAACAACCCCTCTTTTTTACTTTTCTTTTTGTGAACCTCTCATAACTAAAGTCACGAGATTGCGACTGGCTCTTAATCTTGCGTTAATTCTTCTGGTATTTCAACTGCATCTTTGTCTTCTGCATCCTCTAGTTTAGCCAAAAAATCAAACAACAGACTATAACAGAGTAAAAATTAAATAAAGCTGTCTTGGAAAAAAATATTAAAAAAAGAGGGACCCTCATTAATTTAGGGCCCCTCTCAAATTTTTAAGTTTTCAATGCTAGTTTAACATTAATTAATTAAACAAGTACTTAGTATTGATAAAAGGAGTATAATATTCTGGTACTTCATCACCTACTTCTCTAAATCTGTATACACCTCTATTTAAACCGTCAACTATAGCTGATGCTTCTTTTTGTGAATAAATCGTCGCTCCAGAGAAACCGTCTACTTCTTCTACATCTCCAAAGTCTACGTGCTTTCCCGGTTCAAGTAGATCTGCGACTGACTCTCTTACATCCTTACCTTCTAGATGTTCTACTGCTTTTTTGTGCTGATCTCTTATACCTGCATTTGTTTCGTCTATATCTTCATCTAGATAGTCTATTCCACCATAATACATTTGTCTATGGCTGATATCTGTTATTTTATTATCTTCTACTGTAAACTGCGCTTTTAAAAATCAGTTATTTGAATACTTTAATATTGATATCTCTAAATCCGAACTTTGGAGCAGCCATTGTGCTACCCCTCTTTTGATTTATTGCTCATCTCTGCCTTGGCTACTACAAAGTATAGCACAAACCTGGATGGAAATAAATAATCTGGAAATGTTTAAAAATTGGAACAATTTTCTGAATGTTAGACTAACATGAACTGACAATATAGCCCTTTTATCAATTTGTACTTTTAGAATGAATATATCAAAATCAAAATATAACAAGCTACATAAAAAATCCTGGACCAGAAGTAGAAAGGTGTTATACATCCTTTCATACAATCATCCTGGACCAGGGTATTAGGTAAAAGGGGGAGCATGGAGCTTTAAATTAAGTGTTTAAATCTTTAAGTATCATTGTCCTTGTCATTGGAATACGGTGGGCCTAATGCTGTCTTAGAACAGTCATTTAGCATTTGGAGCCAATTCTTGTAAAGGTCTGTCATAGCCTCGGTGGGGTTGAAATCTTCCGGGCATATTTCCTCATCTTGGAGCCTCTTTTCGCAGTCCTTTAAAAAGTTCTTTTGGATCTGCATCCACTGTCTCCAGATATTTCTCTGCCAGTGGGCTAGGGCTTTGGGCCCGAACTTAGTGGCCATATCATTTGGCTGCATCTCACTGAAGGTTTTTAGCCAGAGGGTGAAAAGTTCTCTTTGCATCTCCAGACACGATTTCCAGCCTTCTTTACAGCCTTGGCCGTATTTTAATAGTTCTTTTGTATCACTGTATTTTTCCATGAACTGTCTCCACTGTTCAAACAATTTATATTGATCGTCAGCACTATTTTTATCGTAATTTTGACCATCATATTCATGCCTTTTTTTCAATTCAGACATAATCAAGCCCTCCTCTTTCAAGCTATTATAAAACAACTAAAAATTATGGTTGATTTTATTATACAACAAAAAGGAAGAGCTTCGCAAGAACAATTGATAGAAAATTATGAAAAATTAGAAAAATATATTACGGTTCAGATAAACCCTTTTCAATTATGTTATAATTATAATGATCCTAGATCTAATCTAAATTATCTTCCATTATCCATTAGATGAGGTGTTTTTATGAATAAGATGGAAAACTGCAAAGTTAATGATGAAGTTAATATAACGGAGGCAAATAAAACTGCCATTAAAGATAAAATCCTAGGGGGCAGGGCCAGATTTAATGGGATATACTTTTTCGCCAGTGATTCCATTGTTGTGTGTAAGGAGTTTGAAAAGGGGTTTAAACTTACCAGGAGAAGGAGCAAAGTCAATCAGAACCAGGGGATTTTGTCTAAGATTCCCTTCGTCAGATCTTTGATCAAATTGAGAATGCTTGTGAGACTGCTTTTAATGACCATGGGTAAGGTGCCTAAAGCTCTTGTTTTAAGTGTTTTGTTCGTGTCGTTATTTTCCGATCTGTTTTTTCTAATGCATCCCTATTATTATCAGGCGACTTCCTCTGCTTCGACCCTTGATTCTT
Organism: uncultured Clostridia bacterium; assembly: GCA_964498995.1. Taxonomy (GTDB): domain Bacteria; phylum Bacillota; class Natranaerobiia; order Natranaerobiales; family Natranaerofabaceae; genus Natranaerofaba. The sequence goes on along the minus strand of CAZCIZ010000080.1, from coordinate 7,678 downwards.
TTCGTTACTTGTTCTATGTGGCTTTATTGTTCTCGGTTGTTTTGCTTGTCACGGGTAATTTTAAGAGCTTTTTTAATGGGTTGTTGAATCTGTTTAGATTTCACGGGGCAGAGCACAAGGCCATAAATGCTGCCATGGAGGATGAACCTCTCACAGTTGCCAAGGTAAAAAGCCAGAGCAGGATAAGCTACAGGTGTGGAACCACTTTGGTGGTTATTTACTTGCCCCTGGTGATTTTGATGAACACTTTCTTTGGCACGGTGATGTTTTTAAATGTGGTGTTTTCTTTAGTGGTGGCTATGGAAGTGTTTACTTTGATGAGAAACAGATATTTTTTCTTTGCCCTGAAACCGATATTGTGGGTTAGTGCCGCGATTCAGTACTTGATAATGACAAAAGAGCCTACGGATAAACAGGTGGAGGCGGCGACCTATGCTGTCAGGATGATCGGAGAGGAATCTTGTATTCCCTGGGAACAAAGAATCTTTTACCGGGGAGGTGGTTGATTTGGCTGGAAAAGAGGGAAATTATACCGATAAGGAACATTATGAGAAAGAACCAAAAATGAGACGGGAAGAGGATGTCTTTGGCATAGTAGAACTGCCGGTGGATGCCTACTATGGGATTTCGGCTCAGAGATCTAAGGAAAACTTCCCTATCACCGGTCATAAGATCCACCCGGAGCTGATGAAGTCTCTGGGAATGGTTAAATGGGCTTCGGCCAAGGCAAATATTCAGATGAACAAGATTTCCAAAAGGATTGGTCAAGCTATAAAACAAGCCAGTCAGGAGATGATATCCGGTAAGTTTGATGATCAGTTTATCGTTGATGTTATTCATGGTGGGGCCGGAACCCCTATCAATATGAATGCCAACGAGATCATAGCAAATAGGGCTATTGAACTTTTAGGAGGGCATAAGGGAGATTATGATTTGGTTTCTCCAAATACCCATGTCAATATGGCCCAGTCCACCAATGATGTGATCCCAACGGCATTCAAAATAGCCCTGATTAACTTGAACCGAAAACTGATAGCTAACCTGGATGAGCTTCACGATGCCTTGTTTGAGAAAGAAAAGGAATTTGACGATGTTCTTAAAACCGGAAGGACCCATCTTCAGGATGCTGTTCCTATCCGGCTTGGCCAAGAATTTGGGGCTTATACCAGGTTTGTTTCCAGGGATATCAGGAGGATCAATAAGGCCATCAGGGAGCTGAAGTATATTAATCTTGGTGCTACAGCAGTGGGAACAGGGCTAAATGCTGATCAGATGTATATAGAGGAGGCCAAGGACCAACTCAATTATATCAGCGGTCTGGAATTGGAGATCAGCGAACACCTGGTAGACTCTACTCAAAATATGGATGACTACGTCAATCTTTCTAGCACCCTTAAGACCTGTGCTGTCAATTTATCCAAAATGTGCAATGATATCAGGTTAATGGCTTCAGGGCCCAGGTGTGGCTTTGGCGAGGTGAGTCTTCCTGTAGTCCAGGCTGGATCGTCTATAATGCCGGGGAAGGTGAACCCGGTGATTGCCGAGGTAGTCAATCAGATTTCTTTTCAGGTGATTGGCAATGACAAAACCATCACCATGGCAGCAGAGGCAGGGCAGCTGGATCTAAACGTTATGACTTCGGTACTGTTTCACAATTTGTTTGATTCCCTGGAGAGCTTGACCAATGGGGTGGAAGTGCTGACAGAAAAATGCATCAAAGGCATGAAGGCAAACAAGGATCACTGTCTTCGGTTGGTAGAGAACAGTATTGGTATCATCACGGCCCTTAATCCTCATATCGGCTATGAAAAGGCATCGGAAATAGCTATGAAAGCCCTTAAAACCGGGAGGGGTGTCAGGGAGATAACCATTGAAGAAGGGGTCTTGTCCCAAGAAGAAGTGAATAGGATTTTGCACCCCCAGGAGATGACAGAACCAGGAATTGCAGGAGATGTAGACAATGACGGAACTGCAAGTTTATATTTTGACAAAAAATGAATATAGGTATGGTGAAAGATGAGGGTATAATAAAAAAACTGTCCCTTAAGGAAGATAGGTTTACCTTAAGGGACAGCTTTATTTATTATAGGGTGGAAAAAATAATGAGGGTGTACTAGTAGGTGTTGGTGAAGTTTTGATAAGTAAAATTTCTAAGGGCTTACAGCCCTTTTAAGTTGTTATCTTCATCCGCCACTGAATAGATTTTTGTTTAATAGCATGTTACAGGCAGATTTTGATTTGGAATCACTCTTTGCTTCAGAAGTAAAGCTTTGCTTTAATTCTTTGGAATTACACTCTGGGCAAGTGATATTGTCCTTTTCTGCTACACTTGATTTTTTTGAAAAAGTGGTACTGCAGTCTTTGCAGGTAAATTCATATATTGGCATTTAAAATACCTCCTTATTTTCTTTTTATACCCCCGTAGGGTACCTAAGACAATTGTATAATATCCTTGCTGGTTTGTCAAATAAATAATTAAAAAAAATTAAAATGTTGCAAAAAACTTTGCTAGCAAACAAGAGGTTTCCGAGTTAAAGGCACTTCATGTTAAAGTTTTCCCTCGTATGCGAACACACTGCTTCCTTTTTCTTTTCGTTTGTAGACCAGGACTTCTTTTTTGGTTAAATGCTCGTATTTCTCGCTATTATGGTGGATTAACATTGTGTCGATGTCGAATTGGATCATCCTGACTTCTCCGTCACAAGGTCCTCCATATAGTTCTATGAATTCAGTTGACATGAGATCAACTCCCTTTTTGAAATTAGTTGATGAGTTTTTTACGGAATTTGGTGTTGAAGTGTATTGGAACTTTTGTCAATGCTTTGCCAGATCATAATAGTAAATTGGAAGGGGCTTCGGAGCGGACGATAATTTGGAGCAATAATTTGTATTATTGTTGATGTTATATTTTTTTATTCAATTTGTAAACAGTTAATTTTATTTCCATATACTGCGCAGTAAAATAAATCAGTTATTTTCATTACTGGTTGTGGTGTGAAAACCCAAAACATAGGGAGTTAGTATCATGAACAACAAAAAATCGAGGGAACTGAAGTACTCTTTCAGTTCCCTCGATTAAACTATCTTGATATATTCTCACAAAATAAGCGTCAAGTTGTACCATAGGTTTTGAAGTACTATCTGTTTTGACCCTGACCTAAACCTCTTTTTCCAAAGCCAAATCCTCTTCTTGTCTCTTCTTCATCGCCATTAAAGCGCTCTCTTAGTTCTAAGTTGACATCACAATTTCTTTCTCCTGTTTCTAGGCAGGTTCCTCTTTCGAAGCTGGCTCTTTCTTCTAACGCATCTAGCAGTTCTTCCCCTTCTTCTTGGGAGATAGCTTCTTCTTCAATTAAAGTGTCGATTTTTTCTTCCCGAATCTCATCTTTTCTTTCATGAAATTCGTCTAGATCTTCACCGTTTAGGCAGCCGTTTTCTCTTGGTCCTCTTTCCCCGTTGACTCCAAATCCACCTACATCTTCTGATCCCAGTAATTGTCCCGGGGTGGCAAATACCACCGCAAGGGCAAGAACTACAACTGCCACTCCACTGATTAATTTCATATCTTCATACCTCCTAGGTTTTTATATTGTTATCCTTAGTTTATCAGGAGCTTATGAAGATCTTGTGAAGGTGAAAAATTTTTTGTTTGATTTTTTAGCCATTAGTTTTGTGAATACAGGTTGAAAGTAAGCCAGAAGGTGCTTCCTTTTCCTTCGGTGGATTCTACTTTTACTTTGCCGTCCATGGAATCCACCCATTCTTTGACCAGGGAAAGGCCAAGGCCGCTTCCTTTATTTTCCTGATGTTTTGATCTGGCTTCATCTACCCTGTAAAATCTTTCAAATATATAGGGTAGCTTTTCTGCCGGGATTCCCCTGCCGGTATCGACTACATAAAAATGTACTTTTTTGCTGTCTGTTTTGATCCCGAATTCAATGGTGTCTTTTTCTTGGGTGTGGTTGATTGCATTTAGGACAAGATTTTTAATGGCCCTGTGAAGAAGATTCTCGTCAGCTAATATTTCGACTTCATGAGAGTCGGGTTTGTATTCGAAGTTGATACCTTTTTTAAAGGCTAGAGGTTCTACCGTTGACTTTATCTTTTCTGCTATGCTGTTGACGTTGGTTGGCTGGATGGAAGGTTTTGTTTGCTTGAAATCTACCAGAGCCAACTGGTGAAGTTCTTCTGTCATGTTTTCAAGCCTGGTGAGCTCTTCCATGGTATGATGTAGATTTTCTTCATCTGGAGGTAGGACCCCATCTGTAAAAGCTTCCAGGTACCCCTTGATGGAGGAAACTGGATTTCTAAGTTCGTGGGAGAGGTCCTGGGTCAATTTTTTCTTAAGATAGTCTGTCTGTTCCAGGTTTTTTGCCATGGCATTGAAACTCATGGATAGTTCCCTGATCTCGCCTGGACCTTTTACCGGGGCTCTTAGATTAAGGTTGCCATTTTTTAAGCCTTCAGCGGTTTTTTTGAGATTATTGATGGGTCTAGAGATGGTAAGGGAAACTACCGTACTTATACCTGCGGCTAGGATCATGGAGATTAACCCCCCAATGATTATGCTGTTTTCTACCTGGCTTTTGAAATCCATCTCCACAGGAGTATAGAAGCCTGGATCTCTATCGGCAGATAATAGGATTACGCTGCCTAGCTCCTGATCATTTACAGCCAGGGGGAAGGTGTTTTCTTCTATCGTTTCAGGGGATATTTCAGATATTTCCTTATCTATTAGCGGGTTTGTTTCTGTAGAGGGACCTGGCTGGATTTTTTTATCTTCTTGCACATCTTCCGATATGCCATCACGCATGGGTCAGCCCATATCGTCTCTTCCCATGTTGTTGGTTTGGCTATCTTCTTGGACGTCACCATCCATACTACCCCTCATAGGGCCTCTTTCTTCAGGCGGTCCAGGGCCGTCAACATTGGTATCGTGTACTATTTGTCCATCATTATCTTTGATGATTATTCTTTCATTGTGAGTCCTAGAAAGCTGGTTAAGGGCCATCTGTTCTCTAGGTTGTCTGGTATCTTCTGCTTCTTCTACAATCTCAGAAACTGCATTGATGATATTTTGTCTTTCGCTCATATGGGTAGTTCTTACGAAATCCTCGAATTCATGATCTATGGTCATATTAATGTAGGTACCGGCAAGAAATAACATGCCGGCGGATAAAAGCCATAGAGCTATAAACAGCCGAAAGAAAAGGCTCTTTGGATTCAAAAAATGGGATAATCGGGATAATTTGGATAACTGTGATAGAAATTTCATAAAAATTGGAGCATGAAAACCCATGGTTTTAATTCTGGGAAAAAATGCTCCTAACTCACCTCCATAAAGAAAAATGCTGATGTATAGGAGCTTCTACAGCCTGCGTGATGTGTCAGGGCGAGAGCATTTCTATCATTAAAGATATTCGTCCTGGAACTGGTATCCTACGCCGAAAACAGTTTTGACTATAGCAGGGTTTTTCGGATCTGGTTCGATTTTCCTTCTTAAGTTCTTTACATGGGTATCTATTGTTCTCGGGTCACCTTCCCAAAAATAGCCAAAAATCAGGTCGGCCAGATTTTCCCTGGAGAAAATCTTTTTTGGGTACAGGGCCAGGTGTTTTAAAATCTCATATTCAGTAGGAGTCAAGGAAATTTCCTCTCCTGGTTTAGAAGGTTGGGATTTGTCTTTAGCTTTCAAATTCACTCTATGGGATAGGGTGTCGATTTTCAGGTTTTTTGTCTCAATGATTTCCTGCTGGGTCCGGCCTGAAGTGCTTTTGGCTCGTCTCAAAATAGTTTTGACCCTGGCGGTGATCTCCCGGGGACTTGCAGGCTTTACCACGTAATCATCGGCGCCTATTCCAAGGCCTTCTAATTTTTCTTCTTCCTTTCCCTTGGCAGTCAGCATGATGATTGGGACAGAGCTTGACTGTCTGATTTTTCTGGCTATATTTTCTCCTGATATACCAGGGAGCATTAGATCCAAGATTATCAAATCCGGTTGGGTTTCATAAAATAGCTGAGTACCTTCATTTCCGTCCTGGGATGTGAAAACCTGGAAGCCTTCTTTTTCTAGGTAGGCTTTTAATACCTTCACTAATCCTGCTTCATCTTCAATTATGAGGACAGTTTCTGCTTGGTATGTTTCAGGATCCAAGTTCATAGGTTTGCGGTGCAAATACCCGTGACTTGAGTCATGGGAGGGGCACCTTCTCTCCTTTCAGATTAAATAGGACTGTTCCTTCCCTCGGAACTGTTTAACCATCAGCCGTAGTGCCTGAAGCTGGAGGAACATTCCAGGGTACCTAAATTATTCGTGGGTAGTTGACTGGGATCTCTTGTTGACTAAACCTATTTGGCTCTTTAGAATAAATTCTATAGGATGAATTATCGTACATTATATCATAAATTGTTGTATATTGTTTAATGCAGATATTTATCCAGATATTAATGTGATGTATTATCAAAGAGGTGCAATAGGGATGGAGGAAATATATATTTTAACCACGGCTTTTTTAGTAGGTTTGTCAGGTGCTATGGCTCCTGGACCCCTTACCGCCGTTACCGTAGAGCATACAATAAAGAAGGGATTTAAGGCGGGGCCACTGATTACTTTTGGGCATGGAGCTATGGAGTTAGTTGTGGTGCTTTTGTTTGCCGGAGGTCTAGGTTCTTATTTTGCTAGTGAGAGGGTAGGTGGAGTGATTGGCATAATAGGGAGTTTGGTGTTGTTTTGGATGGGGTATAATATGCTTTTTGGGATTAGATCTGGGACCATGAAAATAGATATGGAGAAAGAAGTAGGAACTGATTATCAAAAAGAGTATAATGAAGGATGGCAAGGAAGTGAACATGAGGCTGTTGCAAAGGCATCACCTCAGGCAAGCTCAAGTGGTTTTGTCAAAGGGTTTATGAACGACACTGTAATGGCGGGAACCCTTGCTACTGTGACTAATCCCTACTGGTTCATCTGGTGGACCACCGTTGGAGCTGGATACATCACTTTTTCTTTGCAGTACGGTGCTAAGGGATTAGCATTATTTTTTGGTGGTCATTTGTTGGCTGACCTTGCCTGGCTCAGTTTTCTTTCCCTGGCTTTTGCTTCAGGGAAGAGGTTCATAACTGGGAAAGTGTACCAGGGTATAATGGTTTTGTTGTCTATATTTATTATAGGAATAGGTGGTTATTTTCTCTATAGCGGGATAAACTTTATTCAAGGAGGGTGATATTTATGGATTGTAACCAGGTGGAAAAAAATCTAGATAGGTGTAACTGCACTTATCCAGGCTGTCCAAGGAAAGGAGCTTGCTGTGAGTGTCTTCATTATCATAAGAAAATGAATCAGCTTCCGGCCTGTTTTTTCCCCGCTGAGGTGGAAAAAACCTATGATAGGTCTTATGAGCGTTTTGCCAGGATGGTGTTAGGAGAATAGTACGAAAATAAACTTTAATTTTATTGCTGCAGTATATTCCGATACTTAAAAGTTTTTATTGATACATCTAAGAATCGGGGGTACACAAAGTTTAATCGTAAACACTTGGATTTTATTGGTACATCTAAGATGTACCAATAAAATCCAAAAAAGTTTACTTATTAAACTTCGTGTACCTTACCTGCCTAGATGTAATGTATTAATAATAAAAACTTAAAACTTATCTCCATATACTGCTGCAATAAAATA
>CAZCIZ010000079.1:0-10375 GCA_964498995.1 uncultured Clostridia bacterium | reverse complement strand
TAATAGCTGCTTCTATACCGTGACCTGTAACATCTGAAAGGTATATAATCAGTTTGTTCTCTGTCCTAACAAAATTATACAAATCACCGCCAATTTGCTTAGCAGGATAATAATGAGCTTCTAATGATATATCTTCAGGAGAACCTATTTTTGAGAATTTACCGAGCAAAGTTCTTTCATGGATTTTTTTAGCTTTTTCTAATTCTTCATCAATCTGTCTTTGTTTAATCTCAATTTTTTTATAAGATTCCTGCAGTTTTTTTTCTGCTTCTTTACGTTCGGTTATATAATTATGGGAAACTACAACTTTTCGCATGGAAGTGTTCTCTAAATCTCGATAAGGTGTTACCCTGGCTAAAAACCAGTGTTCCTGCGACGGAGAATGACAGGGATACTCTAGCTCAAACTTATCTTTTTCCCCAACTATAACAGAACGTATCCCTGCAGCAACTTGTTTTGCTAGCTCATTATGATCGCCTTCGACATTATCACAAACTTCAAGATAGTTACAACCTTCACTTACTTCTTCAATCACGGCGTCATTTTCTTTTGCGAAATCAAGCCACGATTCGTTTGTAAACTCTATGTTTCCTTTCTCGTCTAAAAGACAAATATTGCTTTCTAGAGAATTTAAAATACTCTTCTCAAAAAAATTATCATCTGTTTTTTTAGAAAACATTTGTTCTGCCTCCAGTATTAAAAAGCTCCTTATTGATTCAGGTATGTTAGGCTTTATTTAGAATTAAAAAAGCTTTATTACCTTTTTCGTTATAAAAAAGACTATCACATATTACCTTGGTCATTGCTATCCCTCTACCTCGCTCTTCTTCTCCTTCTAAGTCCAAGAACTTGTTATCTAGAAAATCTCTCCAGTCAAATCCTTCGCCTTCATCTTCCACTGTAACAATTAGCTTGTCCTTTAAATCTTTAAAGCTTACATAGACTTTTTTGTTCTCATCGAATTTATTTCCATGCTCCATTGCATTTATCACTAATTCTTTAAGCCCTTGAAAGTAAGTTTCATCCAGTGATTGGTTTTTAAAGTAATTGAATATTTCAGAGTATAATCTTTCTATTTCTTCAAATCTACTATTTAAGACTACTTCAAAATCAGTATCGCCTTCGTCTTTTTTTATTATTAAATACGTTATATCATCTGCCCCTTGCAGACTTCCATCATTAAATCTTCTAAACTCTTCATTAATAACACTTTTCATAACATCGACTGGCAGATCACTATTAGATAAGATTATATCATATAACTGCTCCCTAAAAACTTCGCCTTCACTGTTTTCCTGTTCTGTTAAACCGTCAGAATTTACCATGACAGTGTAGTTGTTTATGTTTTTTAGGCTTATATATTGTTCAGTACACTGTTCTATCTGTTTTAAAGTAAACATATTGGAAATAGGCGGCCCTTCAACAAGTAACTCTTTAACTTCATTACCTCTTTCTAGCAAAACTTTTTCCTGAAACCCTGCCCCTGTATATCTTAGCTTATAACCTGCTCCATCTTTGTTTTTTGTCTTATCTTTATAGATAATTCCCATGAATATGCTAACAAAATAATCATCAGGAAATCCCTGACTTACAAACTGCTTATAAAGATGTTTTATTATATCTTTAGGTACTATTTGTTTTGTACGGTTATCAGCTACAAAAGATTCTATTGCTTCTTTGGCAAAAGTACTTATAAGAGCAGCTTCTAGTCCATGACCGGTCACATCAATTAGATAAAATATCGTTTTGTCACTATTATTTATGATATTATACATATCTCCACCAAGGTGTTTAGCTGGGTAAAAATGAACTGCCCCATAAATATTGTCATCAATTGCTTCAATATTAGTAGGTAGAATATTCTTGTGGACTTCCTTTGCTTTTTCTAGCTCTAAGTTAAGCTTGTTATTTTTTTCTTCTAAGTCTTTTTCTGCTTGTTTTCTTTTAGTAATATCAATATGGGAGATTACAACTTTTCGTCTAGAAGTATTTTTTAACTCACAATAAGGCGTTACCTTGGTTAAAAACCAAAGTTCTTCCTGCAACTGAAAACGACAGGGATACTCTAGCTCAAACTTATCTTTTTCCCCAGCTATAACAGAACGTATCCCTGCAGCGACTTGTTTTGCTACTTCTTTGTCATCGCCTTCGGCATTATCGCAAACCTCAAGATAATTGCAACCTTTGCTTACTTTTTCAATTTCGGCGTCATTTTCTTTTGCAAAATCAAACCACGATGCGTTTGTAAACTCTATATTTCCTTTTTCGTCTAATAGACAAATATTGGCCTCTAGAGAATTTAAAATAGCCTGTCCAAAAGAGTTATCATCTGTTTTTTTAGAATACATTTGTACTGCCTCCAATAACTCAAACGAATTACTCTAAACAATCGCTGAGCTCATTATACATTATATAGAAGCATTTTAAAATCTAGCCCCCACCCATCTCTCGTGATGAGTCAAGATTTTTTTTGCTACGTGGGCCCCCGTTAACATTTATATAAATATACAATCATTTGTCTGATTTTGTCGTTACTTCTTGATAAAAGATAATATTCCTGCGAATTTTTATAACGAAATTTTATATTGGCGATCCATTAAAAAACTGGCCAGGTTCTAGAAGAATCTTGCAGGGATAAGGATTTAATAGGCCGTTGGGGCGGAGATGAATTCGTGATATTGATGCTTATGAAGTTATGTATAACGGCAGATCTTACAAAAGAGCCATGTCCAAGGAAGAGATTATCTCCGAATTTAAAAGATGTACCGGCACACAATTTGACCCTTATTTGGTAGAAGTGTTTTTGAAGATATTGGAAAACGACTGCTGAGTTTTAAATTAAAGGGAGTGACATAAATTTCCTTTATATAAATATATAACATCCTAGTTTTCATTTTTGCTTCTTTTATGCATATACATGTTCCTATCAGCTTGGCTAAAAACCTCTGCTTTTGTTTGCTGTTTGCTTTCTTTAGTTGCTACTCCAACTGACAGAGTAGTCTGGTTATTGTTGGTGCAAATTTTTTCATCCTTTATTCTTTCGGCAATTTTTTCTGCTGTTTTAAGGTCCGTTTGGGGTAATAATATGGCAAATTCATCACCACCCCACCTGGAAATGATGTCTTCCCTTCTAAATACTTTTTCAAGTACATCCGCTGCCTTGACTATCAAATTGTCTCCTTCCTTATGGCCATATAGGTCATTTAATAGCTTTAAACCATCAATGTCAACAATAACCAGGCTAATAGGGTGCTGCCTGACAACATCTAACCTCTTAAATTCTTCCTCAAAATATGCCCGGTTATACAAGCCCGTCAAGGTATCATGAAAGCTCAAGTATCTTATTCTTTCTTCAGCTTGCTTTTTGTCTGTAATATCTCTAACAAACTCCACTACCCCAGTGGGCTCCTCAAAACCTTTTTCATATAAAGGATAACTGAAAAGCTCAAACCATCTTAAGCCTATATCCGTTTGGACCTGTATCTCTTCAATTTCTACATTCCCAGTTTCTAAGCATCTTGTAGAGGGACAAGGATCACAAGGAACAGCTCTCTTATGATAAACCTGGTAACATTTTTTCCCTTCCAGGGGCAGGTCACTTTCATGCCAAGTTTTAATGGTTCTATTAGTATAGCGAATACTTAAATCGGAATTTAATACACTAATGCCATCCTGTATGCTCTCGAAGAGTCCTTCCAATAGATTTTTGGTTTGTTTTAATTCTCCCTCGATTTGTTTTTGTTCAGTTATATCACGTGTGACCACCAGTACTGAATTAACTTCTCCCTTATCATCTAGCTCCGGCACGATTCTACCGTGTAAGTGCTTTCCAAGTAACTCATGATAAGCCTCTTTTTCTTCTTTGGTTTTGGCAGATTCTTTTATCAACCTGGTCATTTTGTCAAATTCTTGATACAAGGGATCATTGATATTAATTTCACCTTTCAACTCCTGATAAATTTCTTCATATGTTTTACCGAGTAAAAAGTCTTTGGATAAACCAAGTTCTTTCTCTACCGACGAATTAACATAAATGTGTCGAGAGCTGATGTCATGGCGTACCACCATGTCTGGAGAGTTTTCCACCAGGTTAATAAAATCCTTCTCTGCCTGTCTCTTGTCAGTAATATCATCTGCATAACAAACCACAAATTCCACTTCGCCGTTTTCATCTAGTTTTGGGGTTTTGGTTATGGCTAGTAATCTTTCTTGCCCTTGTCCATTTTTTACTAATTCTTCACTGTTAATCTTTCTTTTCTCTTCAAAAACTCTTCTGTTTCCCTCTTGACAAGCTTTTACTTCTTCATTTGAAGCTAATCTTTCCACAATCTTTTTATCCTCCAAATCACTTTTGGAAAAACCAAAAAAGCTCGCATGAGCTTCATTTACTTTGCCATAGGTCTCTAAGTCTCTTAAGTACCACACCTGTGCTTCGATGTTATCTAGCAATAGCTCCTGCTCAACAACTTTGTCAATTAAGTTTTTTTCCACCTGTAATCTTTTTAGGGTAGCTGATATCTGGTTAATATAGAGCTCAATCATTTCCTTGTGTTTTAAACTGACTCCTTTTGGCATGATAATTGATACAGAACCTAGAATATCATCTTTATAGCTCATCTCCATATTGTATAGGTCACCAAAAGGTGATATTTTATTCAATTGTTTAAGAACTTTTTCTAATAAGGGTTTGTCCCTAACAAACCCGGAAGCAATAAAATCATTTACACAAGTTAATTTATCCTTATCCCCAAAAACTTCATGGTTGGTTTTCCATTTTGACCCTTCAGGTTGAAACCCGAACATATCAAGATATTTCCTGGTTTTAGCAGTAATGCCGCTGACAGACTTGGTCACAGTTATATCCTTGTTCTCCTCCAACACCATGTTCAAAGCTACATAGCTCGCCCCTGTTAACTCTCTAATAGATTCGGTAAAGAAATCATAATCCAAATCACTATACGATAAGTGTTGGCATTTTATCGTGTAGTCTAGTATTTTATCTGATAACTTTTTCTCTTCATAGTCAGTAATATCTTGAAACAATGTCGCAAAATAACCTTTTTTGTCACTAAATACTTTCACACTATACCATTTATTCAAAGGCTCTGAATAAGCACTAAAAGTTTTTTCTCCTCCATTTTGAGCTATCTCACCATAAGTAGCTATCCAGTTAAAATTTGAATTTTCGATCCCAGGTAGTACCTCGGTCACCCTTTTATTTAATATTTCCTTGCCTAATCCCGTAAACTCTGTAAACTTCTCGTTTATATCTAAAAATACATAATCTACTGCCAGGCCCTCTTCTAAAACCACCTGGTGATATGCATAGCCATCTGTCATATTATCTTTTAAAATTGATACATCTACCATCAGTTAGGCCCCCATGCAAAGACAAATTCTTTTATATTAATTTAATACCAATAATTTCTATAGTTAACTCCTTCACTACAATATAAGTTTAAACCAATAGGATCATATAGACAACAGTTTATTTAGGTCGTTATATTTTAACAATCCTTCACACCTTGCAATTAAAACATGTTAAAAATATAATGAACATAGGTTCATTGGTGATCAATTGGACTTTATCAAAAATAAAGGTATAGATATAGTCGAAGGTCCCCTACAGCCCGCTCCAGGGATAAAATTTTTCTTCGTCAAGGACCCAGACGGGGTGAACATTTAGAATAAATCCGTTATTTTCATTACTGGTTGTGGTGCGAAAAACAGCATGGGGACATAGAATAGCAGTTAACAAAAATTTTAAAATTAATCACAGGTATGGAGGTAATATTTTTGACTGGAAATGATTCTTACTCTTCTAATAATTATTGTCCTTTTTGCCATCAACCAGAAACAGAATTACTGGCTGATAACGAGTTAGCGAAAGCGTTTTTCGATAAGTATCCAGTTAACGAAGGCCATACTCTTATAACACCCAAAAGACATGTTGAAAACTTTTTTCAAGCTTCAGATGAGGAGTTTGGGGCTATTAAAGATTTGATATTCGAGGTAAAAAAATTATTAGATGAGCGTTATCAACCTGACGGTTACAATATAGGTGTTAATGTAGGAAAAGATGCTGGGCAAACGGTTTTTCATCTACATATTCATGTGATTCCGCGGTATAAAGGAGATGTTGAAGATCCCCGGGGTGGGGTGAGAAATTTCAAGGAAAATCTGGTACCTTATCCAAAGTAAGTTTATTAGAATAACTAAATTCTCAATCCAAACAAAGTCGATGGCTAATAAAACCATCTATTAGCTGATTTTTCTCTATCAGAGCTAATATTATCTATAGGAAATTTCTTGTCTTAAATTTCTTTATACCACAACCAGTAATGAAAATAACTGATTTATTTTATTGCAGCAGTATATGGAGATATGATTTAAGTTTTTATTATTAATACATCTTGGAGAGGAGCCAGGAAAGGTAATGCCTAAAAACAGGATGTTTTTAGCAAATTGGCACAGGATGTGCCTTTAATTTGGAAGCATTACCTTTCCTGGCGACGATCCATAGATGTATCAATAAAAACTTTTAAATATCGGAATATACTGCAGCAATAAAATTAAAGTTTATTTTCTTACTAACTTTCTAAACTTTGAATTTTTCCACTAACTTTTCTAGTTCTTCTCCTATTTTAGCAAGGTTTTCTGCCGATTTTGCGACTTCATCGGCTGCCGAGGATTGCTCCGCGGTGCTTGCGGCAACGTTTTGAGATGTTTTTGTTACTTCTTGGGTTGCTTCTTCCACTTGTTTTATTGATTCGGTTATTTGTTCGGCTGCTTTATTCATATCCTCTGCACTTTCAGTGGTATTATCCATCTGCTCTGCTACCTCATTAATTGATTCGGAAATTTGTTTAAATGACTCAGCGCCCTTACTGATAACTTCTAAGCCTTTTTTGACTTTGTCTATATTTTCTTCCATGGCATTTCCTGCAGTATTGGTTTGGTTTTGAATTTTACTGATTAGATCAGAGATTTTATCGCTTGATTCTTTGGATTCTTCAGCTAACTTACGTATTTCATCGGCCACTACACTGAATCCTTGCCCGTATTCACCGGCTCTAGCAGCTTCTATTGCTGCATTTAGGGCCAGTAGATTGGTTTGTTCTGATATTTCGCTTATCATACCCGTTATCTCTTCTATTTCCTTGGAATAACCTTGAAGTTCCTTTATATTATTTGAAACATTTTCTGTGGATGTATTTATTTCCTCCATGTAGGTTACAGCTTCTTCCATGTCTTCTTTTCTTTTCGAGGCCATATCGCTGCTTTCCCTTGCTGATGCAGTTACTTCTTGAAAAGTGGCTGACATCTCCTCAATGGAAGCTGAGGTTTCCTGGGCAGCACTGGTTACTTCCTGGACATTTTGGTTTTGTTTTTCAGCGTTATCGGCTAATTCTTGAGTTGAATTGGCTACTTCATTGATACTGCTAGTAGTTTCCTCCGTGGTAGCACTAAGCTCCTCTGCCGAAGAGGAAAGATTAGTGGAAGTGTCTTTAACTTTATAAACAAGTTCCCTTAGATTTTTTATCATTTGATTAAAATTTCGCTTAAGCTCGCCCACTTCATCGTCACTAGATACTTCATCTAGCCTAACGTCAAGATTACCTTCAGCTACTTTTGATGAAGTTTCGCTTAAAGATATTATTGGCTTTGAAATTTTACCACAAATAATATATGCTGCTAAAGCCGCTCCTAAAGAGACAACAACTCCAATGGCTATGGCGGTTATTATATTATTGTAGCTAAGGGCATCCGCTTCTTCTGTTGAAGTTCCGGCAAAATACATACCTACGATATTATCTTGATGATCTTTAATTGGTCCATATGCAGAAAAAAGCTCAAGCCTGTCCATTAATTCAGTCCTTCCAGACCAGATATCCCCGGTTTCAAAAACATGATCTTTGACATGGGATTCCTCCAGGGTAGTACCTACTGCTCTCTCATCATCTTCATCAACCAAAGTGGTTGCGATCCTTAGATCATCTTTAAAAATTGTTAATTCAGCATCAAGATTATCCGCAATTAAATCCAAATCAAAACTATCGATTGTTTTTCCAAGTTCTAAAAAACCTACAATATTTCCTGCACCATCAGATATTGGCCCTGCTACAGTAACGAAAAGGCCATCTTCTTGGGGGAAAACACCCCGATTAATAGCTTCCTCTTGAGAAGCCAAGTCTCTAATATCTTCTATTTCTTCTAGCCTGGCTTCATTTTCTTCTATATGATGTAAGGGCAGAAGCCCAGAATCATAAAAACTAATATGATTGATGTCGAACTCTGCTCCCAAATCCCTCTCTAACCCTATTGACATGACAGAAAGGCCTTCTACATCATCTTCTTCTAGGTTTGAGATTAACTCTTCATTACTATGTAAGGTCTGAAAAACCGTTTCTAAAATATCTGATTCCTGCTCTATAGCCATTTGAAAACCTTCCAAATCAGCCTCGACATTTTCCAAAGATAAGTCATCAATAAAATCAGCGCTTCTTATTGTTAAAAACCCACCGATAATTAAAGCACAAATTATCACTGATGCCAGCATACTGAGCATAATTTTATTTTTGATATTGAAAAAGCCGGATTTCATTAAATACCTCCTCATTACACCTAGTGTTGAGTTGTGTTAATATTTGCTATATTCATTTTAGTTAATTTGATTAAAAAATTCAAACTATTTTGTGCATTAGTGAAAACAATGAGGAGATTTTATCAAGGGAAGTTTGGAAAAGTACAGGAATCTCTCATCATATATAGAATAATAAATCATTAAAACATAAAATTTGGGGGAGTGATATTAATGCCTGTGGTAAATGTCAATTTAGTTGAAGGAAGAACTGAAGAGCAAAAGCGCCAAATAGTGAAGGGAATTACTGAGGTTTTAGTTAAAGAAGCTGAAGCAAAGCCAGAGTCAGTTACTATAATTTTTAATGACTTAAAAGGCCACGATCTAGGGAAGGGTTATGATTTGTTTAAAGATCTGTAGTATTTGTAGTATATTTTGCATAAAAAACTTAAAGACAATCGCAACCACAAAAGGGGGTTGACTCAAAAGTTAATACTTTTTGGGTCAACCCCCCTCTTTGACGTAAAAAAATATATATTTACTTAATATTGTCTAGCTGGATCTTTGAATACTTCTCTAATATGCCAATTCATATATTTTTTTGAAGGGTAATACTCAGTTCTTATGGGAACTCTTATTGTATTTCTATGAAATCTCATTAGCCATTCTTCGAAGCCAATATCTCCAAATGCATCTTCTGATACAAGAATTTTATAAGATTCATCAATTGTAAACACTCCTTTATCGTATAGTTTATGATGCATAGTACATAATGCTACACCGTTATTTTCTATATCAGGTCCCCCATAATGATGCCATTTAATATGGGCAGCTTCAACAGCAACCAATTTATTTTTTAACCTAATGTTAAATCCACATACAGCGCATTTTCTTTCATACGCTCTCAAAATTTTTTCTCTAAATTTTGGGTCTCTTGTTTTATTATAATTAGAACTAAAATCCAAACCAACAGCCATTAAAATATCATCATGTAAAGTATCAGGGAAATATTGTTCTAATAAAATCTCGGCGATTTCCTTAATTAATTCATTATTATTCTTTAATAAAGAATATGTTTCTTCATTAAACCTGCCAATTACCTGGTTTTTCCTTAGCCAACTATCTCTGATATTTTGATCTATAACTTCTTTATTTAATTCCCATATAGTATCTTTAGTTAATCTAACAAAGGGTTGTTCAGGATGGGTTTTTTTCCTAGGAGGTCCAAATTCATCAAGTAAGTCCGTCAAATCTTCTCTTACATACTCATAGTTTAATTGCCTTTCTCCTTTTGATTGTAGTTGTCCAAGTGCATATAAAATAAGAATAGGTTTATGAGGAGCCCTTTCATCACCCTTTTTCCAAATCTTAATGGATTTAATTTTTTGTTTTAGTTCATCAGGAGTCAAAATACTCACCTACCTAGGATTTACTACCTCTTTCTACTTCACAAATCCTATATCCTTACTTAAAAACAGATCACCATTCCCTTGTTTCCGGCATAAGTGCTTATCGAAGCTCCCATGGTATTGATTATTACATCTTTGGGATTGTATCTTTTTATCAGTTCTTCCTTTATGAACTCTGCATCTTCTTTGTTATCTACATGAGAAATTCCGAATATAGTATCGGAAAAGTCCTGCCTTCTTTCCCCGACTATATCCAGAAATCTTTTTAGAAACTTTTTTCTTCCCCTAATCTTTTCTAACTCCTGCACCTTGCCATCTATGCCTTCTAAAAGTACTTTAATATTCAACACCGAAGCCACTGAACCTTTAAATTTACTCAACCTGC
>CAZCIZ010000078.1:0-10723 GCA_964498995.1 uncultured Clostridia bacterium | reverse complement strand
ATGTATTAATAAAAACTTTTAAATATCGGAATATACTACTGCGGTAAAATTAAAGCTATTTTTCTTACTATCTATTATAAACCTTCCATCCACTAGAAGGTCAAAACATAATCGTCTGAAAACTTATATCTTTTACCTAATGGACTAGTTTTAAGTATCTATTTTGACTTTTGATCAATACTTAAACTTTGCAATTTCCGTTTGCAGTTCTTCTGCTAGTTCAGCCAATTGTTCGCTAGCGTTGGATATTTCATTCATTGAAGCTGTTTGTTCTTCCACCGATGAAGATATCTCCTCCGTGCTAGATGAGTTCTCTGAAGCTATTGATGCTAAGCCATGTATATTATTGATAATCTCCATCTTTTTATCTTGCATTAGTCTACCGGTTTCATTTAATGAGTCAGCTATTTCCTTTATTTTTTGAATACTTCCAGCTATCTCATTGAATTTGCTCTCCGTATCCCTGACCCCTTGGGTTTGTTTCTGGACTATCCCAGCCACCTCTTCCATTGTAGTTACTGCGTTTTGTGATTTCTCACTCAGTTCTTCGACTATATTTGAAATTCTTTCGGAGTTTTCATTGGCGTTTTCAGCCAGCTTACGAATCTCATCGGCTACAACTGCAAAACCTTCACCATATTCCCCTGCTCTAGCAGCTTCTATACTGGCATTTAACGCAAGTAAATTGGTTTGCTCTGCAATATCTGTTATAGTATTGGTAGCTTCGCCTATACTATCAGCACTTTCTTTAGTCTCTTTTATTACATTGTAAATTGTCTCTGTGGCCTTGTTATTTTCTTCTGTTTTTTGAGTCAAATCCTCAACTACAGAAACCCCTTCTTCTTTTAACTTAGAGATACTTTCTGCCGTCTCACTTAATTCTTTTACATAGGTCTGATCATCATTTATCATTTTTCCAAACTCATCAGTAGTATTAGAAATTTCTTCTGTTTTTTCTGCTTGATTATTGGCTCCTTCAGCTATGTTCTCCACAGCTTTAGAGACTTCCTCTGCGGCACTTTTGTTTTCTTCCATATTGGCAGTCAGTTCTTCTGATGAAGCTGCTACTTGTTCAGATTTTTGATTAACAGTATCTATCAAATTGGTAAGATTACCTCGCATCTCTCCTAAGTAGTCAACGATTTCACCTAGCTCGTCATTGGATGATTTTTCAAGTTTTATGGTAAAATCACCTTTCCCAAATGTCCCCACTGCTTCAGTCACCCTGGAAAAGCGAGTTTTTAATCTATTGGAAAATAACCAAACTACTACAGAAATAAGCAAAATGGCCCCTATAAGTCCATAACCGATTTCCCAGGCAATACCGGTAAATGCTTCTACCTGCTCTTCAGGCAAGCCAATATACCATATACCCACTACATTTTCATCTGCATCTCTAATAGGCATATAACCCGTATGATAGAACTCACCAACTACATAAGCTTCTCCAAAAAAGTTTTCCTCATTCTCCAACACCACTTCTTTCACTTCATCACTAACCACAGTCCCGATTGCCCTCTCACCATTTTCCTGTACGTTTGTACTCACCCTGGTATCATCTAAAAATATCGTAGCAGTACCTCCGCCTATCATCTCCGCAATAGCATCTACTAGCTCATAGTTTTCATTGATCTCCGTATCACCTTTGTACAATACCCCGTCTTCAGCTCGCCAATCCCCTTCTATGTTGGTATTAATATATTCATAAGTCATCTCTAAATAACTCTGAGCTATTGTGTCCATATTATTTGCTACTCTGTTGTTTACAAAAATTATCAAACCAATTAGCACAACTATGAGAACTCCGATTATGTAAAGATTTAACTTGGTCCCTATTCTTAGGTTGTTTAATATGTTCATCATTAAAACTGGAGCATGAAAACCCATGGTTTTAACCATAGGAGAAAATGCTCCTAACTCACCTCCATTAATAAATAATTTGCTGGTTCAATTAATTTAGCTTTTTATAACTTGTAGACGGATGAAATTTAGTCCCATCCAACAGCCTTAAATCAAAATACCCGGTTTTTCTTCTGCCAAATATAAAACATTTTTGGCCCTGGTTTTTGACTTTATCTTATCAGTTGGCTCTAACTCATAATTAAAGCTCACAAGTATGCGAGCCAACTGTTATCAATAGGTAGAAATTTTGTTTTATTATCATTATACCAGGATTAATTTTGAGATACAATTTTTTTGTTATTGCCATCAAAATATTTTTATGATACCTTTCTCTTGCTAGCGAATGTAACTCTTTTTCACGATTCACAGGAGAGGGGGGATATCATTGAGACAAAAGCTAGATCGTTCTTTAGGTCTATTCTCCGCTACCACTATAGGTATTGGCACCATGGTAGGATCAGCAATTTTTGTCCTGGCGGGAACAAGCTTTGAAGCAGCAGGGCCAGCGGCCACTTTGTCGGTATTTTTGGCCGGGATAGCTGCAGTATTTACCGCTTTTTCCTTTGCCGAGTTGGTTACAATTATCCCTACAGCCGGTGGCGGGTATGCTTATGTTCGTGAAGCTACTAACAATGGTGTTATAAGCTTTATCTGCGGTTGGGGCTTTTGGTTGGGGTATTCAATGTCATGCGGCCTTTTTGCCCTGGGTTTTGGTAATTTTATCAACTACTTATTTCCCTTTATCCCAGAAATTATCGCCACATATCTATTGATAATTTATGTTATATCAACAAACATAAAAGGGATGGAGAATTCAAGTAAATTACAGAACATAATTACCGTTGGACTAATGTTACTTTTATTTGGATATGTCATTTACGGTTCTTCCTTTCTAGAAATGGAGAGATATACCCCCTTCTTTCCGGAAGGTCTAAGCGGCATGTTTCATGCCATGGGCTTTTTATACATGACTTATATAGGGTATGGGTTGATAACTACAGCAAGTGAAGAAGTGGTAAATCCGGAGAAAACAATCCCCAGGTCAATCATGATTTCCATGATCATAGTGATATTTATAAAAACTGCAGTATTCTTTATAGGAAGTGGATTAATATATTGGGAAGAGTTAATTCCAGGGATAACAGAAACACCTTTAACAGATACAGCCGAAGTTATGGGAGGGCAAGTCGGGGGAATAATTTTTGCTCTGGCCGGAATTCTTGCTACTGTTTCGTCGATAAATACAGCTACTATAGCATCATCAAGAACATCTTTTGCTCTTGCCAGGGATCAGCATTTTCCTGCTGCCTTTAAAGTAATCAATAGCAAAACAAAAACTCCTATTTTTTCAATTATTATCGCCGGTATAATAATTGTAATTTCTGTATCCATTAGAAATTTGGAACATATTTCAACTATAACAAGCATTTTTTCATTGACGGGTTATAGCTTAGTCAATGTAGCCTTGATAATATTTAGAAAAAAAGAACCAGATCTCGAAAGGAGTTTCAAAGCTCCGCTGTATCCCTTCTCTCCTATAATAGGTATTGCTTTAAACTTATTCTTAGTCGTTCAGCTTGGGATGAATAATCTATTGAGTCTTATGATTTCATTAGGTGTTCTCTCCCTTGGAGTCATATATTTTTATCTAGGGATACCCTGGCTAAAAAGTGCTCCCAAAGGAATATCTCCTTTGGAAATACCGGCAGTTCCTTTGCAAAATCATAACAATTACAGAAAAATCTATATTCCCGTCTCAAACCCCCATACACTGGATAATCTAGTCAATTTCGGCACTCAGATGGCCCGGGCAGAAGATAATACTGTGGTGATCCCCCTTCACGCTGCCAGCGTCCCAGACTCTATTCCTTTGGATTCTACCTATTACGGCGATTTGAAGGAAACAATCAATGAATGGCAGGAAGTGTTGGGCAAATTTCGTAGCTATGAAGAAGAAGCGGGTGATTATATCAAGCCCATGGTAGTTTTTTCCCGGGATATAAACCATGGTATAGTCTCATCGATAAATACCAACGGCGATTCTAAAAGCAACAATAATAATAGAGGGGCTTTAATGCTCATGGGGTGGCACGCTCACGATCTAGCTTATGATCTCACCGGTGGTATGGTCACTTCAATGTTTGAACAGGTGCCTACCGATATAGGGGTGCTAAAGGAAAACAACTTAAACGTTAATGAAATCAATAGTATTCTGTTTCCTTACGGAGGAGGAAAGTACTCTCAGTCCACAGCAGCCGTGGCAAAAAGGGTTGCTGATGCTTTTGATGCAGATGTAACTGTCATGAGAGCAGTAGATGATATCGATAGTATCACTTGCGAATTGGAACACAAAAACCAGGTATTAAAGGCTATGGAAAATATCAGTAAGGATTTTAACGTGGAAGTACGCCAGGGAGAGTTAGTTGATGAAGTAATAAAACTGTCAAAAGAATATGATCTGATCATCTTGGGAGCTTCTTTAGACTGGGGACTTACAGATTACATCACAGGAATACGCTCAGATCAAATAGTGGAAGGGGCCGAGTGTTCAGTATTAGTGGTAAAGCCTTATCACTATACCTTACAAAGAAAAGGAGTTAGATATTATACCAAAAGAGTTAAGAACTTCTTAAAATGAGAATAGAAAATAAAACCCAGCTAAAATTAATAAAATCAGGGCTGTCCAAAAGTGCTTTGAGGATTCTAAGGACAGCCCTTTATAGCCCTTTATGACTTACCAAGATGCAAGCCGATTATTGCCGATCCGATTATCATCAAACAGAAAAGACTTCCCTCTTCAAAACCTTCTCCAAGTCTTCAATGGTATTACACTCAAACATTTTCGCATATTGTCTAAATCCTTCTATTTGGGGCATATCTTCCCACTCATCTGCAGGGACAGGGTTTAGCCAAATTATATCCTTCACCTTTCTCTGGAGCTTATAAATCTCTGCCCTTGCCCGTTTTAATCCAGAGCTCTTGCCATCGCTCAATATTATCACTGTAGTGTGGGGTTTCAAAAGGTATTCCCATTTTTCTTCCAAGGTCCGCAGGGAAGTTCCAAGATCAGTAGATTTTCCCCATTCCTCACTTTCGTTAACAAGCTCTGCCATGGATTTTTCGAAGTTATTATTATTTTTTAACCTATCGGTAATCCTCTCTAGATCTTCGCTAAAAATAAACCCTTCTATCTTTCGCACCGCACTTCCAAGACCATAGATGAACTGCAGTAAAAAAGATGTATACCTGGCCATAGAGCCTGATACATCGCATATCACCATAAGAGAAGGCTTGCTTTTCCTTCTTCTTTTATAGCTCAAATTAAATAAAGTGCCCCCGTGAGAAATATTTTTTCTTATGGTCTTTCTCATATCCAACTTTTCAGCTTTTTTGGTACTTTTGTATTTTCTAGAAATCCGATTCATCAGTTTCTTTATCATTGCCTGCATTGCTTTCTTGGCCCTGGGGAGATCTTTGTCCGATAGCTCTTTTAGATCTTTTTGGCTCACACTAGCTGAGGATGTACTTTTAGTACCCGCCCCGTCCCTAACCTGATCCTTTATTATGTCAAGCTCTTCATTTCCTGTATCCTGGATCATATCGGTGGGAAGGTTATCTTTTAAGTGTTCCTCCCAGCGGTTCAAAGAGCTTCTTACCATCTCTTCGATTACCGGTCGAAAATTTTCATCCACCTTTTTCCCTTCTTCTGTATCTTCGAGAATCTTTTTTAGCTGTTCTTTGTATTTTTCTTCCATGTTGGCATAGGTTAGCTTTTGTTCTTCATCCAAGTCCAGGGGCTCATCTTTAAATTGAAGATCTTCAGTAGCTTCTTCTATTTGAGCTTCTACTTCTTCCTTCTTTGCCCTTCTTTCCTCTTGTCTTCTTGATTTTAGCTCCGGAGGTTGAAAAAAGTATTCAAAGGCTTCTTCAAATACATCCTCCTTTTCTTTATCTTTCAAAAAATTACATTTTAAAGAATATTTAAAGGTTTCTCTATCTCTCAAATCAACTTCATCTAATGCATAAAAGGCATCGATTACTTCACTGGTCCCAAGCCTGACCCCTAGAGATCTTAGTATGCCAGCAAATCTTATCACAGAAACCTTCAAACTGTGTTCTTCCTTTTCTTCTTCCTTTTGGGTTAATTCCGCAGAATTCACATCATTCGGTTTTATACTCCTTATTTTCTTTTCAGACATCAAAATCAACTCCCTGTTCTAGCTGTACTAGCTGTTATTTCCCTGCATCAGCACAAAGCTTTTCCGCTCCGATGTTTTCATGGAAATGATCTATATCTTCCTTTGTCTTGAAAAGTAAATTCATAGTGCTTCTTACTAGATCGGGATCTAGCTTATCAGCATCAAGTGCCATAAGGGCCCTGGTCCAATCCAAGGTTTCAGCTATAGAGGGCTTTTTCCTAAACTGTTCGTCTTCTCGTATAATTTGCAAAGCCTTAGCGATCTGATCTGTTAGTTTTTCTTCAATGCCCGGGATCTTGGATGAAATAATCTGTTTTTCCTTTTCCACAGTTGGATAGTTTAGATATAGGTATATGCAGCGTCGCTTTAACCCATCGGACAATTCCCTCTCGTTATTACTCGTAAGGACCACTATAGGTATCTCCTTGGCCTGAATTGTACCAAGCTCAGGTACGGAAACGGTAAAATCACTTAAAACCTCCAACAAAAAGGCCTCAAATTCCTCGTCAGTTTTATCCACTTCATCGATCAAGAGAACAGGTGCTTTGTCTGCTTGAATAGCTTTTAAGAGAGGTCTTTCTAAAAGATATTCCTTGCTAAACAAGTCATCTTCGAGAGCCTCATTGGAGCTACATTCTTGCTGCATTTGAATTTTCAAAAGCTGTCTCTGATAATTCCATTCATACAGAGCTTTGTTCTCGTCTAAGCCTTCATAACACTGCAGTCTGATAAGATCGGTGTCAAAAACAGCAGCGAGAACCTTGCTGATCTCTGTTTTGCCAACTCCTGCATCACCCTCCAAAAGCAAGGGTTTATTTAACTTTAGGGCTAAGTGCACTGTGGTCAATATCTCTTTATCAGCGATATAATTTTGCTCTCTAAACCCTTTAGCGAGCTCATCCATGGAAATATTTTTTACTTCTGTCATTCTAACCAACTCCTTTAATTTGGGCCTATTATCAAAGTTTTCTAGGTCCCCTAGTTTAATTTTAAACCTTCTAGCAGCAAGAAGGTCAAATTTTAAAAATGATTGTACAAAAAATTTATAGTTTTCACTGTAATCCTAACATTATTTTACCAATTAAAATACTGTGAGTCTGTAACAAATGTTACGATTTAGTACGAAAATACACTTTAATTTCACTGCCTGCTACTGCCTCTATATCCTCACCAGTACTTCCCTAAAGACCTGCTTGTTTTTCTGCAAAGTTTCAAGTTGGTTTGATATATAATCAACTGCAATAGCCTTGACAGTTTCTTGGAACTTTTTCTTTATTTCTTCACTATTTTCCTGTTTATTATCTAGAATAGTTATTATTTTTTGTGCTTCTTCTTTAAGTAAACCTAATTCCTCATCATCAGGGCGAATGGATGAAGCCACAGACAGAGCTGTTTCTGCTTCATTGATTTTTTCTACATTCTCAAAATTTCTCAAGTCCGAAAGAGCATGTAAACATAAAGCTACACTAAGTATAATATCGTAATATCCTTTGTGCTGTTTGACTTTTAGCTTATAAAAGACCTTTTTTAATTTTTCAGGAGTTTGGTTTAATTTTTTGTATTCCTCAATCAAGCTCTGATAACAAGCTATTCTTACATTGTTTATGACAAATGAGTTTTTCTTCACCAGTTCTTTCACGTATTCAATGACTTTCTCATCTTTGCCCAAAAGAAAATTAACAAAAGCCATCTCCAACAAAGTAATGTTACAACTCGAATCCAACCTCAAGGCCTTTTTCAAATCAAGGACGGCTCTTTCTAGTTCACCCTTTATCCTGGCTAAAGTCCCCAGTTCTCTATATGCATCCCTTTCTAAATCTTTTAGTTCCTGTTCAAATCTTTTTAGAATTATCTTCTTGCTGTCATCTTTATCATCTAAATCTGCTTCTTTTCTTTGCGAAATATTTTTGAATCTATTCTTTATTCTCTCTTCATCTTTTTTCTTTTCAAATAACAAATTGCTATCATGTATTGTCCTTATACTACAGTAATAATAATCCACAGCCTGGTCATAATTCTGATTGCGATGATATGCTTTTGCCAGTAGGAAACAAGTATATCCATCTTGCTCAAGTTTTAAGGAATTAAGAAGAACTTCAATAGCCAGTTTATTCTCCCCAATCTGTAGGTTCATTTCCCCTAGCTCTAGATAATCCCTAGAGGTAGTAACTCCTTTCCTGTTAATAAGCTCAATAGCCTTATAGGGAATCAGAGAAAAATCTTGGCTGTACACAGTTCCCCCTCTATAGCTATAGCTGGTAAAAGAACCCTTCGATGCTCCATCTATAAGCTCCTCGGTATTTTCTTTGTTGTCAGCAAGGAATTTATCTTTTATCAGGTTATCACATGACAAACACTTCTTTAGAGTATAACTGTAATAATCGTCAGCTTGATATAAGTCTACAGAGTAAGGATCTCCCTCCTGATACTTGATTTGCGAAAACCCATCAAAAAAATCTTTCCAACCCTGGGATTTACGGTCTATTTGAAGCTCTAAACAGCATCTATGGCAAACCTTGTGTTCTGTAATTTCACATATTAACACAGGGTCTTCTTTAGCACAAATTATACAAGCCAATAAAGGCCAGCCCCTTTCTTACTAACTTCTTATTTTATACATTTCCAGACCACAACCAGTAATGAAAATAACTGATTAATTTTAAAGCTTTACATAACTTCATAAACCATATTTTTTATATTTTTTTCCTCCTTTATCCATGATATATTAATTTGAAGGATAAATTCAATATTTACTTGAGTCTATTTTTGGGGTTAATTAATGATGAAAAAAAAATAAACCTGCTCCATGGGTAATCATCGGCGGAATGGAGGAAATAGGGTGGAGGGGACATATCAATCTCAATTGGGAGTGGGCACATCAGCTTTCTGGTCTTTTCATATTAACATCCTGGTTGGTTCACCAGTCTATGCCAAAAACCTCATAAGAAAATTAATTAGCACATATAACGCAATTTCTGCCAGTGCTTTTGGCCTTGTAAAGGCTCTTATCAACACAATCAATCATTTCATTATACCCCTTTGTTTCTATATCAGCCAGGCTGCAAACTCCAAAGCTCGAAGTTATATTTATAGTATTTTCATTATAAACAAAATCTTTATCTTCGGTTAATTTCCTAGCCCTCTCAGCAATCATTTCAGCCCTTACCTTGTCTGTTTCCGGAAGGCATAATACAAATTCTTCTCCACCAAATCTTGCTAGCCAATCTTTTTCTTCTCTGATATTTTCTTGAAGAATCAAGGCGAATTCTTTGAGTATGAAATCTCCCGCTAGATGACCAAGGGTATCATTTATATTTTTAAAATGATCTATATCTGCCATTATTATAGATAGGTCTTTATTATTCAGATGAGCCTCGGTTATTTCTACAGGTAGTCTTTCTAGTAAATATCTTTTGTTATAAGCTCCTGTCATGAAATCTTTTACAGCCTTTAAGTTGGTTTCGTCCAAAAGAGCCTTTATCTCAATAAAGTTATTTCCACTTCCATCTTCCATAATCATGCTACCAGTAACATCCTTGAGAAGTTCTATAATTATTTTTGATCCATTATTCTCTACGGGCACAGCCATCACCATATAGATTCTCTCCGGAGTATATTCCATTTTTATGATGGTATCATCTTCATTATAAGCTCTCATAGAAATACAATTTTTACATTTATCCTGGTGGGCCCAGCCAATATGGCACACCTCATCACTAATAGCTAAATCGCCTTCATTATAATACAACACTCTTTTTCCTATGGGATCAACTATTCTCATCTGGTGATACATTTTTTCTAGTCCACCTAATTTATCCACCAGGACCTGAAGATCTTGATTAGATTCCGACATATATATCAGCACTCTCCTTAAGCTTTTAGGCAATTTTTGCAACATTAAGCCACAAGACATATTGATATTTTAATACACTATTTAATATTCTTTAATCTTTCGTCAAAATCCTTTAAGTTTTTACATCATTTATACCTGTTTATCCTCTCTTCATCCCTTCTTTAGTAAATTTTACTTTGTATTCCTCTGCACAACTTTTATAAAAGTATTTTCCCACATTAATGCTAACCCCTGGATAGATTTTATTAACAATAACTTCTCCTTCTTCATCTGCTTCTACCTGGGTTTTTACGCCGGTTTTGGAACCAAGCTCACCGACAACTATTTTCTCAGCAGAATATAACCTACCTCCCCTACAAAAGCCGGGAATATTTATCTCACCTTTGGCGATAACAGAAGTATGATATAGCCCTTCCTTGGTAACATATACTTTGCCATTAGTTTCTATCCTGGCATTTTGAGCAAACTTTACTGTTATATCGGTATCATCTTGGATACTTCTATTGATCAATTCCGTAATTCCCCCAAGTACTTTACCCATATGTTTTAATTCATCCACTGATTTAATATTATACGGCCCATATCTAAGGAGCTTACTTTCAACATACGCTATCCCTTTCCTTATGGTTTTATCTTCATCTTCCTGTTCCTCTGGCAGTGATTTTTTTATATCTCTAATCAAATCACCCACCTTGGGAAACTTCATTTCAATAATATGCTTTATTACTATCCCTATATCTTTTGATTTAGTCTCGGTATCAGTAAAGCT
>CAZCIZ010000077.1:0-10764 GCA_964498995.1 uncultured Clostridia bacterium | reverse complement strand
TAGAAACGGATATAGAAAAATATATTGATGATTTAGAAAATCTTTATACATCTGTATATGATAAACTTCCCAAGGTGGAGGAAGATATCGAATCCACTTTGAATGAGATGGACATTTTGATCAAATACTTTTTTGAATCCGACCCGGAAGATAAGATGAGTAGAACAACTTCAATCAGTGAGATACTAGACGAAATCAACACCAATTTTGAAAATCTAGATGATGATTTGATGCAGGAAAAGAGTATTAAAGATAGCCTGGACAAGTTTTATAACCAAGAGTCTGGAGAAGGGGTAGAAGATCTCTACAAAAATGTCAAGAAAATCGAGGAAAAGGTTGAAGATGTTGAAATCACCTCTATAAATGCAATAATATACGGCGCAAAACTTGGTGACAAAGGCAGGGGCTTTGTCACCATAACTGATGAGATTATCGAAATCTCTAAAAAGGTTGGAGACCAGTACAATAAGATGATAAGTGTAATAGATGAACTGCAAAAGTGGGAACAAAACTTTAAGCAAAATATCAATAAGATTTTAGAGTTGACAGATAAGATTCAAAGGAGTAGTAAAGAGACCATCAATGAGCTCTTCTCTAACATCAATTCCTCCCTCGAACATATTACCCAGCTATTGAAAAATCAAAAAGAAAATATCGAAGAAGCTATAGGACCCATCTCCAATCTTATGAGTTCTATTCAGCATCAGGATATAATCAGACAGAGCCTGGAAAATCTAAGTAAATGCTTGAAGACAGGCCATGAAACTCTGGAGGAGCTCCTATATAATAACCAGGAAAATGATTATAATATAGAGTTGGATAAGATAACTTTTGTATATCAAATCTTACAATTATCCGAGGAGTTGATAGAAAATATAGAAACAAGCTTTGTAAATGCTTTCAATGAGTTGAATTACCCCATTGAGAACATCAGGGAAAAGATGTTGGAATTAAAAGAAGAAGAAAGCGTCTTGACTGATTTCTTAGGGGGTAGTGGATATATCAGTGAGGACAATGTGATTAGTAGCATTTTTTCTGATGTAAATGATTTTATAGATGAATTTGATGAAGAACTTGATTTTTTTGAAAGAGAGACAGCTAAATTTTTCGGTCTAGATAAAGAGTTTTATGATAAAATGAAACAGTTAAATGGTAGTGCTGAGGAGATCCGAAATGAAGTAAATTTCCTGAAAAAATTTGCCATCTTTACCAGGATAGAGCTGGCAAGGATTGACTTAGAAAAAAGTCACTTTAACGAGGAATTGACTGGGGTAACAGAGAATGCTGCTAAGGTTGTTCATGATAGCTGTAATCAGATATCTGGACTGAATAACAATTTGATGGATTCCCTGTACGAATTTGAAAATCTATTGGAACTTAACAAAAATTCAATTGCTGGCATCAAAAAGCGCTTTAAGGAGAATAAGGATAAGGTTAAAACCATAGAAGATCTGATATCTCAGACTGTACAAGCTCTTGGAGACTCTTCCTCCGTGCTGTTAAATGAAGCCGAACAAGCTTTGGGAAATCTTAAACAAGGAGAAGACTTCTCTAATAACATATCGGAAACAAAAGATGCCATAGCTGAATTGAAGGACAGTATCACTGAGACTAGAAACTCGTTGCTTTCTGTGCACGGCTTGGAAGACTGGGAAATATCTAAGGACCACCTAAACGAAATCATAAATAATCTGACAACTCATTCAGAAAGGCTTAGAGCCAAAGGTGTATATGAGGATGATGGAGTAGATGTAGAAGCGGGAACTGAAGGCGGTGATTTGACATTATTTTAAGTAATACCTGTCATGATGGTAAAGAAGGGAGGCTTTAACAAGGGTGTATAAACTACCTGCAGAACTTACGGTACATGGCGCAAGAGCATTGAAAGGTGAATTATTAAAATATGCACAAGAAGTTGGTAACCAGGATAAAACATTATATGTAGATGGGAGCGAGGTCACGGATATTGACGCAACAGGGATTCAACTGCTTTTGTCCTGGTACATAACTATGAAAAATCGAGGCAAAGAACTGGTGATCCAAGAGCTTTCAGAAACTTTGGAAAAAATGCTGAATCTATCGGGGGCTTTGGATTACCTGAGTGAAGGAGGAAATAATTAATATGAGCAATAAGCTGGTCTTTGTAGTAGATGATTCCAATACCATCAGGGCATCTTTAAAATATACCCTGGAAAAACAAGGTTATGAAGTGGTGGCTGCTAATGATGGACAAGATGGCCTTGATAAACTTGAAGAATTGAAATCAAATAGCAAGCGCCCTGCAATGATCATTGCTGATATAAACATGCCCAGACTGGACGGAATCGGATTTATCAAAGAAGTGAAAAAAAATCCAGATTTTAAATTTATACCTGTCCTAGTATTGACGACAGAATCCCAGGACAGCATGAAAATGGAAGGGAAAAAGGCTGGTGCGGCAGGATGGCTGGTTAAGCCTTTTCAACCCGATCAATTGCTAGGAGTGGTGAAAAAATTTGTCAAGTGATGTCTGGCTTTTAGTTTTGAACTGGAAGGAGGTGAAAACCGTTACAGTATAAAGTTTCCTTTGGTCCGGTCATTGTACTGTAATGGTGATCAGGATGGGTGAAGAAGATTTATTACAAACCTTTATTGAAGAAACGAGTGAAAACCTGGAAACGGCAGAAGAAGGCCTGTTAGAAATGGAAAAAGATCCGGGTAACTCCGAGCTTATAGATCAGGTATTTCGGGCGATGCATACAATAAAAGGAGGAGCAGGACTTGTTGAAGCAGAGATGTTTCAGAACATTTCTCATTACCTGGAAAGTATTCTAGATGAAGTTAGAAGCACAGGTGAGCCTCTGTCCGATGAAGCTTTTAACCTGATATTTGCCGGGACGGAAATAATGAACAAAATGCTTACCACTGGTGACATTCATGGTGAAAATCTACAGGCTGAGATTCAAAACCTTATCAAAGCCTTACAACAGCATGAAAAATCAAACCAAGCAGATGAGCCTGGGCAGGGTGAGGCTTCATCAAAGGCAGATGAAGGCGCTGGATCTGAGGTAGAAATCGGAGGTGGCTCAGGGGGACCAGGTGAAGCCGGTGGAAGCGGTCAGACTCCTAGGGGCCCTGGTGATGGAGGGAATGATAAACGTTATTACTTAATAAAAATGAAATTTGAGCGAGACATCTTTGAGACGGGAACAGATCCCCTGATGTTTTTCATGGAGTTTGAAGAATATGGAAATGTTATAGCTTCGTATCCAAACTTATCCGATCTGAAAGACCTAGAAAACCTTGAACCAGAGAAACTCGATCTCTTTTGGTGGGCATTTTTGGAATCAGATAAAGGGCAGCAGGAAATTGAAGATATATTTATCTTTGTAATTGACGAAAACGACATTCAGATAGAAGAAATCACCGATGAGCTAGGCTTTTGGTTTGATGACTCCAAGGAAGCACGAGAAATCTTTTTGGAAAGGGAAATCGCAACGGAAGAAAACATAGATTATGTGCTTTCAAAGCAAAGAAAGATAGGTGAGACAAAACTTCTCTTAGATCAACAAGGGGAACAACCTGCAGATACATCTGAGGCTCAAAGAGAAGAACCCCCTACAGGGGAGACGGATTCCAGGGGGGCTACTGACTCTAAAAAGCCTGAAACAAAAGCAGAAACAAAAGCTGAAACTAAAGATGAAAGTAAGTCCCAGGTAGCCGACACCGTCAGGGTAAGCACATCAAAACTTGAAGGGATCTTAAATTATATTGCAGAGTTATTGATAGCCCAATCCAGGGTCAAAGAATTGGTTAATCGGATTACCGAAGAAGAGAATTCAGTGCAGGAAGAAATTCATAACTCCTTCCAGGAAGTGGATAAGCTCATCAGGCAGGTTCAGGAAGAAGTTTTAGAGGCAAGCATGGTTCCTATTGGCGGAGCTTTTTTGAGAATGCAAAAAATGGCTAGGGATATAGCTTCAAAACGGGGAAAAGATGTAGATATATTAGTTGAGGGTAGAGAAACGGAATTGGACAAGAAGGTTATTGAACAGATTGCCGATCCGTTAAAACACCTGATAAGAAATAGCATAGATCATGGGGTAGAAGAACCTGAGGAAAGAGAAGCCAAGGGCAAACCCCAAAAAGCGACGGTAGCCCTGAATGCTTATCACCAGGAAGGCAATATCGTTATCGAGATTAAAGATGATGGTAGAGGGATAGATAAGGATAAGATCTTCAATAAAGCGGTGAACAGGGACTTGATCTCTGAAGATCAAGAACTGGCAGAAGCTGAAATCTATGACCTTATCTTCATGCCCGGATTTTCAACTACAGAAGAAGTTACGGATTTGTCCGGCCGTGGTGTGGGACTTGATGTAGTAAAGACCAATATCAGGAACCTGCGGGGAAGCATTGAAATAGAATCTGAACCAGATCAAGGAACTAAGTTCTCCCTGAAACTTCCCTTAACCCTTGCTATAATAGATGGGATGATGCTTCGAATAGGTAAGGAAAAATATATTGTTCCTATGACGGCTATAGCAGAATTTATAAATCCATCAAAGAGTGACTTTAATAGGGCAGAAAATAAAGGTTGGATACTCAAAGTAAGAGATGAGTATATACCCTTTGCTAAACTATACCAGTTAATAGATATTGAATCTGATTATAAAAACGTGGAAGAAGCCATCTGTATAGTCCTCAAAGATGGGAATAAAAAGCTGGCTTTGATGGTAGATGAAATAATCGGCCAGGAACAGATTGTCATCAAAAGCTTGAAAGAAAACCTAGGCCAGGTAGAAGGCATCGCCGGTGTAACCATCCTTGGCGATGGCAATGTGGCAGTAATACTCGATGTGCCTTCTATATTCAGGATGATTAGGAAAAAGCTCAACTATGAATATGAACAGGGAAATGGTGTCTCCCAGTTATAATTTGTCAAGGAAAAGAGTGAAATGAATGAGTCCTAATGATAAAGCCCATGGATCAGAACTCAGCCAGGAAGAATTTGAGTTTATTCGCAAAATGGTCTATGACAATATTGGGGTTAATTTGACCCAATCAAAAAAAGCCCTGGTAGTATCAAGATTAAAAAAAAGGCTCAGGGAACTTAACTTTACAAGTTTCAAAGACTACCTTTCTTACCTGGAAAAAGCGGAAAACGAACTTGATATAGTTTTTAACTTGATAACAACCAATGTGACCAAGTTTTTTAGAGAGCCTCATCATTTCAAATACCTTTATTATAATTATTTTGACTATCTACAAGAACTAAGGCAACAAGGTAAAATAAGCAATACCATCAGGGCTTGGTCTTCAGGATGTTCTACGGGAGAAGAACCTTATACTTTAGGGATGTTTTTGCATTACTATTTTCTAAATAATCGCAGGGATTGGAAGGTTAAAATTCTTGCCTCGGATATAAATCTAGAAGTCTTAGCCAAAGCGAAAAAGGGAGTCTATACCAAGGATGAAGTGGCAGGCCTCCCCTCTCCATTATTGAAAAGGTATTTCAAACTAGGGACAGGCCCAAATAAGGGAATCCTTAAAGTCAAGGACGAGGTCAAGAATTTAATTACCTTTAAGAGGATTAACTTGGTGGGGGAAGAAGAATATCCCATAAAAGAGCCTTTTCATATAATTTTTTGCAGGAATGTATTCATCTATTTTGACAAAGAAACTCAAAATAGAATTCTAAAAAATTTCGATAAACATCTAGTACCAGGGGGGTTATTGTGCCTTGGACATTCTGAATCCATCAATACCAGGGAACCTGGCAATGAGAACTGGCACTTGATCAAACACACTATTTATCAGAAAGATCCTGGAAATGAATATGAATAGGCTTATGGTAAGGACGGTGAACACATGAGAAAACAGCTTAATAATAAACTTGGTAGAGTGGTTTACGAAATTTTTGCCGGGGAGTATATAGCAGTTACGAAGAAGGAAAATGCGGTTTTATCTACCCTTTTGGGTTCATGCGTATCCGTATGTTTGCATGATCCCCATTCCAAGGTTTCTGGGATGAACCACTTCATGCTTCCTGGCAAAGTTACCAGTGAAGATGTTTTAATGAGTGAGGATGCCAGGTATGGGATGTACTCAATGGAATTGATGATAAATGAAATGTTAAAATTAGGGGCAATAAAGAGCAGGCTTCAAGCCAAGGTATTTGGTGGTGGTAAAGTTTTAAACAGCACCACCTCAATGGGAAACGTTTCTAGTTCAAATGTGGAGTTTACCCGCTCATTTTTAAACATGGAGAACATCCCAACAATATCCAGCGATGTAGGCAAAAATTGTGGCCGCAAGCTTTTTTTCTACCCTGAGTCCTTTACGATTTATGTTAAAAAGATTACATACGGAACCAGTGTGGAAGAAGCAGTTAATAGGGATAAGAGATTTTTTGAAAAGATGAAACAGGACAGAGAGGAAAGCGGCGATGTGGTCTTGTTCGACTAATTCCATGGACGTCAAGGAGGTATAATTATAAAGTGGGAGATAAAAAGTTAAATGTTTTGATAATCGATGATTCAGCTTTAGTGAGGGGAGTTCTTAAAAAGATATTTGATAAAGAGCCTGATATTGAGGTGATGGGTGCAGTAGTAGATCCTATCTATGCAATTAAAAAGATCAAAGAAAAAAAGCCCGATGTTATAACCCTGGACCTGCAGATGCCTAGGATGGATGGCTTGACTTTTTTGAAAAAACTCATGAGAGCTCATCCCTTGCCAGTGGTGGTGGTCAGTGCCAAGGCGAAAAAGAGCTCCGAAGTTACCTTAAAAGCCCTTGAACTCGGCGCCTTTGACTTTGTCACTAAGCCCGAGGTAGGGGTGGAAGAGGGGATTAATGACCTGGCTAGTCAGATAGTTCATAAGGTGAGAAGTGCTGCCAAGGCAAATATTACAGAGCTTAGCAAGAGGACGCGTAAAGAGCAGATGGGCGAAAAAGCTTCCAAAGAAATACCCGAGACTACTATTTTGACCAGCACCGATAAAATAATCTGCCTGGGGGCTTCCACAGGGGGTACTGTGGCTATTAGAAATATACTCCAACCCCTACCGGCAAATCTACCTGGAATATTAGTAGTGGTTCACATGCCTTCTGGATTTACAGCTTCCTTTGCCCAATCATTGGACTCCATCTGTTCCATGAAGGTAAAAGAAGCTGAACACAGGGACCAGATAGTCAGTGGCACATGTTATGTTGCTCCGGGGAATTATCATCTTGTCGTCAAAAAGTCTGGCAGCAGCTACTATATAGAGTTAAATCAAGATCCTCCTATGAGAAGTCATAGACCTTCTATAGATAAGACCTTTTATTCCTTGGCTGAGAATGTTGCCCCAAACAGCATGGGGGTGGTCCTGACGGGAATGGTGGATGACGGCGCCAGAGGATTAAAAGAGATGTATGATCAGGGCTGTCATACCGTAGCCCAGGATGAAAAGACCTCAGTTGTATTTGGTATGCCCAAGCAAGCGATTAAATTGGGAGGTGTTAGAAAAGTTTTACCATTGGATAAAATTGCAGGCTCAATCATGAATTATGTAAAAGAAAATTAAAATTTAAACTAGGATTGGAGGTAATAAGTTAATGCGCTTTACAGTTGGAAGAAAACTGATGTTGGGTTTTGGAATTGTACTTTTGCTACTTATAATAATCAGTGGGATCAGCATGTTTTTGGCAAATAACATCCAGGAGGCAAATGAAGAGGCTATTGAATCTATGGAAGAGATCACTGATAACATGGAAAATGAAATCGCCCACCTCGACTGGATAAATGAACTGGCGGACAGCTTCTTGCTTGAAGAAACCTTTGAAGGTGAACTTGATTATGAACAGTGTACCTTTGGGCAGTGGTTTTACACCCTCATAGAGACCGATGATTTTCGCCAAACACCCCAGGAATTTCAAGATGCTGTCCTAGCCCTAGAGGAACCTCATATGAACGTACACTTGTCGGCCCAGGACATCTTAAACATCCTGGAAGAAGAAGATATGGAGGGCTATAGCCTGGGGGAGATACTTGAAGAGGATGAAGAAGTGGCCGAAGAAGTCCTAGAAATCTACACCCAGGAAACCCAGGTTTATTTACAAAATTTTAGGGACAACTTGGATGACGTTACAATGATCACGGAAGAACAACAGGAAGAAATGCTTGCAAACGCTATAGATTATGGCAACCTCGCCCAGATAATCCTGATCTCAGGTTCTATTGCGGCGGTTATTATTGGAATAATAGCAGCTACTCTTATAACCCGTCAAATAACCAATCCTGTAAATCAGGTAGTGGATTTCTTGAGATTAGCCGCTGAAGAAGGTGGAGACCTTACCAAGAGAATAGAGGTAAAGGCCAAGGATGAGCTTGGAGACCTTGCTTACTGGTTCAATACCTTTATAGAACAACTCCACGACATAATCTTTAGGGTGAGAAATTCTACCGAA
This sequence comes from uncultured Clostridia bacterium, assembly GCA_964498995.1. Classification (GTDB taxonomy): domain Bacteria; phylum Bacillota; class Natranaerobiia; order Natranaerobiales; family Natranaerofabaceae; genus Natranaerofaba. The sequence goes on along the minus strand of CAZCIZ010000077.1, from coordinate 2,334 downwards.
ACGGTAACAAACGCAACCGAGGAGATTTCCGAAGGTAACCAGGACCTATCCCAGCGAACAGAAGAGCAGGCCTCATCCCTAGAAGAGGTATCATCAACGATTCAGGAGATGGCTTCTTACTTACAAAACACCTCTAGCAACACCAATGAAGCTGACAAAATAGCGGAAAATACCATGACTTCTGTCAAAAACAGCGAAAAAGTAGTAGATGAAATGGGAGAAGCCATGCAGGAGATAACCCAGAGCAGCCAGGAAATCTCGGAAATAATCGAAAAAGTAAATGATATTGCTTTTCAAACCAACCTACTTGCCCTCAATGCTGCTGTAGAAGCCGCCAGGGCAGGAGAACAGGGCAGAGGTTTTGCAGTAGTGGCGGCTGAAGTCCGTAACCTGGCCAGAAGAACTGCAGATTCAGCCCAGGAGATAGAAAAACTCATAGGCGGAAGTATAGAAAGGGTGGACAAGGGTAACAAGCTAATGGAAGATACCAAGAATGTACTAGGGGAAATTGTCGATAATACCCAAAAGGTCAATGACATAATAGGCGAGATTGCTGCCTCAATGGGTGAGCAGTCAACCTCTGCAAAAGACATTCAGAATGCAATTGAAGAGCTAAACCAGGTGACCCAGCAAAACTCTTCCCTGGTTGAAGAAATCGCTAGCTCCAGCGAATCCATGAATAGTGAAGCTGAAGAGCTTAGAAAACTGGTTGATTACTTCAGGTTGGAAGACCGGGGCAGCTTACAAAAAACGACACAACCTCAGAGAAAGTCCAATGGAGGAGAAGGAGATAACAGCTCCAGGCGACAAAAGGCATCTAGAGGGCCTAGAAAGGAAGAAACTGGAGATGACTCCGACTTGTTTAGTGAAAATGGCTCTGTTGATTTTGATGAGGATGATTTTGATAAGTTTTAATAAGAAAGGGGATCTATATGGCTGAAGAAAAAAAAATTAACGGAGATAAGGGTAGTAAATGGGGAGATAACACCCTTAATATCTTGAATCAGCAGCTTTTGAATGTTTCAAGGGAGAATCAATTTGTTACCTTCACAGTAGGACAGGAGGAATATGGCATTGATATCCTCCTGGTTCAGGAAATAATCCGCTATCATAAGCCTACAAGGGTTTTTAACACAAACCCGGTCATCAATGGAGTGATAAACTTTAGAGGTAAGGTGATCCCCCAGATCGACTTGAGGAAGAAGTTCAACCTACCAGAAATCGAATATGATAGCTTCACTGTGGTGGTAGTGGTAGAAGTGGAGAACAAGACCATGGGGCTCATCGTTGACAGGGTTTCCGATATAGTAAGCTTTGATGAAGAAGACATCCAGCTTGTAGACAAGGATTTTGCCGAAGACATCAAAACCGAACACCTAAAAGGGATGGCAAAATCCGATGACAAGATCATTTTGCTTCTAGATCCCCATAGGGTAATCTCATTTGAAGAAATGGAAAAGGTGCAAGAGATAAACAAGATGGATGAAGACCAGGTGAAATAAAAGAAAATAAAATTCAAGAGCCTTTATGCTAAATACAAAAAAGTATAAAGGCTCTTTTTTTATTGAAATATAACAAAGCGTTGTAGTAAAAAACTGTAGTAAAAAAATATTTTCAAAATAGTAAAAATTATTGAAAAAGGTTTACAATACTAAATACGGGGTGTATAATGTAGTCAGGCACTAAACGTGAAAACTTTCACCGAATTTGCGTTTAATTCACTCCAAGATTACCTATAACAATATACTTAACAATAAAGAAGGAGGGTTAAGATGAAGCGAACACACCTAAAAACACTAAAGACTGCGAAAGAAAACCTTTATGAGGAGTTTTTGAATTCCAAGGGAAGGGAAAGAACGGATCTTCTTGTTAAAATTATGGAGATAGATGAAGATATGGAAGCCTTTAAAAAAAATCAAGAAGACCCCATTACTGTGAAAGATAAAATGTCAAATGATATTAAAAAAGAAAAAGTATGATGATGCCTTTATTTGATTGCAGTTTTTAGTGAAAGAAACCGTACTATGTGATAGAATGAACAAAAACAGCCGGCCGGGTATTGTACCCGCCGGTTGTTTTTGTAGATTGGCGGATATTGTTAATTGAATTCAATAATAGCTGTAGTGACTTTACTAATTCAACCTTTTATAATAAAATGATAACTAATATTGAATAGTAAGAAAATAAACTTTAATTTTACCGCAGTAGTATATTCCGATATTTAAAAGTTTTTATTGATACATCTACGAATCAGGTACACGAAGTTTAATCGTAAACATTTGAATTTTTTTGATACATTGCTTGCTAAATACCAACGCTCACAAGGATTTGCAA
>CAZCIZ010000076.1:0-11181 GCA_964498995.1 uncultured Clostridia bacterium | reverse complement strand
AAATTCCATTTCTTTATATATATCTACGCTATCTTTGTTAATGGGTAAAAAGGCTAAATCCACATCTGATAATGGTGTTTGGTGTTTAGTGCCATAAGAACCGTATAAATATAGTGCCACAACTTCTTCTTGACTTTTCATATATTCTTTTAAATTTTCGATTTGTTGGTCAGATAAAATTATCATTATAACCACCTATCTCAAAAAATAAAGATAACTCAGTTTAATTTTACATCAATTTTACATTAGGTACAAACATTATTTACCATTTGATTGCTTTTTATAAAACATTATGAAAAGGAAGTATTAAAATTTTCCAGTGTGGTTCTTTACCATACGCATCTTCGGCACCATTACCACCGCAGAGGGATTCTTAGCACCTAGAGAGAGTTTCACAGTGAGACAAAGCGTGCTAATGGGTGCCTATTGGGTGCCTACCAAATAATAAGGGGCAAAAAAAGATAAGAAAAAGTCAGTTTTTTATTCATCCCTATGACTTATGGGGTTAATCTTCGCTAATCTTCTTCGGGCTACTATGAATGTTGAGGCTAGAAGCACTAGAATCATTAACTATTTATTCTAAAAAGCATAGTTAATTAAGCTCTGAGCCATTTTGGCAGCCGTTAAAGCTTCCCTTAGTGATTCTCTTTCTTTTTTGGTAAGTTTCTTTAAAATAATCTTATTGTCTGGCTGTTTTCCCTTTTTAATTTTGTTTATACTATTCTTTATCCTTAACATCATTATTACTTCATAAGATGATTTGATGAGTTCTGCATCTTTTAGAGAAAATACATTCTTCATTCGCAACAAATCTATTCTATCGTGAGTATTTGTTTGTAAGACTCCTTCTTTTATAGAAAAAATTCTAACACTGTCAACAATGTGGACGCAGGCTGACTTTTTTAAATCCAACGCATAATTAAACTTCTTATCCTTTTTTGGCTTAATTTGATTAAAAAATCCAATCGGAGGACTACTTTTAAGGTCATCTTTGGCCAATAATTCCTGAATAATACTGTTCTTTTTAAAAGTATTAACTGTCCACTTTTTAAGTTCTTCGCTGTATTTTTTCTCACCATAAACATGTCGAAAATCTAGAAAAATCGTAATTTTTCTTATATTATTTTCTTTAGGTCTTTTCACCCAGTTTTCTATTTCACTCTTCCAGTTGCTAAAAGACCGGCACCATTTAGGATTATTTGCCATAACTTTTCCAGGGCATTTTTCGAAACCTATTTCATAAAGACCTTCTATAATCTTATTCCCTAAGGCTAAAAAATAATTTTGAACATTATTTTCATCTAGCTCTTTAGACAAAGCTTCGATATCCTGATATATAATCCCATTATCTTGATCAGTAGTTATAAACTGCTCTCTTCTGCCGCTGCTACCCATATTGATAAAACTATATTTCACAGGAGGCAAACCATGCCCCTCATCTTCCATTTCGGCTTCACATATCTCAATTACCTTGCATGTTAATCGATCAAAAAATTCTGTAACAAAGATACAGATCATTCTCGAACTTGCTTTATCTTCTACAAGTTCTTCCATCAAAATATCTATATCTTTCCTGACTTTTTTTAGTTCCTCTATAGTAACAGCTTTTTCAATATTATCTATAATATTTAATAATCCTGCTCTTTTAGGGCCAATTAAGTCTCTAATGGTTATTATTCCTTTAAGAGCCTGATTTTTCGTAACAACTAAATGTTTAGTTCTCTTTCTAATCATTAATATAAGTGCATGATAGATCTCCTTATCAGGTGATAAAGTAAACATATTGTTGTAGACATCTTCAGCCTTTTTATTTACACTTGACAAGTTATTAACCACTATTTCATGTACTAAGTCTTTTTCAGTTATAATTCCTAACGGTGTCTCGTTGTCATCTACTACAATGACAGAACTAACATCCTTTTCTTTCATTATTTCTGCTGCTTTTTGCACAGAATCATTATAATTACATTTTATGACAGGGCAATTCATGACCTCTTTTACACTGGTATTTAAATATGAACTTTCAATACTGTATGAACTTGTAACTTCTGCGGCTTCTTCTTTTTGTACATCTTTCTTATCAAGTCTTTTCACTTTCTCCCCAAGAGCTTTTAAGAAATATTGTGAAAATTTTGGATTTTTGTTAGATAAAAACTCAAAAGTACCTTCATCAATAGCTAGACATATTAGATCATTATCATCAGAAGCTTTAACGGCTCTTGTATATTGTTCGCCAGTAAAAAATCCTGCTTCACCAAAAAAGTTATAAGGCTGTTTTTCACCGCCCTTTAATTCTTTAGCTCCTTTTTCAATCATCACTTCCGCTTTTCCGGACAAAACCATAAATAAATATCCTTTACTCTTTTCCTGATTACTAAAAACATATTTTCCTGGAGGATAGTGTTTAATAGTCAAGTCATCAATTATTAATTCAATAGTATGTTCATCAAAAAATGAAAATGGAGAGATACCTTTTATCGTTTCTAAATAATAACGGGGATGCCTAGTATCTAAACTCATTTTTCCACCCCCAAAACTAAAATGTGGTATTTTAATTCTACCACCTAAGTTCTACGTCAAATCAAAATCTCCTTTTTTTGAGCATTTTTTATGAGGAATCCAGGTAAATTTTCTATATTTAACCATTATCGACACCAATTCTCTACTTTTTTAGCACCTTTAATCAAGCAGTTATCGATTTGCTGATGTAGAATCTAGGTTTACTTATTTTTAGGGACCCCCCTTAAATAATCAATCCCCTTCAGGCACTACCCGACTATAATCCGGTCCACCGCTGCTATCAGTTATTTCAAAAATTATGTTTATACTATCCTCTCCTAATATATTTCCACGAGAATCATACATGCGTACTGTAGGATTTATGTTATTATCCTTCGTATAATATTTATGTGGTATAGATATATGATGATAGCCATCTTTTAGCTCAATATCACTTCTAACCCCACTGGTTGTGCCTGTGCTGGCCGGATAGGTTAAAACTCTAGGCCATGTTTCATTCATCCCTTGGGCATTCGTTGTGCCAAAATCAAATTCTATAGTTCCGTCTGGATCGAGTAATTTATAATGAGCAACAAAAGAGAAATCTAAAGAAAAATACTCATAACCAGAGGGATATTGGTATTTTACATTTTTATCAGTGATATGGCCTCGATAAGGATCATAAATACTTAACTCTATATTATCTTCTTGTCTTACATCTTCATCTTTTCCATTCTCACGAAACACTTTTATAAAAATATTGTCCTCTGCCAGAAATTCTCCTTCCTTGCTATAAAGCTCTACTGTAGGACGAAATTCATCCCCTACTTGCAGGTCTTCAAAAATATGATTATAAGTCGAACTTTTACCTTCTTCACTGAATGTATGACCATCTCCAAAATTCCATTGAAACCGATGATTTGTGTCATCCGGTGAAGCTACAGCTTCAAATGAATGCTCATATTGAAAATATTCAGCCGTTCCTGTCAGATTAAGGGAAATATTCCTGTCCCCTAGAATTCTTACTTCCGGTTGTTTTTCAACCATTACGGTGTCAGATTCAATAACAGTACCGTCCGCTGAATCAAATACCTCTACTTCTAAATTTTGTATGTCTATACGGCCCATGGTACTGCTAAAGCTAAACTCAAGGGTATCACTTATTTTGTCACCATGGTTCTTATAATCTTGCTCGGTTATAACTTTCCCATTTTCAAGTTTCCACCTAAAAGTTATATCTGAAATAGCCCGGGGAACATTATAAATTGTAGCAGTGAATTCGTATTCTTCTTCACGATCTACTTCAAGGAGTTCAGCAGGATCTACTTCAAAGGACAACTGGCTTATTTTTAAATCAAAGTTTACTCCACCTCTGCTACCATATGCCGTAATAATCAAAATCTCATCCTCAGCTTCATCCATTTCAAACTGTAAATACGTTGTTATTCCTTCTAATCTTTCTGATTCAGGATACAAGGACCCTACCGGTTCTTTTCCCCCCGGTACCTTGTTATAGGTGGTGACAGTTTCATCTTTTCCTTCTGGACGATATTCATTAAAGTTAGCCACTTTAAGCACATCTACACGTACCCCATCAGGTATTTCACCTTCCGGTTCTACATTTATCAATGCCTTACCATCGTTATCATACTGAGCTGTTGTAACCCAAAGTACATTCATTGACCAATCTTGGTTGATCTCTATCTTCCTTGTCTCAGAAAGCTCATCTAATTCGGCAAAGTCACGAAATCTTACAGCAATTGACCGGAAGCCAGGAATAAGATCATTTAGATGGTCAACACCCGGCATTTTACTATCGGCCAGTATACGGTGCCAGAATTCCCGGTATATACTCGTAGTGGTACTCCCAACAGTAGTAAGTACATAATCCTCAAAGGCTTTCTGCAGCATGGGCCGGTTGTCTACGATATACCTCCACATATTACCAAAGTCTGCTCCTTCTTCTACTAAAAAATGAATAAAAGCAGCCATGCCGTATTCGTGGCCATCTTCCCGATTGCTAAAATGCTCTAAATGGTTTTGAGGCCATGTATTTGAATGAAGTCTCTTTAACCCTATATCAGTAGCCACATAATAGGCGGCATATTCTGCCGTGGCTTCCATGAGCCACCTTCTCCCCCCGGCCATCTCCGCAATCGTTAACCTTTTGGTCTTATCGCGCCCGTTGTGCTGAAATGCATGGAACAGCTCATGCCCAATGGTGGTCGCTAGTTCCTCATAACTCGCATAGCTGGTGGGCAAACTGATCCGCCTTGACTTCCAGTTATAAATGCCTCCAGCCTCGTTATTTTTGGAATCGATCCAAACAATAGGTCTCGTGTCAGTTTTACGGCCAGTAGTCCGATCCCACCAGCTCCGTTCACCATAAAAGTAGTCCGGCGAGTAGTCGTCCCCCAATACGTCATTATACCGGTTGTAGATTTGGTCAAGCAGACTTCCTGTATGCAAGGCCATAGAATTAATGTCGGTTATGCGTTGATCTTCAATATCAAATATGTCACCAAGATCATAAGCAACTATAAAATGATCTCCGCCTAAATGCATATGATTGAGATCATTAATAGTAAAGCCCATGAATCTGACCATGGTCAGGTGATCGGTATAACCGTAAACAAAGCCCTCTTCTTCGTCCACTTCAGTGGGCAGGGGCGTCCATTCGAGAAAGTCTTCATCCCAATAGGCTAGCCTTATAGGGCCGTTTTCCTCCATTTCCTCGTCCAGGGGTATCCGGATTCTGAAATAGTCATCGAATTGTCTCTTATCACCCATGGTTATCTTGTATACGGGCGTATCCGCATACATTTCATCGACATAGCCCGGCGCGTTGCTTACCCTACTAATGACCAGAGGCAGCTCTTTTGCTGTGAATTCGGGTGGCAGCAAGACTCCGATCTCTTCGTGATTTATTTCCTGGAATTCAGCTGAAGGCGTGATAGTTTCTTCCGCCATCAATTCCAGTTGTTTTTCCCGGATGGTGAAGGTATCCCCTGTGACGCGTTCCCCATCTTTAATGAGGGTGATCGTTCCTGTTTCGGTGCTGGGGGGCACCTTGGCGCGGATTTCCGTATCACTCCATGCTAGCATCCAGGCTTCTGTTTCATTGAAATATATGGTGTTTTCGCCCGGGGAAGCACCGAAGTTGCGGCCTGTGATGGTCACGCTGGTACCCACCGGTCCCTCTAGGGGGAAGATTTCATCAATGCGTACTTTGTTTTCATCGTCTGTGGATGTGAGAATAAGGAACAGTGCAGCCAGCATGATCACCATGCCTGCCGCAGCCAATTTTATGATCAGGCTCCGTTTGCCCCCCTTGGAGCTGCTTGTAGGAGCACCGGTCTTTTTGCGGTGGTCAAGGCCAAGGCCGGGGCTAGGGGCGGCAGAAAAGAGCCCGGGCAGCTGCTCTGCCCGCTGCCAGTCGCCACTGGACTGACTCCAGAGCAGGTCCTTTCGCCCCAGCTTACCTTCCCGTACAAAACATACTATTTCTTCCCAGCTATAGGGACCGTACTGCTCCCCTTCCCGGGAAAGATACCATTGCCTCCGCATTTTATCTCCTCTCTTCCTCAAGCGTTTCTAAATCAAAAAGCCTGCTATTTTGATGGCCAAAACCCATTTGATAATTACTGTCAATAGAACTGAATTATATTTAACTGTGAGCCCGAGGACGAGTAAGCCAGTAAGCGGCTAGGGCGACCAGTACAGAAAAAGGCATCCCTAACAACTGCCATACAGACCATTCGGTAAGAAAACCCATGTTGCTCACGTAAGGACCGTAAATTCCAGCCTCATTTAATAAATAACCTAAAATTATAAACCCTACTGCAAACACCAGGGTAACAGCTCCTACAACCACTACTCTCAATCCGGTTTTCACTATGGTTCCCTCCTTCGTTTAGAATTTAACTTAGCTTATACCTGAGTTACACATCAAATCAAAAATTCTTTTTCTTGTACGTTTTTCATAAAGGGAACTTGGCAACTTCTTCAATATAACGACATATCTTTCCAACTAAGCGAAGCAGTTCGAGTGGAGGTTCCTGTAGTAAGCCTAAACATGTGGGTATCTATTGAAATTGGAAGGACTCAAGCATTTGATCAACAATAGGCAGGAGTTCATCAAGTTCGTCTTCCTGGATCACCTGCCTAATTGTAAACCCATATTCGTTAGCTGTATAGTATCCTCTAGCGTACATACCTAAATCACCAAGATCTTCGATTGTCCAGTTATATTCATGCATCACAAAGGGATGTTCATTAATCTCTAAGCTCTGGGTCTCTCCAAATTCTGCATCACTGCGAATTCTTCTGGTTCTATCAACTAAATTTCCTATATAGTTGTCATAAGTGTAATCGGCAAAATTTGACTTATAATAACTGACCTCTATAGTTGTTTGGGTACCTTCATAAGGTCTAAAAATAACAATAGAACTGCTACCAGGTTCCATCACAATCCATGTATCAGGGTAGTCAATAGAAAAACCATGTTCCTCGGAGACAAAAGTGGCCCATCCAAAAGTTCCGCTGCCTTCTTCCCCAGGTTCATCCTTTTCTTTATCTACAGTTTCTACCGGGCTTTCACTTTCAGCTTTCGCTTTTTCTGAAGCTTCGTTAAAACTGCCATTATCATTATTAATACTTTCATTTTCATCAACATCAGGCTCTGCTTCTGGTGAACAACCAGGAAAAAAAGCAAAAGAAAAAAAGGCCAAAAGAATAAAAAATAAGCACATCCACTTTACATTCTTCATAGTGTCACCACCAGTATTTATTATTTGCACCTGCTAAGATTAGGTACAGCTTATTAATTATCAGTTTACATGCTAAACCTCAAAAAAACATCACCCATAAGGGTGATATTTATAAAACAAGGTAAGCCTTATCTTTTTGATCCTGAGTTTGTAAATCCGTTTTTCATATCTTGCAATTTTTTTAGCCTTTCAGATGTTACTAAATCCACTAAATGACCTATAGTATTGATAATTTCTGGTTATTTATATTACGTATTAAATCACCTGATAATTTTAAATTTGTTTTTTTAAAATCAAAAAAGTAACATCATCATCATTCTTTACACCTTTTTTGAACTCTTCCAATTTATTTCTCAATGCTTCTTTTATTATAATGGCTATAGAAGGTATAATTATAAGCAAAGCTACCATTAAACCAAACCGCCTTTTTAACATAAAGCCCATTCCTCCCTATTAGACCAGTTATAACCTAAATTTCACGTTAAATAAAAAATTTTTTTAGAGATGATCGGTACTGAAACTTATGTTAATAAATTATTATCAGAATTATTATAATCATTATACCATTGGATAAAATCTTGATAAGGTTTAGGTTTGCTAATAAAGTAACCTTGAGCATAATCGCCGCCTAATTCTTTTAATAAGTTTAGGGCTTCTTTAGATTCCACTCCTTCAGCTATTGTTTGCTTATCCAAGATCATTCCCATTTTAATAGCGGTAGTAACAATTTCTCTGTCTTTGGGGTCCTCAATTATATTCCTTACAAAGCTCTGGTCTATTTTTATATTATTAATGGGAAGGTTTTTTAAATAAGCCAGAGATGAATACCCTGTGCCAAAATCATCAATGGATATTTTAATTCCCCTACCCCCTAAGGTGGTTAATACTTCCTCAGCTACTGCAAATTCTTTCATGATATCCGTTTCGGTAAGTTCTAGCTCAATGCGCTCTGGACTAACTCCGTAGTATGTAAGTAAATTTTTTATTTCCTCAGGAAAATTTGCTTCGAGGTTGCGGGGGGTAATATTAACTGCAATATTTATATCAATTCCTTCTTTTGACATTTCATGTATGTCAATTATTACTTTTTCTAATATCCAGTACGTTAATTTATTAATCAAGGCAGTATTTTCTATCAGCGGGATAAAGTTTCCCGGCGGAATCATTCCCTTTTTTGGATGATTCCACCGTATCAGGGCCTCGGCTCCATCAACACTTCCATCTTTTAAGGTTATTTTGGGCTGATAGTAAATAACAAAATTATTATTTTCAAGTGCTGATTTGGTTTCGCCAAGCAAAAAGAAATTATTCTTACCGGCTTCATTGTAAGATTCATCATAAAAGGCAAATCGTTTTCTTTTTTCTTCTGCTTTATACACAGCAAGATATGCATTTTGAAAAAGTGTATTTTCATCATGAGCATTTTCCGGATAAACAGCAATTCCTACTTGTGTATCAAGGTAAATCGGAATGTTGTTAAACTCCAATGGTTCTTCCAGTTTTTCGGCCAAATTTTCAGCAAAATGCTTCAATTCATTTTTGTTAACATTTTTAACCAATAAAGCAAATTTATTATGATAAACTTTATAGACTTCCCCTTGTATCGGGAACCTTTTTTCTATTTCAAAGCCTATAGTTTGTAAAAACTCGTTAGAATAACTATGTCCTAAATTGTTTATAATTTCTATATAGTTTTCAATATTAATCAACAAAAGAGATAATACCTCTGTATCTTTACTACTTATTATCCGCTCCACCTACAAATGCTTTGTCACCACTCCCTGTGATAATTACACATTTAATACTATCCTCATCTTTTCTTTTCATAAAGCTCATCCAAAACATCAGCATCCAAAACATTCATAGCTTGGGGGTGATTAATCGTTAAAAGAGCAATATTATCCTAAATTGTTTCTCTAAGAACCACACTTTGACTTTCACTCTGACATTTTAAAATCCCTGGTTAATTTTAATTTTTTATTAATTTTTTAGCTAAAAATGTTCTTCCTTAAACTTGTCTTTATCTTGTTCATATTGTTTCAAAAGGCTTTTCCTATACTGGTAATAAGCCTTTTCTTTTACTTCTATTCCATTTTCTTTTAGGGTGCTAGCGATTTTAGATAGATTCGGAGGACACCCCTTGATCTCAATTTTTTCATTTATCTTAGAATTATTTTTATTAAGATTAACTGCACACTTACCAAGTAGTACTGTTTTGTCATAACCACCTTCTGAAACCATCCTTTTGCCTGACAAAAACTCCATATCCTGAAAAGGGCCTCTTTGATAAGCATCAAGCAGTAAAATAAGCATAGCATTATTCAAAAAGGAACATCCTGAACAAAGTGTATTATCATATTTAGGATAATACACGCCCCCGACACCTAACTTTTTGAAAGCAGGCGGACCAGAATTATCCTCTAACCATTCCCAGTCCCACTCCAAAGGTGTTTTGACATCCTCTATGTCTTCACCTGTTACCTTTATTTCATCAAAACTTCTATTATAATTTTCTCGATAATCTTTTAAATGAAAGATATCTTCAGGAGAAAATCCTAGAAGTTCACTTCCCACTACATCTGCTCCAAAGCAATCCTTTGAAGCAACCAAAATATCAGTCCTATGTGCTTTACCGTTTATGAAAGGCCCTTTTTCCAAGCTGTATATTCCGTCTATGATAGTTAAATCCGGGGATATCTTTTTCCCAAGTTTACTGATGAAGTGATCAAGAGAAATTTTCTCATGATGACAGAACATCTTAGAGCGGGTATCGATACAACCTTTTAGATTTTTTAGGCCCAAAGATACCTTTGTTGTGCTGTGAGTTTTTAGAACGGGTAGGTTAATTATAAAGTCAGCATTTAACACATGATCACTAACATCTAAGCTTATATCCCCACCGTCAAGATCAACCTTTGTAAAAGGCCCATCATTGAAATCAACCAGGTCCACTCCGTATTTTTCTCTCAAATTATTATAACCAAGACCATCAAAAGCTTCCTTAGTACTAGAACCTAGCTCCTTAAACTCCATACTTCCCTCACCAATGGAAATATCAGTACAGCCATGCTCCCTTAGTAATTTAACAACTTCCTCAATCAAAATAGTAGTTGTCAAAACACCAAATTTAGGGAAAGGATAAACCCTATCCCAAAACACCAGGTTAGGCTTAATAAATACTTTATCGTCTGGTCTTAGTTCACTAAAACCATCACATTTTTCAACAGCCTCTTTTATGCTTTCGCTGTTTTCGTTGAATTTAACAACACTTACAGTTTCACCCATACCTAAAAGCACCACCTTAAACATAGCTTCGTTTAAATGCTTCTCCGCTGGCTAATTTATTAAACTTCTACTGTCATTTTAATAATTTTATCTCCTTTTGAGATCTTATCTATTACCTCATCCCCTTCTATCACTTTACCAAAGACAGTATGCTTCCCATCTAAATGAGGCTGAGGAGCATAACAGATAAAAAACTGACTTCCTCCTGTATCTTTACCGGCATGAGCCATTGATAGGCTTCCTCTAATATGTTTATTTGGGTTATTATCAGTTTCACATTTAATTGAATATCCAGGTCCACCCGTTCCTGTGCCTTTAGGGCAGCCACCCTGAATTACAAAACCAGGTATCACCCGGTGAAAAGTAACTCCATCATAAAATTTTTCTTCAATCAATTTAACGAAATTTTCTACCGTTCCAGGTGCATCTTGTTCATATAATTCCACTACCATTGTCCCTTTTTCTGTTTCAATAGTCGCTTTTTTCACACCAAACTTCCTCCTTTGAGCTATTAAGCTATTTTCTAAGTTACCCATTATAAGCTTGCGTGAACCTCTCATGACTAAAGTCACAAGCTTCTAGTATCACTTGTACAATAGAGTTAACAACTTAGATATAACACATAGCA
>CAZCIZ010000075.1:0-11375 GCA_964498995.1 uncultured Clostridia bacterium | reverse complement strand
TTAGACCAGATATCCCGTAACATTTTTTTTAATAACATTACCAGCTCACCTTTTCGGGCTCAAGGGGGGATTCATTTTCTATTACAGTTTCAATCATTCCATCTTTTAATGAGAATACCCTGTCAGCCATTTTGCTTATCGCTTCATTGTGGGTGATTATAACTACGGTTTTTTTATATTTATCACAAAAGTCTCGGAGTAATTTTAAAATTTGTATGCCGGTAGGAAGATCTAAGGCACCTGTGGGCTCGTCACATAATAACATCATAGGATTTTTAGCAAGAGCCCTTGCAATGGCGACCCTCTGCTGTTCTCCCCCCGATAGCTGGGATGGAAAATGATCTTTACGGTCCAAAAGTCCTATCTGGGATAACAACTCTTCAATTTTGAAAGGGTTACTTGCTATCTGTACCGATAAATCTATATTTTCAAATGCAGTCAAATTAGGCATTAGGTTATAAAATTGAAAAATAAAGCCAACTTCACTTCGCCTATAAAGTGTAAGCTCCCTCTCACTTGCATTGTGAAGGGGTTTATCTCCATAATACAATTCACCTTCACTTGCTCTATCCATTCCACCCACAATATTTATCAAAGTACTTTTACCTGAACCGCTAGGACCAAGAACTACAACAAGCTCCTTCTCAAATAAGGTAAAATCCACCCCTCTAAGGGCATATACTGCCACCTCACCCATCTGATATCTCATATTAATATTTTTCGCCGTGATAATCGCATTTTTACTCATGAAAAATCGTCCCCTTCAGGATTATAAACTTAATTATTTTATTACCTATCCTGAGTTTCTGGCTTACCAGAAAGACCGTACAATATAAAGTCAGTTAAATCATCCAAAATATGTTCCTCAGAGATTTCAAGCATCTGAACATTTAAATCAATATTCTTATTACATGACCAATCTTTAAAATTGATATACATCCATAAAGACATTATTTGACCCAACATGAAAAGAAAAAAGTTCCTAGAGCGCTCTAATGTCCCCAATTCATCCATCTTTCCCATCAATTCATTTACCTTATCTTCATGATCAAAAATGTATTTCATATAATGGTTAATCATTTCCTCAGAGTAAGGTAGTTCATTGAATAATATTCTAAAAATATCATAATTCTCTTCAAATAATTTTAAACGAATTTCCAACCCTTTATAAATCAGTTCTCGTAAATTACTTGCTTCTGAAAAAATATCATTTTGAGCATTTTTCAACATGTAATCAAATATAGGTTTTATACATTCCATCATTAACTCTTCTTTACTTTCAAAATGACGATAGATGGTTCCTTCAGAGATACCAACTGATCTTGCTATTTCTGCTGTAGTTGTCCCTTTAAAACCTTTCCTGGCAAAAATAGATCTTGCTGTGTTAATTATAGTATCTTTAGTTGAACCGGTTTCGCTATTCATAATCTTTCCCCCATTGTATTTTAAGCAATTATGTAAGTAAGTAATTACTTACATAGTAAATTATAATTTTTCCTATGTCAATATTTCTTTTATTTTGGCGATTAACCCACCTTTTATGATATCATTATGAGAAACAAAATTTTAACTAAGCCTATTGAGGAGGTAAAAAAATGGAAGAGTTTTTCCCCTTTTTTGTCTATGGAACTTTGAGAAATGGACAGAATAATTATGAGTATTACTTTAAAAATAAAACGAAAAAAGAATACCCTGCATGGGTCAGAGGAACTTTGTATTCTTATGGCAATTTACCCGCTTATATGCCTGAAGGCGAGAACTGGATAAGGGGAGATCTGGTATACATAAAGGATGCACATTATCAAGATGTGTTGAGAGATGTTGATTTTTTAGAAGGGTACAGGCCAGAAATGGAAAGCACAAGCCTGTATATAAGAAGAGTTAAACCAGTTTTCACAGAAAATCAAAAGGAAGTAAAAGCCTGGATCTATATTTTTAATTATCCCGTCAGTAAAAGCTTAATTTTTGAAATAAAATCCGGGGATTGGGAAGAGTATGATTTGGAATACTAATCCCTAAAATTTTATCCCAAAAGCTCATAAGCCGGATAATTTGACTATTTCATCTATTGCAAGTCTTTGCTCTTCGTTAAAGTCATAGTAATGATCTAACAAAAACTCAATTTGCTTACCGGTAACTTTTCTAAAAAAGCCCTCATCATCAATACTGTACATACTGGTAGACATAGAATATACATTGTCCTCAGTTATTCTAATGAAACCTTCTTTTTCTAGCACAAAATCGGCATTGATATTACCTCTGCTGTCTATTTGGAATTTATCCACCAATTCTTCTGCCAGGTACCTGTGACAATATGAATTACAATAATAAATCTCACCCCAAGGAGCCAACCAACCACAAATACATTGTTTTCTCCATTGATAAGCAGCCAACAATCTCACCTTCCTTAACAATATACACCCCGGACTTTATAATCCGGGGTGCTTTATTATATTTTTCTAAAGTCACTTTATAACTAGAGCATTACCGATGCTTCTAAGGATAGTCCCTGAAGGATGGTTGACAATCTCCCCTTCAAGCCACATTTGAGTAGAGCCTCCACCATCAAGGTTGAGAGCACTTTCTGCCCCCAATTCTTTAAAGTATTCTGCTAGCTCTTCTAATTCAAACCCTATACTTTTACCTAGATCTCTACCGTCCACTGTCATCAGCAATAACTCCCCATCGGGAAATATTCCAATAGCAGTCCTTGGATTTCTACCTGTACTGATATTATCTGCAACCTTCTCAGGTTCAACCCTGACGTCAACTTCACCATCAAATAGTAATCCAGGCCCAGCTCCAAGAGCAAAAGAAACTTCATTTATTGATAAGTCTGATTTAAAATCCCAGTCTAGACTAACCTTATCCCCAACTTGAATTTTTTCTTTATACTTATTTAAATCCGGGTGATCTTTATCAATAGATATAACATAGCCATAGTAAGGAATTTCACTATTACCATCTTTAATATCTACTACCTCACCCTTCTCTACTACAATTTCTAAATGGCTTTCTTTTTCCTTATCATCATCATCATTATCATCATTCTCATCTTTGATATCTCTAGTGCCTGTTTCATCTCCGTACTCTGCCGTGTAAATCAAAGCTTCTCCCGGATTCATTTCTCTATTCAAGGAATCAACACTAAAGTCTAAATCATTATCCTCTACAATTATTCTATGATCATTCCCCATATCGATTTGCTTTATCTCGGCATTTTCTCTATCCACATCCATTATAAATGCACTAGAATTGTTCATTGGTCTTGTTATGAGGAGTCCATCCCTAACAGTCAATCCAAGGGGATTGCCCTGCCAATGAAAGTAACCACCATTAATCGCTGCTTTAGCGTCTTTTCTCTCGGCCATGCTTTCAATTAACTCGTTACTCTTAATACTGTCTTCTGCAATTGTCAGGTCCATTGTCAAATCGCTGTCTTCGGGTCCAAAGTACAATTTATTTATATTGATAGGACCATCTTCAACGCCCATTCTGACATTTCTGTACTTTAAACCTCTTTCAACATCTCGTTCTGTTTCCAATTCTTCAAAGAGCCTATCTATATTTACCCTCAACTCTTTATCTAGCTTATCCTTTACTTCAATATTTTCAGAGGGGATAGAATAATTTAAATCTATGCTCAATTTATTAATATTAACTCCCCGCTTTAATAATTCATCTAAATCTTCCCTAGCTTCAACATCGATATCTTCTATTTCTATTTCCTGACCATTGTCTGAATCATTATCTGCATCATCTTCTTCTTTTAATTCATCCTTTAATTCGAATTCACTTATGAAATCCTCATCCAGTAGCGGTTTGATTAGAATTTGTTCTAGAAGGGGATCATCAAAGCTCTCAATTGTCTTTTTATATCTCTCTCCAGTAAAGTACAGATTTAACTTATCTTCTTCAAATTCTTCTAAAATAATTTTATGTTCATCATCGTAATAATTTAAATCAATCTCATAACCTTCATCATAAACTGTTTTTGAAGCTTCTAAATCCATCTTAAACTCTATTTCCTTATCTTTCAATTCAACCTCAAATTCAGGCTCTTGATAACTTATAATCTTTTCTTTTTCATCTTTATCATCATCTTCTTCCGCAATCAATTCGATCTTTCGCTCTTCTTCATTCCAGGACACATCATAATCAAACCATTCTGCCAAAAACCTTAAGGGAGCATAAGATCTGTCCTCATCAATAAATACAGGGGATTCGGTTTCTGTTTCTTTATTATTTACTATTACATATTCGGTGTCTACCCACATACTTATTTCCAAAGAATCACGGGTAATTATTATCCTGCTATCTTCCGCTTCAAACTTCACTTCAGCTCCTAGGGCCTCTGCTAAATTTCTAACAGGGGCATAGGTCCTATCATTCTGAATAATTGGCTCTAATTCTTCACTAATTTCCTTATCTTCTATATATATTATTATGTCTTCACCCTCATCAGTTTCAGCATATACAGGTGTAGCAATTAAGGCCAATAAAAGAATTGTTAAACAAGAAATTATTGTTAGATGTTTCAATTAAATAAATCCACCTCCATTTTATTGCTGCTTTTAACTCTTAGACGCCTGATGATAAAAAAAGTTCGCTAATTATATCATTTTTTGTCAGCCAAATCATATACTAGTAATTTATAGTTACCAACAGTTACCCGGATTTGTTAAAAGCACTAACCAGTAATGAAAATAACTGATTTATTTTACTATACTATAGAAAAAGCGGTCGAGTTTTCTCGACCGCCACAATCTTATCTTGTTATCACCCTTGTTATTACAGCTGCTGATAGCCCATTTCAAAGGCTTTTTTGTTGGGTTCTAAAACTTTTTTAGGTATTGTATTCTCAAGAGCATAATTCCAACTTTCTTTTGAAAAACCCAACCTGGCTGCAAGGACACCCAAGAGAACCACATTAGCGGTTCTATCATTACCGGATTCTTTTGCTATTTCCTGGGCGTTTAAATCTACGGTTCTAGAAACACTATCCTTAATCCTGTTTACTATGTTTTGCGGATATTCCTGGTAGCCTGAAATAACAGGGACAGGGCTTATAACCTGAGTATTTAGGATTACAACCCCCTCTTTATGTAAATAAGGTAACCATCTCCAAGCTTCTAGCTGTTCAAAGGCAACTATTACATCAGCTTGTCCCATCTGTATCAAAGGAGAATAGACTGTATCGCCCATCCTCAGATGAGTTACTACACTCCCACCCCTCTGGGCCATCCCATGAACTTCCGAAATTTTAACTTCGAGGCCATTATCCATGGCCACTTGAGAAATTATCCTGCTGGCTAAAATTGTACCTTGACCACCGACCCCGACCAATAGAATATCCAAGTTACTAACAGGACTATCCTTCATCATTATCACCAGCCTTCATAATAGCACTTTGTTTACAAACCTGCATACACAATGTACATCCAGTACACATTGTTTTTTCTACCTTCACTTTTTCTTCTAGAACAAAATTCATCAAGGCAGGACAGCCAAGCTTAAGGCATGCTTTACAATAAATACACTTGTCTTCATCTATTTTGAAAGGTTCGCCCTTTCTCTTCTCCAGAAGGGCACATGGCTTTCTGAATATAATAACAGAAGCCTCATCAGAGTTAACTTCCTCCTTAATTACCTCCCTGGTGGTTTTCAGATCCAAAGGATCAGCCACTTTCACTCGATCTATCCCTAAAGCTTTGACAACACTTTCAAGATTTGCCGTCTTGGTCTCTTCACCCTTTAAGGTTTTTCCAGTCCCCGGGTGGTCTTGATGGCCTGTCATGGCAGTAGTTCTGTTATCTAGGATTATAACTGTAGATGACCCCAGGTTGTAAGCAATATCCAGAGTGCCCGTCAAGCCAGAATGAAAATAAGTAGAGTCACCAATCACCGCTACAATTTTACCTTTTAGATCAGGATTTGCCTTTTCCATCCCCAGGGAATTTCCAATACTTGCTCCCATGCAAACACAGCTATCAATTGCTTCTAGGGGTGGCAAGCATCCCAGGGTATAACAACCTATATCACCGGTTACTATCAATTTCAGTTTATTCAAGGTATAAAAAACACCTCTATGAGAACATCCAGGACACATAACAGGTGGTCTGGGGGGTATCTCCTTTGCATTATAATCCACTAATTCTATTGCTTCATATTCTACTTTTCCTTTAATTTTTTCCTGAATCATAGCTGAGCTTATCTCACCATTCAATGGAAATAATTCTTTACCCTGGATATCTATCCCCATAGCTTTAATTTTTTCTTCAAAAAATGGATCCAATTCTTCAACCACATAGAGTTTCTTTACCCCGGAGGCAAATTCTCTAACCAACTCCCTGGGAAAAGGATTAGACATTCCCAGCTTTAAGCATGACACCTCAGGAAGTGCTTCTTTAACATATTGGTAACATATCCCAGAAGTAATCACACCTATATCTCTATCGTTCCACTCTATGTAATTAAGAGAACAAGATTCGCTATATTCCTTTAATTCTTTATTCTTTTCCTCTAAAATTTCGTGTCTAACCCGACCATATGCCGGAATCATAACATTTTTTTCTTTATCCTTTTTATAATCCTTGACTTCAAACTCACCCGGTTCCTCTAGCTCAACCTGGGTCAGCGCGTGGGATATTCTGGTTGTTACTCTCAACATCACAGGCAGATCAAATTGTTCACTAATTTCTAGGGCATGTCCCACATATTCTTTTGCTTCCTGACTATCCGATGGTTCTAGCATCGGAATTTTTGCAAACTTGGCATAATTTCGGTTATCCTGTTCATTTTGGGAGCTGTGCATCCCGGGATCATCGGCGGAAACTAGGACAAGACCACCGTTTACACCAGTATAAGATAAAGTCATCAGGGGGTCTGCAGCCACGTTTACACCTACATGCTTCATTGCAACCATGGTTCTAGCTCCCCCTAGAGAAGCACCAATTCCAACTTCTAGGGCAACCTTTTCGTTTGAAGACCACTGAGCATAAATCTCCTCATAATTTGCTATATTCTGTAATATCTCCGTACTAGGCGTACCCGGGTAGGCTGCCCCCACCTTTACTCCACTTTCATAAGCTCCTCGGGCTATTGCCTCGTTTCCAGACATCAATGTTTTTTTCATTATGTTCCCTCCAAGTTAATACAAGTTAATTGATAAATAATTGCCACTAAAAGTCTGATTATTGCTTGTTGGTCAAAATAACCTATGCCTACACTTCTTCCCTTCTATCAATAACTCGCTGTGCCTTGCCTTCTGTACGTTCAATAGATTTTGGTTCTACTAATTTAACATTAACATCTATGGTTAATACAGAACCCAATTTTTTTCTGATTTTGTTTTCCATAGCTTTTATATCAAGCCCACCGGCATACAGTTCTTCCTCTAATTCAACTACCACACTCAATTCATCTAGATAACCTTTTTTGTCCACGTAGATTTGATAATGAGGTGCAATACCTTTGACACCCATTAACACGCTTTCTACCTGAGAAGGGAATACATTTACTCCTCGAATAATTATCATATCATCTGTTCTCCCTGTTACTTTATTCATCCGAAGAGTAGTGCGACCACAATCACAAGGTTCTTCCCAAAGAGTTGATATATCCTTGGTCCTGTACCTGATTACAGGAAAACCTTCCTTGGTTAAAGTAGTAAAAACAAGCTCACCTTCTTCTCCATAATCTAAGCTCTCACCTGTTTCCGGATCAATAATTTCAGGTAAAAAATGGTCCTCAGCAATATGAAGTCCTTTAAAGGCCGGACATTCACCTGAAACTCCTGGGCCAATTATTTCACTCAAGCCATAATTATCCGAAGGAGTTATTTTGAGTTTGGATTTTAACTGATCCCTCATGTTTTCTGTCCAGGGCTCAGCACCAAAGAGGCCAAGCCTGATATTAATGTTTTCTCGCTGGTGTTCAGATTCTTCTATGGCTTCGGCCATATAAAGGGCATAGGAAGGTGTAGAGGCAAGTACAGTGGTACCTAAGTCTTCCATCAGCATGATTTGACGCTTGGTATTACCTACTGAAGCTGGAATTATCGTGGCTCCGATTTTTTCCAGCCCGTAATGAAATCCAAGTCCTCCTGTAAAAAGTCCATATCCATAACATACCTGTACCACATCTTCTTCTGTAACTCCAGCCTGAGTCGCCATTCTAGCAATAAGATCGCCCCACATATCAAGATCGTTCTTAGTATAACCTACTACAGTGGGCTTTCCTGTAGTACCAGAAGAAGCATGGGTCCTATTTATTTTAGACAGTGGAGTTGCAAATAGTCCATATGGATAATTTTCCCTAAGAGCATCTTTGGAAGTAAAAGGGAGTTTATCCAAATCCTCTATTCCTTTTACATCACCAGGTTCTATCCCCCGTTCATCAAAAAGCTTGCGGTAATAAGGAACATTCTTATACACCCTTTGAACTAAGTTCCTTAACCTTTTTGACTGCAGTTTTCTCATTTCTTCCCTGTCCATACATTCATAGTTTTTGTCCCAGATCAACTCAGACAAAATTAAGTCCCCCTTCATTTTCCCTAATATTAATATTTTATTCAGAATTGAACAAAATTGCTTCTAACCCTTATTTTACCCGGGTATTCTAATATTAGATTTTACCACAAATAATGTGGCTTGCGAAGGATTTATTTACAAAAGCATTACTTGAATTTTGACAGGGCTTTTCCATTCAAATAATCACATTTTTTCCCTTGCCAGGTGCCTTTCTTTTCTAATTCCTTCTCAATTCTATCCTTTATATGCCACCAACTTCTATCCCAGTTGTTAAACAAAAGTCTATCCTTGGGTCCTTTGCCCACCAGGCGCTGAACAACTATACCCTCAGAAAGATGCTCTAAAAAATTAACAACCCTTTTAACATATTCATCCAGTGAAATTATTTCAAAATCTCCCCGCTTATACAATTCCCCAAGTGTAGTACCTTCAACTATATATAAAGAATGAAGTTTAACCTGCTCTATTTCCAGGGCTGATATCACTTTAGCAGATTCAAGGGTATCATCCATGGTATCCCAGGGGAGGTTCAAAATTAAATGGGCACAGGTTGAAAAACCTTTATTTTTTATCCTTTTCACAGCATCCAAGAACTCTGCCAGAGTATGACCCCGGTTTATTCTTTTCAAGGTATGATAATTTACCGTCTGCAAGCCAAGTTCAACATTTATCTCAAGTCCCTTTTCTTCTTGAAGATTCTTTAGGGCATCTAGATATTCATCGCTGATACAATCAGGCCTTGTTGATACGGATATCTCAACAATATCTTCCACATCCCCACTGGCTTTAATTATGTTTTTAAAATCCTCCAAAGGCATGTAAGTGTTGGTGAAAGCCTGATAATAAACAACGAATTTTTTAGCTTTAAATCTTTTGGCAAAATAAACCTTGTTTTTTTCTATCTGTTCTTTAATATCCATGTAATTGGGTAAAAGATCAAAGCCTGAGCCCTCTTCATCACAAAAAATACATCCTCCATCCCCTATATTTCCATCTCTATTTGGACAGCTCCCTGGAAGATTAACCGGCAATTTATAGACTTTTTGGCCGTACTTTTGTTTTAAATAATTGGAGTACGTTAAGTAACGCATAGTTCCTGTCATAATATTTTTACTCCCATTCTTAAAATTTTAGTACCTGAGCCAATTATTTATCTACTCTTTTCTTCCAGTACTTATTAGCCATTTTAATGTATTGTTCATGAGGAATTAAAGGTTTATTTAATTTTTCCTGGGTCTTTTCCAAAATTTTACCCTCTTTGACCACTTCTTTCCCTGCTTGTTGCAATAATCCCTTGTAATTATCAATAATTTCATTTAGTTCCGGAGTGTCCGCTTGAATCAACTCGCCTGCACCCCTATATATTTCTCCCACCACTTCTGTCCCAAAATTTCTAGATACCCTCTGAAACAACAGCTCCAAGACTTGAAAGTGACTTTTTTCCGGAAAACCGCTGTTAGAAACCACCACTAATTTAGGGGGCTCATCATATCTCTTTGGGTGAACACATTCTCCCTTATCATCCACTTCAAAAAATGGCTCTGCCATAGGGATAAGCCTCTCCAAAAATAGCTTCAAAATAGCAGTTATATTATCCACATAAAGAGGACTTGCTAACACTACAACATCAGAGTTTTTGAATGATGGTAACAATTCATTCATATCATCATCAATAACACATTCCCCAGGAGTTTTGGTCCAGCAGGTAAAGCAGCCTCTACAGCTGTTTATTGTATAATCCTTTAAAATTATATTTTCCGTCTGGCCCCCTTCATTTTCACAACCTTGTAAAAACTCTTCCACTAATACATTGGTGTTTCCTTTCTCTCCCCTTGGACTTCCGTTAAAAGCTGTAATCTTCATTATCAATCGCTCCCTTCTCCAATTATTTTAAAATAAAATCCATAATATAATTCGCTTTAAGATGCCCAAATACCTCTGAATGACTATTCATTTTTTAAAAATTCAATATTTACACTACAGCGAAAATTATAATACTTATAAATATAATTTGTAAATTTTGCTATAATCCTTGCCAAATACCAACGCTCACAAAGATTTGCAAAAAGTCTATTCACATAAGCTATAACAGCAACTCAGAGATACGACAGGATATATAAGAATATAAAAGAATATAATTTTATAAGATTTGGTATTTTATGTCATTGACAAAGATTATTTTCCTGTTATAATTAGTATAATTAGAAAGACAGTTAATAAAAAAAATTAAATAATTATGACTATAAATACAATGAAGTATTTATAAGTTAGGTAAAGGAGCCTATAGTTCTCAAGTAATTTTTGAGGCATAGGCATTTTTAATTTAGGGGTATTATAAAATATTTATCTACAAATTTATAGTCTATATGATGCGAGGAAGTATTAACTGGGCAAAGAGGCCTATATATTCTCTCTTTTGATAAGAGAATATATAGGCCTTTTTTTATAAAAAAATTTAATTAGGAGGTGAAAATAATGGCTGATGAAATCACCAAAATAGAAATAATCACACGCCAAAGTAAGTTTGAAGAGTTAAAAGATGCTCTAAATGAAATAGGAATCACTGGTATGACAGTTTCTCAAGTACTTGGATGTGGGCTTCAAAAAGGAAAAACCGAAGTCTATAGAGGTAGTGAATACACAATAGATCTTTTACCCAAGACAAAAGTAGAAGTTGTGGTAAGTGAAGTGCCGGTTAAAAAAGTCACAGAAACTGCAAGAAAAGTCCTAAACACAGGTAATATTGGCGATGGAAAAATATTTATCTATCCAGTTCAAAACGTCATCAGGGTTAGAACTGGCGAAGAGGGCTACAACGCTCTATAATTTTTTGTTAAATTTATA
>CAZCIZ010000074.1:0-11730 GCA_964498995.1 uncultured Clostridia bacterium | reverse complement strand
TTGAAGTCACGGCAGTAGATCCTGATGGTGAAGAAATAGTTTACGAAGAAGATGACATCGGCTACAGCGAGAGCGAAAGAGCCATGTACGCGGAAGTGGATTTTGACAGCTTTGGCGAGTGGGAAGTAGAAGGAAGGATCACCGGCACTACCATCACGGCATCTACCTGGGTAAATGTCAAAGAATTCGGTGAGATAACCGATATGGAGCTTGTTCTTGACAACCAGGTGATGCGAAACTTCCCTGAAGGACCCGGAGATTACAATTTTGATCACTACGGAGAACAAAGGGCTACTGTTAAATTATATGATGAGGACGGGGTCTGGATAGAGTATGACTTTGTTGGTGGAGATATTAGATTTAGATCTAGCGATGAGAGAGTTGCTAGGGTCAGCACCCGGGACGGGGATATAAACCCGAGAAGAGTAGGAGAGGCAGAGATCTCGGCAGTCCACGATGACAAGGGAATTGAAGCAAGTGAAATGCTCTATCTCTCGAATGAACCTGAAACCATGGAGTCCGAGGTAGAGTATGATCCTGAAGAGCTCTCGGCAAAGATAACCCTGACCATGTTGGATGATGATGATCTTAAAGCAAAGCCAGGTGAATTTGAAACCTATACCGAAGACGGGGTAGTGTATGTGGATGAATTTGTAGATCACGGCGGCTACGAAGTATCTACCCCTGATGAGATTACAATAGAAGATAAGATGGATTTCCAAGACGGAGAGGCAACCTTTACCGTTACAGCAGAAGAACCGGGAAGTTATGACCTGACTGCTTACAGTGATATAGATCTCTCCGAGGATATATCCCTGGAATTCGAAGAAGAGAGAAAGATCGAGATGCATATAGACAGCACCACCGCCATTGTGGACGGCGAGGAAGAAGAAATGGAGCTAGCCCCCCAGATAAAAGATGACAGGACTTTCTTGCCCTTTAGGGTCGTGGGAGAACTCTTGGGTGTAGAAGTTGACTGGGACGAAGGGCAACAAAGAGTGGACGGAGTATACGGCGATACCGAAGTATGGTTTTTCATCGATAGATATTCTGCTTACATCAATGAAGAACCCCACGAACTAGACGCTGTCCCCTATATAGACGAAGATCACGACAGAACCATGATCCCCTTCAGATTCTTTGCCGAAGCCTTCGGATTTGAAGTGGATTGGGACCCTGACGAAAGAAAAATAACCGTAGAGATGTAGGACAAAAGGAACACAGAAAAACAGGACACAGGACACAAGGGGACTTTCCCCTTGTGTCTTTGCTTGTGTCTTTGAAATTTAAAAAAAGAAATGTTAAAATCATCATAACAATGGAGAAATGCAATAACATTGTAAACTAACCTTGACTTAAATTCATTCTGTTTACTTTGAAAAACTTTTGCACATGGGGGTGAAAAAATGGTAGGTATTGAAAGTATAATTGAAGCCATAATTGCAGCTTTAGAGGGATTTTTAGAGGGATTATTATAGGGTGTAATAATAACAAGCAAAAAAGCCATAGCTCTGGTTATTGCTCCTCTACCTTTTTAGGTGGAGGTTTTTTTGTAGTTCTTACTATAAAGAAGCAAGGGGGATAACAAATTTCACCAAAACTTAACTTCAGTAATTTACTGCATCATTATATGGAGACAAGTTTTAGTTTTCATTATTAATACATCACATCTAGGCAGAGAAGGTACACGAAGTTTAATAAGTAAACTTTTTGGACTTTTTCTTAAATTGCTTGCTAAATACCATAAGCGAACTTTTGATTTGGACGATTTTGCAAATGCTTGTGAGCGTTGGTATTTAGCAAGCAATCTATCAATAAAACACAAGTATTTACGATTAAACTTCGTGTACCTCATTCGTAGATGTATTAATAAAAACTTTTAAATATCGAAATATACTGCAGCCGTGAAATTAAAGTTTATTTTCTTGCTAAATATTAGGATCTTTCCCAGCCCGAAAAAAATACCCCTTTGTCCTATAAATATAGGACAAACTGACCTTTTTTAATACTTCTTATGTGATAGAATTAAGCTAACAAATAAAGTAGAGACATAACACATAAACAAAGATACAAAAAATAGAGGCATATAAAGTGTTAAATTTCTTGCACATTTGCCCAAAACTAAAAGTACATTGGAGGGAATAAAATTGAGAAAGAGAACCGGAATTGTATTAATTTCGGTAATTTCAGTAATGATGGCTATATTATTATCTTCAGGATCAGTTCTGGCAGAAACTGCAGAGACGCCGGAATTGGATGTTATCGGAGAAGAGATTAGGGATAGAATTAAAGATAGAAAAGAAGAATTGGAAGCAACTAGAGAAAATCCCGAGCTGATTGAAGAGATCAAAAAAATGCCCCTGGAAGAAAAGGTACATGTAATGGGAAGGGCTGTGGACTTCGAAGAATACGGGCAACCCCCAATAATCAGAGATAATAGGACATTGGTGCCCCTTAGAACTATAAGCGATTACTTGGGTGCTGAGATTGACTGGGACGGGGAAACTAGGAAAATCACCATAGAATACGATGACACTACCATCGAGCTGATAATCGGTGAAAATGAAGTGGAGATCAATGGACAAAGCCAGGAGCTCGAAGTTCCGGCTCAGATCACCGAAAAAGAAAGGACCGTAGTACCTCTGAGGTTTATAAGTGAGGTGATGGGGATTTCGGTAGATTACCGGGAAGAAACAGGAGAAATCGACCTGGGACTTGACTTATTGGATGAGCTGGACATAGAAGAGCTTGAATCTCCCTTGGAAGTGGTGAATTCCTTTTGGCAGCACTACAAAGAAGGTAGAAAGCAAGATGCAAGGGAAAAATTAATCGATACTGACGCCATGGACATAGCCGATATAGCTTCGGACTTAGAAGAACTAGAAGGACTTGATGAAGATGAAGTAGCTGTTTTGGACAGGTTTGATATAAAGGCTCTCGATTACCAAATAGAAAACGATACTGCCCTTGTAGATATAGAGCTTACAAAGCCTGATTTTGCTAAAGCTATTGATCTATATTATGAAAAAGCTATAGAAAGAGCGGCAGAGTATTCAGAAGAAGATTTAACAGAGAGGGAAATAGGAGAGAAGATCTTTGAAGAGGCTGACGAAATCATGTTAGACTCCATTCAACAGGTGGAACAAATCACTCATCTCGAGCGGGTGGAACTGCAAAAGCAAGATGGAGAGTGGAAGATAAATGAATGGTTGCTTGAAAATATGGAGTCAAGATGGGAAGACTTAAGGGATCAGTACTTTTAAATTGTTGTAAATATTATTTGGAGGTGGATGGAAATTGAGTTTAAAAAAATTGACGGTGATTTTGGTTGTCTTTTCTATGGTGATATTTGGAGGAACTATCATGGGACAGGGCCCTCCTGGTGATGCAGGGCCACCCGATGATGCTGGCCCACCTGGGGAAGCTGGCCCCCCAGATAATGCCCGGGGAGGTAGTGACCAAGCTGAAGAAAGTGATACCGATACCGATGCTGATACTGATGCTGATACAGAAAACGGAGAAAACGGAGAAAATGGAGAAGAAGAATCCAACGGTGAAGAAAATGGTGAAGACAGGGGAAGAGCTGACCCACCTGGATGGGAAAATAGAGGTAGAGATGATGTAGGCCCACCTGACTTTGTCCAAGATAGGGACGATGAAAGAGGTCCGCCGGAGCATGCTAAAGAAGACAGGGTAGGTCCCCCCGAACATGCTAACGTCCCTGATCCTGTCCGGGAGATGATAGAAGGAAGGGTTAGAGGAGAAGTTACCGGCCCACCTGCCTTTGCCATGGTTCCGGATTTTGTCAGGGAGATCATCTTTGGTGATTCAGAAGATGCAGGCAATGAAACAGGGGTTGAAGCAGTAGAAGGTGAAGACGAAAGTGAATATGAAGGAGAAGATGAAGAGAACGGCGCCGATTACGACGGAGAAGACAATGGCGACAACGGAGACACCGGAGACAATGGAGATCAAGATGAAAATGATAACGGTGAAGAAAATGGAGACAACGAAGTAAATAATGCTGAGGACGAGGACGAGGACGAGGACGAGGAAGATGAAGATGAAGATGAAGACGAAGACGATGACGAAGAAGAGGAATAAAAACCGGATAATATATATGGATGTAGTCCCCGCCATAAAGACCTGGCGGGGATTTAAATTTGTCTACTAACCAGTAATGAAAATAACTGATTTACAAAAGTCTTGAAGGAATATTTTGCTCAAACAAGAAATATGGAATATTATCGAGATACAATTAAAAGAACAACCTAAAAATACAATTTATTATATTTTATTCCTTTGGAGGTGTAAACTTTGGTGAAAGGGTTACTGAGGGTTCTTCCTCTTTTGGCTATGGTCGTTTTCTTATTATTTTTCATGGGATGTGATCCAGAAGAAAAAACAGAAGAACAAGCACAACAAAACGGTTCAAAGGGTATTCTGTATGAGGTGAAGGGAGGGGACAATGAAGTTTATTTGTTTGGTTCTCTTCATTATGGTTATGAAAATATGTACCCTTTGGATGATGCTGTCTACGAAGCTTTTGAAGCGGCTGATGTCCTGGGAATGGAACTGGACATGGAAGAATTAACCGAGGCGGAAATAAGCGATGAGTTCGCAGAACAGGGGATGTTAGAGGATGGAACTCAAATGTCTGACCATGTGCCTGAGGAAGTTTTTGATCAAATTGTTGAAGAAGTTGAAGTTTTTGGGATCACTGAAGCTGATCTGAATCTATTTGCCCCTTGGTTTGGCAGAGAGCTTTTGACGGAATTGTTGTTTGAAGAAATAGAATACTCTCCGGAATACGGCATAGAGAGCTATTTTATGGAAAAGGCTGAAGATATGGAAGTTATTGGCTTAGAAACTGTTAAAGACCAACTAGAACCCAACCATCTATTGTCTGAAAAGTCTCAGATACTACAGTTGGAAAATACCATCGAAGAAGTTCAAGATGTAGAAAGTACCCAAGAAGAACTAGAAAAAATGATAGCCGGTTGGAAAGCCGGGGAGAGGGAGAATTTAGAGGAAATCAGAGTCGAATCAATTGAAGAAGCCGAAACCGAATCCCTAGAAGAGTACCACAGGGCCATGTACGATGAAAGAGATGTCCAAATGGCTGCAGAGATAGAAACTCTCCTGGAAAATGGTGAGGATAAAACTTATTTCATCACAGTTGGTTCTTTGCATTTAGTTGGCGATAACAGCATTGTTGAGCTTTTAAAGGAGGAAGGGTTCCAAGTAGAAAAGATAAATTGAAGATAAATTGAAATTGAAGCTAAAGAGGTGGTGGCAAGGTGAGACATTTTGGGTCTAGTTCCAGACAAAAAAGGAGAAATAGTGGGTTTCAAGACAAGGTGATTAGTGAATGTTTTTATTTGATGTTTTATGGCTTGATGCTTCTTTTGATCATCAGAGTCCTGGTTTTGAATCATCCTTATGAAAGCGTCTGGGACATTTCTTTGCTGTTTTTAGGTACGAGCTTTTACCTGGTTCTTAGGCTAGTGCTTCGAGGAGAATTTCATGAAAAAGATTATGAGAAAAGGTCAGGGTTTGATCTCAAAAAGGCTGCCAAAAGAGGGATAATAAGTACGGTAGGGTTTATTTTGTTAATGTTGATAACGGGATTTTGGGAACTAAAAAGCCTGGGAGATGTTATATCTACTATTGTAGGTGGGCTGGTATTTTTCTTATTTACCATATTTTTTCCGTACGTTTCCTATAAGATGTCTGGTTAGTTAGAAGGAAAGGAAAATCCCCTTTTATCCCTAACCTGGCAAGTGCTCTTGAACTTGGGGTTATTGGGAATAAAGGGGATTATATTTTTTAAACATATTAAAAAATTTTGTTAAACACTTTTATCTAATTTACTTCCTTCATGGGCTGGGTAGCCCCTATCTTCTCGGTCTTCCGCTGTTTTGCCCTTGGTGTAATCTCCGGTGGAATAAATCGGGTTATCCCATCTGAACTGCCCGGCCTTAAGGTAATTTTCTAGAGCCTTTTCCTCTTCAGAGCCTGGTTCTGCGCCCTCAAGCCTCCTTTGGGCCTGGCTTTCGCTTAGGACATCGAAATTGTACCTGGTATTTTCGTATGTCTCTCTGGCCTCTGCTTGTTCTGAATTCATGTTTTCAGAGTTAAATTTACGGTCAGGATCCACAATGGTATATGTTGACCTATCACTTGGAGCAGTGCCACCAGTGGGGTTTGGTATTATGTGTTCCGGGACTCTCCAACTGGAGCGAGAATACTTCTCTGCCCCCATTTCGTGCAGCTCTTCCTGAGTGTATCTATTGCCATCAATGTAGATATCTTCTGTTTTCATGTCCATCTCTAAATGAAATCCTTTTCTAACTGCCTGGGGTCGTAGATGAACCAGATCATCCCTGGTTTCTGATTTGTCGCTATTGTCTTTAGCCTCATTGCTGGAATTATCAGAAGGATTGCCCTTATTAGAGCTCTCAGGGGCATTAGGATTATCCGAGGACTTTTTTGCTTCGGTATCAGTATCAGATTTTTTGTTTGATTCCTCGGTATAATTTTCTTCTCGATAGGAATCAAAAATGGCTTTAAAAGACGTTTTGTCCGAAGAATTTTCCCCGTCCTTTACTGCAGAATCATTCTTTTCTAGTGCTTGATTATTATTTAATCTATCGTTTATAGTTTCAATAGCATCATTCAAAAAAGTCCCAAAGATGCCAGATATCATGGCTATTCACCACCTATATACTGAGATTTTGACAATTTAACACATATTTCATTTATATATACCTTTATATATACTTTCTCTTTATACACTATATCAGTAAATTCGACATTAAACAATAGTTTTTTGGTTTTTAATTTAATCTAATTTGTGCTGCTCTAATTTGTTCTAATTTGTCACAAAGGTGGGATTGTATGTTAAAATCTAAAATAATAAAGCATACGAGTAAAATAGGTTAGGTGAAGCTTATAAATTTTGTATGCTTTATTACTTTAGATTTTTAATTCTTTTGGTGGTGAAATTATGAGTAATGAAAAAAATGGACAAGATGGACAAGATGGACAAGACAAACAATACAATTCACCCGATACCAGGGATAACATTAATAATGACAGTAAAATGAAGCGGTCTTTACAAAAGCACAAAAAGCTGGTAGTATCCCTGGTCCTGCTAGCTTTCATGTTTTTTACACTCCTGTTGTGTTATGAATTAATCCTTACTTCTGCTGGCAATTTTCTTTTAAAAGATGAAGCTCCCCAAGAAGCATCTTACGTAGTGGTCCTACAGGGTGGGATACCCGACAGGATTGTGCACGGTGTGGAGTTATATCAACAAGACTATGGGGATGAGATCTTGATGGTGGAGAGCAAAAGCTTTAACAACTATGAGCTCATAGACGAACACGAGCTAGACCTACCTTCAAGCGTAGAGATAAACCAAGAAGCCGCTCTTCAGATGGGAGTAAATGCAGAAGATTTGAAAATCATCCCTGGCAAAGCGGACAGCACCAGCCAGGAAGCGGAAATGATTGGAGGATACCTGGCAGAGCAGGAGAGGGAGAAAAGTCACGCCGACTCGGGCGAAGAGGCCTGCCCTTCCAGGAGCAAAGCCCCAGAGGAAAACCTTGAAGAAGGAAATAGCGTAGAAAACAATCCAAATAATGACACAACCATCTTGCTAGTCACTTCCAGATTTCACTCCAACAGAGCAAGACTAATATTTGAAGATGAACTAGCCCAAGAAGACCTTGATGACAAAGTAAACATCATCTCCACCCCCAGCCCCTATGACCCCTTCGACCCCGAGAACTGGTGGAAAGACAGGCGCCAAGCGAGAAACACATTCATGGAATACCTTAAACTGATCAACTTGTATACCTTTGGACTTTAGAACACATAACATAACACAAGGGGGACACAAGGGGACGGGGTAACCAGAACACAAGGGGACGGGGTAACTGTGTCCTCCTGTGCTCCTAGAAAAAGTCAGTAATTGTAATCTCCCTAGGCATTTTCAATCCTCAGGGAGATTATATGTTGTTTGCCCCACATATAATCTACCTATGGGTACTAGCTAAGCGGTGCAACTCCGAGTTCGATAGAGGCTAAGTAGTATAAATGCAAGAGGGTAAGAGGGCAAAAGTTGTTAGAAGGCCAGGTGGCAAGGGTCTAATTGTGAGAACAAGTGTAAATTACTATTAGTTTCTTTTTTTCCTGGCGTACTTAACAAACTGATCTATTTGTTCTGCTAAATAGTTGCAATCTTTTTCCGAAAGATCACTACTGGCACAATAAAGTGTATCAATTATTTTTTCTAAAGCTTTGTTGTCATGAACTCCTACAGGTCTTTCCTTGTCTTCCATTTTACCGGTGCGGTCTAATAGGTAATCGACAGAAACATTAAAATAATCTGCCAGTTTGATTAGCATTTTATAGTCAGGATTTCTTTTGTCATTTTCGTAGCTAGAATAAGTCGATCTAGCGATTCCAAGTTCATCAGCGACACCTTCTTGGGTCAGATTATATCTTTTTCGAATAGTTTTAAGTTTTTTCCCTACCATTATATAAACCCCACCATTGTAAAAATCTTGCTAAAAAGACTTTAAAAAGTTTAAAAGCGACACAATTCGCAACAATAATAGGTTGAAATGTGGCGAATTGTATCATATAATAAGATCATAGAACATTAAAGTTAAATTTTTCGAATAAAGTAAAATCATTTGCCTCATACATAATAGAATTAATTGTATCTTGCTTGTGTAGTATTATTTTAGCATTTTTGTAGTGGAAAAATCCATCCAAAAGTCAAAGATTGAGTGAAATAAAAAATAGAAAATAAAAAACAAAGAAGGTGAGTAATTATGGGTATAGAGATTGGTTTAAGTATTATCCCCGAAAAAATTTCCTCTGAACTTTGGCAAGAAGTGTATGAAGAGTCGTTGCTGCTATTAGAGGCTTATCCTTTTGCTAGTTTAAGAAAAATTGAAAAAGGGAAACGGGAGATACCAGTACTTTCTAGTCAATTGGAACATAACAAAGATGACTGTTCTAAAAGATTCTGGGCCCTTTGTGGTGATTTGAAATCCAAAAAAACTGGAGAAAATTTTCAGCTATATTATGATTTATCACATTATTGTGATTCTGATAAATTTAATACAGACAAAAACCAATCAAGGCCAGAAGATATATTAGTTCACCTGTTGGATTATTCGAGAGGTGGAGAGTCTAAGGGTAAAGATGTTTTTTTTAACAAGACTCAAGGGTTGTGTTATCACAACTATATATTGGCTTTGGCTATGCTTTTTGAGACTCGTTTGTACCCTCATGCTGCTACTAAAGGTTACATAACTTATGGACAAGCTCAAAAAGCGAAAGAATGGGCTGATGAGCATCTTTTAAAGCCGGTTGATATCCCTGCACGTTTAAACTTAAAAGAACTTCATAAGCGACTAACCCCTAGTTTAACCGGCCTTGAATTAATTCAAGGGATAGAAGAGCTCTGGTTAGGAGATCCTCAAGAGTTTTTTGATTATTCATTAGCTTATTTTGGTCAAAGTTTAATGGAAAAATGGTTGGCAAAACGCTTAAGAGGATCCTTTTTAGCTAATGAAACTGAACCAACAAAGAAACATATGCAAACAATTACCTTAGGGGATATTAACCTTTTTATCCAATGGCTTAATGCTACTGAGGATCTAGAAAGGTTAGCCTATATAAGCTGTAAAGACCCTGATGGCCCTTTGTTTTCTGCAGATGAATTCTGTGAGGCAATACCTGGAACATGGTTGACCATCCCTAATGAAAAATACTCATTTTTAAAATATTTTGAACTAAAACCAGGAGAATCGGATACTGTGGATACTATGCTAGTAGATATTGTAATGCAAACGCAGTTTACAGGTAGAAAAATGAAAATTTACTACCATTTAGATAAAGCAATACAAGTGCTACAAAATATATTTCCACAGGTTTCAGATACTATAGAAAAAAGAATGAGAGAACAACAAGGACAAATAGAAGAGATAATTGAAAATCAAAGGGATAAATATGCACCATACTTAGAAAACATGGAGAGCTTAGAAAATATTAAAAAGAGTGAAAACGAGTATGAAGAAGAAGTTTTTTTGTATTATGATGGAAACGAAGATCAGGATGATTATGAGTTTATAGAATTAGCGGCTTCATCAATAAAAATGGTAATGGATAAGTGTAGTAGTTACGAAAATTATAAAGATCTATTAGCAGCTGTTGAAACAAAAGGATGGAAGGGATTGGTATTTGATGCCATTGAGACTGAAAAGTTAATCTTAACTGAAGAAGCATTGGAATGGATTGAAAAAGAGCAGGATGAAGAGGTCTTAAAATTACTGTTTTTTTCAACTAGCCTCAACCAATTAACAAAAAACAATAGCATTACTTTGAACTTGGTACGGGGAATGTTTGAAAATAGGGATTTGGCATTGAGAATAAAAGGATTAGCTTTTCCATAGGCAAACACAAGGGGACGGGGTAACTGTGTTCCCCCCCTGTGTCTACCCTGTGTCCCTGCGTGACCTTAAACCTGGCCTAAATATATGTCGTCTAGCTCTAGGCGGGGCCTTGCCTTTGGTTCTTGAGCTGGATAGCCAAAGGGTACCAGGGCGGTTACTTGGAGGTTATCTGATAAATCAAGGGTTTCTCTGACCTTATCCTCATCGAACATCATCACCCAGCAGCTGCCAAGTCCAAGTTCGACTCCTTGTAAAATCATATGTTCAATCGCTATAGCTACGTTCAAGTGCAGATAGGCTTCTGATGCTTTTTCATCCCGCTTTGCTTTTTTGGCATATTCTTTAAAAGAGGTCTTCCCCAGATCAGTTCCGTCAAAGGCGCCTACTTCTTTTAATTCCTTCACTTTTTCTCCCCTGGTTTTTAAAGAAGAAATATCGGCGCAGCATACCATGGTCAGGGGGGCTGTGGCGATAAAATTCACATTAAAAGTGCACTCGGCTAGTTCTTTTCTTTTTTCTTCACTGGTAACAGCCAAAAAGCGCCACGGCTGAAGATTTGTCCCCGAGGGTGCCACTCTAGCTGCTTCCAAAAGTTCGGTGATCACATCTTCCGTTACCGGATCTTCCTTAAAAATTCTAATGCTTCTTCTTGCTTTTAGGGCTTCTTTTAAATTCATTTTAAGTTCACTCCTTCAAACTTATAATATAAGCTTGTACTTGAGTAGTGCTATTAGCTATTAGCTCTTCATACTTCCTTCTTCTTCAGCGGGGTAAGGTTATTCCTGCAATATTTTAATTTATAATTATGTTTATTTAAATCAAGCTACACAATTCTAGCTAAAGAGCTAAGATTCCTGCAGCTTAGCTAGTAATTTAAAAACATTGTTAGATTTTAAAACTCCCACCTGCCAGAAACATCGACTTTTCTCCTAATTGGCGAAGTTGTTAAAACTGGGGCCTTAAGCCCCGACAAACCTCCTGAATTTTTACTATTATTGCTAAGAAAACAATTCAACATTTTCTATTTTTTAGGAAATTCATAGCTTCATTGCCTAAAATATTTTCTATCAAGCTTAGTCATATGCTATAATATATTTAAACAGATAAAAGGAGCTTATATCTATGGCAGAAGATAAAAACCAAATAAACAATCCCCATGATACAGGCTTTAAACACCTACTTAAAAGTAAAAAAGCTTTTATTCAGCTGCTTAGAAGTTTTATCAAAGGTGGCTGGGCTAACCAGGTAGATGAAG
>CAZCIZ010000073.1:0-12302 GCA_964498995.1 uncultured Clostridia bacterium | reverse complement strand
TTAAATATCGGAATATACTACTGCGGTAAAATTAAAGTTTATTTTCTTACTAATTTTTTGTTAAGAATTTGTTAATTACTAAATATTATACTAATACCTGCAGCGGTAACTGGAAAAATTATGTGCTATCTTTTTTAATATAGCAAAATTTACAATTTACATTTATAGTTATTTGCAATTTTTGCTTGAATATTAATTAAGGGGGAGTGATGACATGTCTAAAAAAATGGAAAAGTATGCTCAGACAGCAGATAAATACCATGATGAGTTAGTACCCGATGAATTACTCTGTTATCCGGAAAAGGTTAAGCGTCAAAGGGAAGAAGTCAAAGAAGTTCTGGATCTAACCAAGGTTTTTAAAGCCCTATCCGACGAAAACAGGATTAAAATTGTTTATTCACTTAGTAAAGAAGGAGAACTATGCGTATGCGACATTGCTGGAATAATCAATTCTTCGATCCAAAGAGCATCTTATCATTTGAGACTTCTTAGAAGCATGGGACTATGCTCATATAGAAAAGAAGGTAAAATAGCTTATTATCGCCTTAAGGATAATGAACTTTCTAATGTTATTCTAGCTTTTATGGAGCAAAAAACAACTACAACAACGGGTTAAAACTTGATAGAGAGTTGCTAATTAGGCCGGAGGATTTAAGTAATATGAATCATAGAAACTTTATACAAGAAGTAGGCATAAAAGCTGGCTTCACGGATCTAGGGGTCACAGGGGTTGGTTTTTCCTATAATAGTGCAAAACGGCTATTGTTGAGAAAAAAACAAGGTGAAAAAACACCATTTGTCCCAGGGGATATCGTGGAAAGGGTTACACCCAAAAAGCATATTCCCTGGGCCAAATCTGTTTTGGTATGCACCTATCCCTTTCCTAAACTTCTACTGAAAATGCCTAAAGACTACCACATTAGAGGCAGGATTTCTAGATCAGCCTGGGGTAAGGATTATCACAAGGTTTTGGGTGAGAAACTTGTCCAACTGGGCGATAACTTAATTGAACAAAGTATCATCAATAGTTATCGGACTTTTGTTGATACAAGTCCCCTGTCTGAAAGGGAACTTGCTCATAGAGCCGGAGTGGGTAGTTTTGGCAAGAACAACTCCATAATTTCATCTACCTGGGGCTCTTTTGTTTTTATCGGGGGGCTATTTGTTGATAAAGCTCTTCCTCAAGGCCCGATAATTCTTCAGGTTGAGGATGAAAAAGTAAAATGCCTGGAATGTAACAGGTGTGTTCAAAATTGTCCAGGTAATGCCCTTGGCGATTCTGGCCATAGGCTTAGATATTGGAGATGTATTTCATACCTTACCGTTAAAAAAGGAGTAATACCGGTGGAGTTAAGGCCCCTAATGGAAGCTAATTTATACGGCTGTGACAAATGTCTAGATGTTTGTCCTTTGAATAATTCAAAAACTCGGAGACTTAAACCCAGTCAAAATCATGATCATGCTTATTTAGAGATTTCACCGGAAAAAGCTTTTCCCAGGTTGGATTTTATCATGGGACTTTCTAATAGGGAATTTAATGAAATATATGGAGATACTGCAATTCACTGGAGGGGGAAAAGTACTATTCAGAGAAATGCAGCAATAGCTATAGGAAACATTCAAAAACCTCAGGGAATAGATATACTTTTAGAAGCCTTGGAGGATAAAGGTGAGATGGTTGTACTTCACGGGCTATGGTCAATTGGTAGATTATATGCTATCCTAGATAAAGAAAAGAAAAAGTTGGTCAGAGAAAAGTTGGAGAACCTGAAACCGTTAAGAAAAGACATCTGGAGTGAAGAATTGGAAGCTGAATACAATCAGCTTATTTCCAAGATTAATTTTACTAAAAGGTGATGCTATGAAAGGACAACATGTGGTTTTAGTGGAGCCGGAAATTCCTCAAAATACTGGCAATATAGCTAGAACATGTGCTGTAACAGGGGCTTCTTTGCACCTGGTAAAGCCTCTTGGCTTTTCAGTAGACGAGAAAAGCTTGAAAAGGGCTGGACTTGATTACTGGGAACAATTAAATTTTTTCATACATGAAGATTTTGAATCCTTGGAGAGGGAATTGAAAGGGGTTTCTTTTTTTTTAATGACCAAAAAAACTAGCAAGATCTACACGAATGTTAACTTCAAAGGCGAGTTTGCTTTAATTTTTGGCAAAGAGACTTCTGGCTTGCCAGAGTGGATAATGGAAAGATATAGAGAAAGTCAGCTGAGGGTTCCAATGAAAACAGGGCTAAGATCATTAAACTTGGCCACGGCTGTAGCAGTAGTATTGTATGAAGCTTTAAGGCAAAATGATTTTTTTGACCTTGTCTGATCTAGTTATAAAGGGAAAACTTTAAATTATTTAACTTTAATGAGGAGCTGCTAAAAATATGTATAATGCTATTTTATTTGACCTTGACGGGACATTACTACCTTTAGATACAAAGAGATTTATAAACGAATACATTGAACTGCTTATCAATAAAGCGGAAGAAGTCATGAACAGAGAATTTTTTTATGAGAGATTTATGAATGGAACCATGAAGATGGTAAATAATGAAGTAGATACTAAAACAAATCAGGATGCATTTATGGAAGAAATGTTGAAAGGCCTTGATGAGAAACAGAAGAAAAAATTATTGGATTTATTTGATGAATTTTATCAACAGGAATATCATCAGCTTGAAAAAGTGGTAGAAGATGACTCGAGCCTGTCTAGGGATATTATTGATAAGTTGCTTTCTAGTGGGTATAAAATTGTTATAGCAACAAATCCGGTTTTTCCCCTGACTGCTATAACTGCCAGGATGAAATGGGCAAATATTCATGACTTTGAATATGAACTGATTACTTCTTACGAGATAATGCATTATACAAAGCCCTTTTTAAAATATTATTTGGAAATATGTGAATACATAGCAGAAGATCCTGAAAACTGTCTTATGGTTGGAAATGACTGTTATGATGATCTGGCAGCAAAAAAAGCGGGGATGGAATTTTTTTTGATCAATGATTATATTGAAGGAGAGAAAAAAACTCACCTCGATATAAAGCCTGACCAAGAGG
Source organism: uncultured Clostridia bacterium (assembly GCA_964498995.1). Taxonomy (GTDB): domain Bacteria; phylum Bacillota; class Natranaerobiia; order Natranaerobiales; family Natranaerofabaceae; genus Natranaerofaba. The sequence continues at coordinate 9,239 of CAZCIZ010000073.1, read as the reverse complement.
GATCTTTGAAAGAGTTCCTTAGTTTTATTGAGAAAAAACTTGTCATAAGTTAATAAATCTAATATAATATAATTGGTATTGATTATTAACATGATTATCGATATGGGGTTTAACCTTTTAAACTTTTTTGCAGAATTGCATCCCTGTATATAGTGATGAATATGTGCTGTCAACCTTGGTGGCAAACTATTATTTTTAACAAAACATTAAAAGGAGTTTTTTCATGTCAGAAAAGAAAAGAATGACCAGGCAAAGAAAGATAATATTGGAGATTTTGAAAAACACTAAAATTCACCCTACGGCGGATTGGATTTATGATCAGGTTCGCCAAGAGTTACCGAATATCAGTCTCGGTACTGTATATCGTAATCTAAAAGTATTGAAAGAAATGGGTGAAATCAGAGAACTGGATTATGGTAGTACCTATAGTAGATTTGATGGCAAGCCGGAAAATCACTATCACTTTGTATGCAATAGCTGTGATAAAGTTATTGATATTGATCTGCCAGTTGATTACAGCTTGGAAGAGAAAGTCCAAGAACAAAATGGATTTAAAATCGAAGAACATAGATTGGAATTTTATGGTTCTTGCAATGATTGCTTGAGCCCAGCCAGCAGCTAAAGACCGTTATACTCTATTTCAAAATTAATGTCTCCTTTTATCACCACCCTGTTTGTTAGGGTGGTAGCTTTGATTTCTTTAATTGTAGGTTTGATGGATTTTACCTGTTTGATATCTGGCATATTTTCCGGTATTTTTAACAGGGAGTTAAGGGGAATATTTTTTTGCAGTTCCGGGATTGTAGGTAAGGTTTTATCCCATTTTAACTTAATATTATTACTTGAGTTCTTTTGAGCGTATTCTCTTGTTTTTATTTCAACATTTCCTTTTAGGTTTATCTTTTTTGACCCAGTGGTTAAATAGGTGAGATTTTTAACTGTCCCCTTTGCTTCGATTACATTTCCCCCCTGAATTCCTTCTAATTTGATTATATCAGCAAATGACCTTGTCACTTCTAAACTTTTAGTTTTTGAATAAGTATTTGATAACTCTTCTTTTTTATTAAAACTTATTTTCATTAGTAGATTCCTCCTGTACATTATGTTTGGCCATATACAATGTATGCAAAGTTTTTTCTTGTTGAATCTTGTCATAGCATAAAAGAAGGAAATTTTTTTTTGTCATAGAAAATAATCATCATAGAAAATAAAAATAAGCCCATTTTTGAAAAGTTAGGCAGGAGGGATTTTATGGTTAAAACCGGGGATAAAATATACTTAGAACCTGAATCGGAAGTCTACAAGGGTAGGTATGCTAGCAAAGTACTTAAAGCTGAGAAGGATTATCTTGTGATTTCCATTCCTTATTATGAAGGTAAACTTATCCCTCTTGCTGTTGGTACTAAAGTAAAAGTAGAGGTGGATTCAGGGTTTTTTAATTCAGAAATTATATCAAGAAAATTTGGAGAAAACAAAAATCTTGTTATAGCTGGATCTGAATCCATTTTTAGAGGGCAGAGAACAAAGCCTAATGAGTCTATTGATAGCCAAAAGACTAAGGTTATAGCGGTAACTAGTGGTAAAGGTGGGGTTGGTAAGAGCACTTTATCTATAAATTTGGCAATATGTTTGGCTGAATTGGGAAAAAAAGTATGTATCTTCGATGCAGACTTGGGGATGGCAAATATTGATGTACTGCTTAACTTGAGCCCTCAATATAACCTTTCTCATCTGATTAATGGTAGCAAGGATATATTTGATATAGTTGTTGAAGGGCCAAAAGGAATACTTATAATTCCTGGAGGTTCTGGCTGGCGGGAAGTAGCAAACCTTAGAGATTCAGAATTTAGCAAGCTCCTTCAGGCTTTTAATAGATTGGATGAATATACTGATATAATCCTATTGGATACAGGTGCAGGCATAAATCAAAACGTTATAAATTTTTTATTAGCTTCAGATGAGGTTCTTTTGATCACTATACCGGAACCCCATGCGATAACAGATGCTTATGCCATGATAAAAGTGATAAATAGAGAAAATTATGAACTACCCATTAATATAATAGTTAACAAAGCGGAAGACCAGAAAGAAGGTAAGCAAGTAGGTGATAAAATCGCTACTGCTTCAAAACAATTTTTACAGGCCCCAGTAAAGTATATAGGTCATGTAGAGGATAGTGTCACTCTTGTTCAATCGGTAAAAAACCAAGTTCCTATTGTGGTGGAAAAACCCAGATCAATACCAGCTGAAAATATTATGGATTTAGCTAATAGGCTAATAGGTGCAGAAGAAACTTCGCAAAAGGGCTCGGGGTTAAAGGGGTTTGTAAAGAAGCTTTCCCGATTTTTAGTAAGAAAATAAGAGGTACATGAAGTTTAATCGTAAACACTTGAATTTTTTTGATACATCTAAGATTCGCAAGGGGGATTCTCCCCCTTTCTCATCAAGATGTATTAGCAAAAAAATCCAAAAAGTTTACTTATTAAACTTCATGTACCTTGGCTGGTAAAGCAGGAGAGGTAGGAAAGGTAATGCTTCCAAATTAAAGGCACATCCTGTGCCAATTTGCTAAAAACATCCTGTTTTTAGGCATTACCTTTCCTGGCTCCTCTCCAAGATGTATTAATAATAAAAACTTAAACTTATCTCCATATACTGCAGCAGTGAAACAAATCAGTTATTTTCATTACTGGTTGTGGTGTGAAAACCCAAAACATGGAGGGGGATTTTAATTGTTTAGGAGTTCTAGGCCCAAAAGGAAGAAAGTTTCATATTTAATTAGCCTGGTTTTAACCATGTTAATTGTGGGTTTTTTGCCGGCGTTGCCAGAGCTTGGGTTGACAGGGTTAGAATCGATATTCTCGATGATTTGGCTGATTTTTACCAGCATAGTGCTTATTGCTCATTTGAGAGCTGGCCTATCTGGGCAAAAAGAAGTTGGGCTTGATAAAAGAGGAATGCCTGTAACTGAGGCCAAGGAAGCTTTAGGAAAAGATGATGTTGATAGGTATGTAAAAAGACGTCAGTGATAATTCAGGATATTGTGTCAGGATACCTGTGAATGTAGGATACAGCTATAAATGGTTAGGCTTTAATTTGACCTTGTGTTATGCTAGTATTAAACTAAGATCTTTTCTAAGCCAGAATAATAATAGTGGTCAGTTTAGGGGGAAGAATATGAACAAGCATCAAAAAATCTTAAATTATATAGAAAAATTACCTGTAGGCAGTCAAATATCTGTGAGGAGTATTTCTAAAGATTTGTATGTAAGTGACGGAACAGCTTACAGGGCGATTAAGGATGCGGAAGCAAAGGGTTATGTGAGCACGGTTCCCAGGATAGGAACTATTAGGATAGAAAGACCAGAGCGGGCATATGATTACAAAGTGACTTTTGCTGAACTTGCAAGTGCAGTGGATGGGGCGGTATTGGGAGGAAAGGAAGGTCTTCATAAGACATTGAAAAGGTTTTTGATAGGGGCTATGGAACTAAAAGAGATGGAGGAGTATATTTCAGAAGGCAGCTTGTTAATAGTTGGGAATCGTTATGAAGCCCATAGATTAGCTTTAAACAAGGGAGCTGCAGTTCTTATCTCTGGAGGTTTTGATACCACTGATGAGAATAAAGAGCTAGCTGATGATTTGGATCTACCATTAATAAAAAGCCCATATGATACTTATACTACGGCTACCTTGATCAACCGGACTCTATATGATCATGATGTTAAAAAGGATATACTGCTTGTTCAGGATGTGATGAACCAAAGTCCTTACTATTTGACTGTTAACGATAGTGTTGGTGATTGGAAGAACTTATTTGATAAGACTACCTATACCAGGTTTCCTGTTGTCGATGACGAAATGATAGTTAAAGGTGTTATAACCTCAGTTGATATGACTAATAAAAGAAATCAGGAAGACAAAATAGATAGGGTGATGACAAAGAACCCTATTACCACTTCTCCAAGGACCTTGGTAGCTTCAATTGCTCATCTGATGGTTTGGGAAGGAGTTGAACTGGTACCGGTAGTTGACGAGGATAAATTGGTGGGTGTTATAACTCGCACTGATGTAATGAAAGCTTTACAATTTGGACCTAAAGGAACCAAGGTGCAATCAAGCTATTGGGACATTGTCTTAGATAGCTTTTCCTATGAAAAAAGCAAGAACGGGGTTATCTTTAAGGGTGAAGTTACACCTGTGATGCTAGATCAGATGGGAGGGCTAAACTGTGGAGTCCTTAATACAATAATTTTAGCTGCAGGACACTCAGCCTTAAAAGAAAACAATGATTTTGAAGTTGTACCTGAAAACATAACTATCTATTATCTTAACCCTGTCCAACTAAATGAGGAAATTGAAGTCAAAGCTAAGTTGATTGAAAAGACAAGAAATTCCGGCAAAGTTGATATTGAAGTGGTCCATGATGGATCTTATGTTTCTAGTGCCCTGTTTACTGCTAAAATATTGAAACAGTAATTATTACTAAAATAAATCAGTTATTTACATTACTGGTAGTATAAAATTATTATATTTCGGTATCTTCTTCTACATTAATGGGCTCAATATGAAAAACTATGTTCTCAGCTACAACTACGCCGTTGACAAAAAGCTTGTACTCATCTTCTTCCAATTTAATCAAGCGCTCGTCTAAAATCTGAAATACAAGTTCGGGTTCAAGATTTGAGACTTCTTGGCCTAAGAGCTTACTGGTTTTTTCTTCGCAGTATTCTTGGATATATAATCTTGTAAAGTCATCTCCTTGATAATCCACTACAATATCTATCTCCTGTACTACAAGGGATGGTTCTTTACCTGACTCTTGTTCTTTTTGTTGTAGCTCTTCTTCCAATCTATCAGCCCTTTCTTTTGATCTTTGCAAGTCATGTTCAAGGGTTTGGATTTCTACGTACAGTTCATCGAGTTCATTTCCCAAATATATTGTAGCCATAGCGGCTCCCATCAAGATTCCAATAATAAAAAGGCTGATATATTTTTTGTTCAAGGGCTGTTACCTCCAACAAGCCAGTTAATGGTCAATACCCCTAAATGGGCTCCCATGAAAGAGCTGAATATAAAAATTAGCTGTTTAACCACTGTGTGAAGCTGCCCGCTTAAAAAACCTAATTCAAGTTCTTTCATCGCTGTAAAAGTTCCGCCAAGGGCTGCAATCATGGCCCATAATTTTAGATTTTCTGCAGTATCAGCCATAGTTTTCATAGGTGGGATACCCCCCAGAATTGATCCTACTCCTCCGAAGATTGAACCTCCTAAGACAACTCCCAAGGCAATAAAAAAGTTTAATATTAAAGTGTTATAAAAGGTATTCTCCATAAAATCACCTACAGACAATGAAGTTTAATCGTAAACACTTGAATTTTTTTGATACATTGCTTGCTAAATACCAACGCTCACAAGGATTTGCAAAATCGTCCAAGTCAAAAGTTCGCTTATGGTATTTAGCAATAAAATAAATCAGTTATTTTCATTACTGGTTGTGGTCTGAAAGGCAATACTTAAAAAGTTATTGGTAAAATTATATTTTTTGATTTAAAAGATTATGTTTTAAAATTTTTTTTGCTTGGAGGAAAAACTCTGCTGATAAGAGAATTTGTGATATGATTGGCTGATTAACTCTATTTGGCAAATTCAAGTGAGGGATTTATTATGAGTGCCGGTTTTGTGCATCTTCACACCCACACACAGTACAGTCTTTTAGATGGCGCAGGCAGAGTAGAAGAAATCATAAAAAGAGCAAAAGAAAAAGGCATGGACTGTCTTGCTATCACTGATCATGGGGTTATGTACGGGGTGGTTGATTTTTATAAAGCAGCATTGAATCAGGGGATTAAGCCGATTCTTGGCTGTGAGGTATATGTTGCTCCAAGGAGTCGGTTTGATAAAGACCCAAAATTGGATTCTAGGCAGTACCATCTAGTACTCCTTGCAGAAAACGAGACCGGATATAAGAATCTCATGAAGCTTGCATCCCTAAGTTTTTTGGAAGGGTTTTACTATAAACCCAGGGTGGATATGGAACTTTTGGAAAAGTATTCAGAGGGAATAATTGCCCTTAGTGCTTGTCTGGCTGGAGAGATCCCGGCCCACATTCTAGAAGGAAATTACAGCAAGGCTAAGGACAAAGCCTTAAAATATATAGATATATTTGGAAAGGGAAACTTTTTCCTGGAACTACAAAACCATGATATTCCTGAGGAAAAGCAGGTGAATGCTGAGCTGGTAAGTCTTTCCAGAGAATTGGAAATCAAGATAGTCGCTACCAATGATGTTCATTATCCAGCCAAGGAAGACGCATCTACCCATGATATACTTTTGTGTATCCAGACGGGTAAAGATGTAAATGATGAGGACAGGTTGAAGTTTCCGGGAGAAGAATTTTACTTGAAATCACCTGAAGAAATGAAAGAGTTATTTGGAGAGCTGCCCGAAGCTTTAGAAAATACAGTGGAAATTGCCAATAGATGCCAGGTAGAACTAGATCTGGGAAGTTTACACCTACCTCATTTCGAGGTTCCGGCCGGGGAAGACGATAATTCATATTTGAGAAAACTTTGTTATGAGGGTTTAAAAAAAAGATATTCCGAGAGAGCCTCTGAAAAGGAAGAAAGACTTGACCATGAATTAAAGATCATTGAAGAAATGGGCTATTCTTCTTACTTTTTGATTGTATGGGATTTTGTCAGGTTTGCTCATGAAAACGGTATTTTGGTAGGACCTGGGAGGGGCTCGGCAGCGGGAAGTATAGTTGCCTATACTCTAGAAATAACCAATATCGACCCGTTAAAATATGGGCTTTTGTTTGAGAGATTTTTGAACCCTGAAAGGGTAAATATGCCCGATATAGATATTGATTTTTGTTATGAAAATAGAGAAAAAGTTATTGACTATGTGGTCGAAAAATACGGCAGTGAGCATGTTGCCCAGATTATAACTTTTGGGACTATGCAGGCTAGAGCTGCCGTTAGGGATGTAGGCAGGGTACTTGGATATAGCTATGGTGAAGTAGACAAGATTGCCAAGATGATCCCCCATGTCCTTGGAATGACCATAGATAGGGCTCTTCTAGAGAACAAAGAACTTATGACTTTGTATAAATCCGATAACGATGTCAAGGAAATAATAGATCGTTCTAGATCTATCGAAGGCCTATACAGGCATGCCTCAACTCATGCTGCTGGAATAGTCATTTCCAGGGAGCCCCTAACTGAATATGTTCCCCTCCAGAAGAACAATGACCAGGTTGTCACCCAGTTTCCTATGGGTACTCTGGAAGAATTGGGTCTATTGAAAATGGATTTTTTGGGGCTTAAAACCTTAACCATGTTGAATAATGCCGTTAATAACCTTGCCAGGACCAGGGGTGAAAAATTGAATCTGGATAGAATATCCTTTGAAGATGAGAATACTTTCAAGCTTATTAAAGAAGCTAAAACTTTGGGGATCTTCCAACTAGAATCAAGTGGAATGAGAAATGTTTTAAAAGAAATGAAACCCGGTTGCTTTGAGGATATTATTGCCGTTTCAGCCTTGTTTAGGCCAGGGCCCATGGAACAGATACCGAATTTTATTAAAAGTAAGCATGGTAAACAGGAGATAGAATACCCTCACCCTGATCTAAAGCCCATACTTGAAGAAACCTATGGAATAATGGTCTATCAGGAACAGATCATGAAGGTGGCAAATGTTATGGCAGGGTTTAGCCTGGGGGAAGCAGATCTTTTGAGAAGGGCAATTGGAAAGAAAAAAAAGGAGATCCTTGATGAACAAGGAGTGAAGTTCGTTGAAGGATGCGTGGAGAAAGGATATACTAGAGAACTTGGGGAAAAGGTGTACGCTTTGATAGTTAAATTTGCTGATTACGGTTTTAATAAATCTCACTCAGCCGCTTATGCTTATCTAGCTTATCAGTCAGCATATTTAAAGGCTAACTATCCGGCAGAATTTATGGCAGCGCTACTCACAAATACCATGGATGATAGTGACAAGCTTTCCCTTTATATTGAAGATCTGAAACAGCTAGGCTTGGAGATCTTGCCTCCAGATATCAATGAGTCTTTGGAGAATTTTACAGTAGTTGTAGAAGAAAAGATTAGATTTGGATTAGCTGCTATAAAAAATGTTGGTAAAACAGCTGTGGAGGAGATCATTGCCAACAGGGATGAAGAGGGTAGGTTTACTTCATTTATAAATTTTGTCAACAGGGTGAATTTAAGAATATGCAATCGAAAGGCACTAGAAAGCTTGATTAAAGTGGGTGCGTTTGACGAGTTTGGGGTGAACAGGAAAAAACTACTTTCTGTTCTGGATGAAGTTATTCATCAGGCTCAGGTGTTAAACAAGGAAAAGGAGAAAGGTCAGCTTTCTATGTGGGATTTGGTTGAAGAAGAGGCTCCGGGAATAGAGGTGAAATACCCGGATTATGAAGAATTTACTTTAAGAGAAAAACTTGCTATGGAGAAGGAGCTGCTGGGTTTTTACGTAAGTGGGCATCCTTTGGAAGAATATAGAGAAACAATCTCTGAGCTGTCCTTGCCTTATATATCCACCCTTGATCAATATGACGATGGTCAAGAAGTTGGTGTTTGCGGGATCGAAAACAATGCTAACGTTATTACCACCAAAAAAGGAGATAGAATGGTTTTTTTGACTGTTGAAGATATGACAGGCTCTATTGAAGTTGTGGTATTTCCACCTGAATTTGAAAATATAAAAGAACATTTAGATGGTGATGACCCCTTATTTATAAAGGGCAGGATTGATAGAAAAGATGAAGAAGAGATCAAAATCATCTGCAAAGATATAAAAAGATTTATAGACCTAGACCGGGAAGATATTGAAAACTTGAAGGGTGGTTCAAAAAGCAAAAATTTTGATGAATTACAAGCCCCAGGAAGGGATATTTTTGGAGGAGGGGCTGGAGAAAAAAGGATATATATCAAAATTGAAGCGGATCAATATAGTTATATGGAAAGGTTAAAGTCATTATTGAAACAAGAAAAAGGTGAACTTCCTGTTTGTATATATTTTCCCCAGGATAAAAAAGTGAAAAAAGTTAATCGTGAGTACTGGGCCAGCCTAGAAAGAAATTTTATCCGGGAAGTAAAGAAGATGCTTGGGAATGATGCTATTAAGATAAAATATGATTGATTAGTAAGAAAATAAGCTTTAATTTCACTGCTGCAGTATATTCCGATACTAAAAAGTTTTTATTAATACAT
>CAZCIZ010000072.1:0-12354 GCA_964498995.1 uncultured Clostridia bacterium | reverse complement strand
CATCCTAGAAGTGATCATGAAGATAATCCGGAAAATAAGGACCAAAAGGAATGAAGGAGGAGTTAAAGGTGAGTCTTTTATATACCTGCTTACCCTTGGAACAGGTGCTGGAAAACCATGCTGCACAAAATGTAGAAAAGGATTTAAATTACAAAGAAATTAACTTAGATGATAAAACATTGATAGTAGAACCTACAGGTTCATTTGAAGGTAGGTTGGTAAGGTTGATCAGTAGTAATCCTACAGATTATTTAAACCCGAAATTTCAACCTGGAAGCATAATCAGAGCAAACTATAATATTATAGACTAAGACCTGTTCTTTATAGGAAAATCATCAATTGCCCTTTCAAAAGGGCATTTTTCTTTTACTACAATCTTCAATAGATTCAGAAAATTAAAAATTAAGCCAAAATAAAGTCTTGCAAAGTGACAGAATTTTATTTATAATTTTTGACAGATGGTATAATTTGCATAACGAAGGGCTAAAATCTAGAATTAAGATATAAAAAAGGAGGTAATTTTTTTGAAAGTACCTATGACTACTGTCGAATTTTTGGATAGGGCAGTAGATGTTTACGGAGATTTTGTTGGTGTAGTAGCTGACGATGGTACGGAGTTTACTTACAAGGAATTTAACGAAAGGGTCAACAGGCTGTCTAATGTGTTTTTGAAATGGGGTTTAGAGTATGGAGACAGGGTAGCTATCTTATCATTTAACACTCACTGGCTTTTGGAAACATTTTATGCCACCAATCAGCTTGGGATAGTTCATGTGCCATTAAATTACAGGTTAAAAGCCGATGAATTTTTGTATATCTTAAATGATTGTACTCCTGAAGTGTTAATTGTGGATTATGAGCTGACACCTCAGATCGAAAAAATCCGTGATAAACTAACATCAGTCAAGCATTTTGTCGCTTATGATGCTGACAAGGCTGAAGGTGACTGGGATGATTATGACACTCTTCTTGAAGGATCTGATCCCGCTACACCAGCAAGACCAGAGTTTAGCGAAGATGACATTGCGACGATAAATTATACCAGCGGTACTACGGGAGAGCCTAAAGGCGTTATGAGGACCTTTAGAACTGAGCACTGGCATGCACTTATGTTGAGTAATCACCAGGAAGTGAAAGACAATGATGTATATTTATGGACCTTACCGATGTTTCATGTTAATGGTTGGGGTCATATTTATTTTATGACCGGAATGGGAGCAAAACACATTTGCTTGAAAAAAGTTGATGCAGGTGAAGTATTTAGAAGGATAAGGGAGTATGATGTCACCTATCTTTGTGCTGCCCCTACTGTGCTTAATATGCTGATCAGCTATCAGAAGGAAAATCCAGACATTCCTACTGCAGGGGAAAATCCTGTTAGAATCGCAACGGCTGGCAGTCCTCCACCTCAGGCAACTATAGAAAAGATCGAGAATGAATTTGGTTGGAATCTCTCCCATATTTATGGAGCGACTGAAGTAGGCCCTATAGTTACCACTAGTCATTCATATAAGATGTTGGAAGAATATGATAAGTTTGATCTTAAGAAGAAGCAGGGGGCCGAAGTCCTTGGCTGTCAGGTGAAAGTAGTTGACGAAAATGGAGAAGATGTTCCTTGGGATGATGAACATATAGGGGAAATTGTGGTTCGAGGCAATCAGGTCATGGAAGGTTATTGGAACAAACCAGAAGATACAGAAGAGGCATTTAATGCAAAAAGACCGGGATGGTTTCATTTAGGTGATCTAGCTACCATAGATAAAAACGGCTTTTGTGAAATCAAGGATAGGGAAAAAGATATTATAATTTCTGGAGGAGAAAATATTTCTTCTGTAGAAGTAGAAAATGTGCTGTATAAGCACCCCAAAGTCGCCCAGTGCGCTGTAATTGGTGTGCCACATGAAAAATGGGGAGAAACGCCGAAAGCTGTAATCGTACTAAATGATGATTCAGAGCCTCCTTCTGAAGATCAGTTGAAAAAATTCTGTAAAGAAAAAATTGCCAACTACAAAACCCCTACTATGTTTGAATTTGTAGATAGTTTGCCAACTACCGCTACTGGTAAAGTTCAGAAGTTTGAATTGCGCGCTAAAGAAAAATAAAACAAAGAGGTGAAGAGGAGTATGGATTTTAACTTAAGTGATGAGCACAAAATGATGAGAAAGTTGGTCAGGGAATTTGCCGAAGGAGAGGTTGCTCCAACAGCCCAGGAAAGGGACGAAGAGGAGAGATTTGACAGGCCTTTATTTGAAAGCATGGGAGAAATAGGACTGACGGGGATCCCCTGGCCGGAAGAGTACGGTGGGGCTGAATCCGATTATGTTAGCTACGCCATCGCAGTTGAAGAGCTTTCTAGGGTTTGTGGATCCACGGGAGTTACTTTATCTGCTCATGTATCCTTGGGTAGCTTTCCCATCTACAAGTTTGGAACTGAAGAACAAAAGGAAAAGTTTTTGAAACCAATGGCTTTAGGTGAGAAGCTTGGCGCATATGGGTTAACTGAGAACGCAGCCGGAAGTGACGCTGCAAGTCTCAAAACTACGGCGGTCAAGGATGGAAATGAGTATGTACTCAACGGGACAAAGATATTCATTACCAACGGAGAAGAAGGAGATATATACATCGTTTTTGCTGTGACAGATAAAGAAAAGGGCCACAAAGGGATTAGTGCCTTCATTGTTGAGAAAGGTACTCCTGGATTTAGCTTTGGGAAAGAAGAGGAAAAACTTGGAATAAGAGCATCCAAAACAACAGAGCTTGTATTTGAAGATTGTAGAATACCTGAAGAAAATCTTTTGGGTAAAGAAGGAGAAGGGTTTAAAATTGCCATGCAGACCTTGGATGGTGGGAGGAATGGAATAGCCGCCCAGGCTCTAGGGTTAGCCCAGGGAGCTTTTGAAACTGCAGTATCTTATTCTAAAGAGAGAGAACAGTTTGGTAGGCCCATCGGCAAATTTCAGGCTATTTCCTTTATGTTAAGTGATATGGCTACCAAGATAGAGGCATCAAGATTGTTGACTTATAAAGCAGCCTATTTGGAAAGCATCGGGGACCCGGAATTTCCAAAGTATTCAGCAATGTCAAAATTGTATGCTGCTGAGACAGCTATGGAGGTAACTACCAACGCGGTCCAGGTACTTGGAGGATATGGATATACCAGGGAATATCCTGTAGAGCGCATGATGAGGGATGCAAAAATAACCGAAATTTACGAAGGGACAAGCGAAGTCCAGCGGCTGGTAATAGCGAGATATATTACTCAGTAAGCAAAAGGTTGCTCTGGTCAAAGTTTAAAATCTCGTAGATTTTGATATGAGCAGAAAGTTATAGTGAATACTTGTTCTCCATGAGGTTATTAAAGCCTGAAATGTGTATAAACTACCATTTCAGGCTTTCGATTATTTTACTAGGAATTACTCTATTTAAACATCCGATTAATATTATTGCTTTATGAACAATAATATTAATTAGGGTGTTATTATGAATTTAGTTTTTGCATCTTTAGGATTTTTGATTTTCATTTTTGGGATTTTATACCTTTCGGATAAATTCAGTCCCACTACATTGTCTAGTGAATCTATCAATAGTTCCCCATTTATTTTATTTTTCTCCGGGGTTTTTTTTACTGCTCTGTGTCAGAGCAGTAGCGCTACTGGAATAGTTGTGTTATTATTACATGATAAGAAAGTTTTAACACTGAAACAAACAGCTATGTTTTTGATCGGTGGAAACTTGGGTACCACAATTAGCGGCCAAATCTTTTCTTTTTCTACCGGGGATTTAATCCCAATTCTTGTCATCTTAACTGGTTTGATTGGAATAATTAAAAATAGAATGGATAAATTAGCATCATTATTTCATTTTTTGGTCTCATTTAGCTGTATAATATTCGGATTAAACATTCTTAAAGAAACGGCTGATCATTACTCCGGTTTTTTCATCAGCCTGTTTAAGTATATTGAAACCGAACCGGGGATATTTTTGTTTGGATGTATTACAACAGCTATTTTTCAATCAAGTAGTCTGGTGATAGGTTTTTTGATTATTCTAATAGAAAGCGATATTATAACCTTGAAGGAGGCTCTTCTGGCAGCATTTGGAGTAAATATTGGAACTTGCAGTACACTACTACTAGTGAGCACAGGATTAGGAGAAGGTGGCAGAAGAGGTGCTATTTTTCAGTTTTTGTTTAATGTCATGGGGGTTGCATTGTTTATAGCGATTTTACCATACTTCATTAGCTTTATCGAATATACCGGATCTACCCAGGCCAGGTTACTTGCAAATGCTCATACCAGTTTTAATCTCATCACTGCCATCTTATTGGTATTGTCATGGGATTATATGGAAAAAACAATCTGTAAGCTGTATTAGAATTTTAAGCGAAATTTTAAGATGCCATAATGTGCATTAACATCATTATTGGCAGTTCGATATAGTGCTGATATAATTGTAGAAGAACCAGTGAGATTAACTAATTAAAATGGATGGCTATTATGAGGTGACTCCTATGTCTGCCAAAAAGAAAAAAAAGAACAAAGATAAAAATAAAACCGGTAATATTGAAGTAAAGGGCATCGGCATTATTGTCCTCGCATTTATTTCTTTTTTTAGTCTGATTATTACAGAGCAAACTGGGGTATTGGGTAGATTGCTCAAACATCTTTTAACCCTTTTAGCAGGTGAGATGGCCTGGGTAATCCCTTTATTTTTGTTAGTAATCGGCGGACATGCTCTAATTAAAGGTAATCTGGACCTAAGCAGTAGATTTATCGGTTTTGGTATAATCCTTACTTTGATAATAATTGGTACTCATCTTGAAATTGTATTAAAAAGTGATTTTATTTCTAGAGGAGAAATAATTTCCGAGAGTTGGCAGTTAATTCAAGAGCGAGAAGGTGGAGGTATAATCGGTGGAGCCATTTCTACTATATTGTTGTTAACTTTGGGTGAAATTGGAACCTTGATCATTCTAGCCGCTGGAGGATTCTTATCATTTTTGCTTTTGACAAACACCACTTTTGAACAGTTGGGGGACTATTTAAAGCGGTCTGTGGTTGCTGTATGGCATAAAACCAACAGTATAAAGGGTAGTATAATTTACCTGAAAAAACTGTTAGTTGATAGAAGGGGTAAAGAAAACGATTTGACTACAGAAAAAGAGGGCGAAGAGGCAAATGGGATGGCGATAGGTAGCAAAGCTGCTAATGAAGGAGTTCATGAAGATAACGTAGTGGAATTTCATGAATATAAAAAGGATCAATTAGACTTAGATGCTCATGATGAGGAGCCAAATAAAATTGATGTTGGTGATCCAAAACCTGGTATTGATGTGCCGATATATGATTTTGAAACTATTAAGGATAAAAATAAAGATAAAAATATAGATAAAGACAACAATTCAACCGGTTTAGATGAAACAGGCTCGGGTATAGATAAGAAGGAGGAATCTGATAATGATGAGAAAGGAACTATTTCTTACGGGATAGATACAGATTCCGATTATAATGATTACCAAATACCAGACCTTGGATTATTAAAACAATTTCCCAAATCCGTGGCCGATATATCAAGTAAAAAAGAACTCAATGAGAAAGCAGAGCTACTAGTGAATACCCTTGAGAACTTTGGTGTCAAAGCAAACGTTTCCAAAATACAGAGGGGGCCTACAGTCAACAGGTACGAATTACAGCCTGCTCCGGGAGTGAAAGTCAGCAAAATAGTAAACCTTTCTGATGATATTGCCCTGAGCCTTGCAGCTTCTGAAATCCGTATTGAGGCTCCTATACCCGGAAAAGCTGCGGTAGGAATTGAAGTTCCCAATGATGTGGTTTCAGTGGTGTATATCAGGGATGTTTTAGAAAGTGATAAATTTCAAAAAGCGACTTCCCCCCTTACCCTTGCAATTGGAAAGGATATCACCGGGGAACCTGTGGTGGTTGATCTGGCTAAAATGCCACACCTTCTTATCGCTGGTGCCACGGGCTCTGGAAAAAGTGTCTGTATAAACACCATAATAACCAGTATATTGTATAAAGCAAAACCCGACGAAGTTAAGTTTTTACTTGTAGATCCTAAAGTGGTTGAATTAAAATCTTTTAACGGGATTCCTCACCTTATTGCTCCCGTTGTAACAGATCCTAAGCAAGCTGCGTCAGCCCTTAAAAACATAATTAAAGAAATGGAAGCTAGATATAGATTGTTTGCAGAAGCTGATGTTAGGGATATAAAGGGGTATAATAGTAAAATGGCTGTGGAAAATGGTGAAGAGCTTCCATATATCGTGGTGATCATAGATGAGCTTGCCGATTTAATGATGGTTGCCCCCACTGAAGTAGAGGATGCAATTTTTAGATTAGCTCAGATGTCTAGGGCTGCCGGGATTCATCTAATAGTCGCTACTCAGAGGCCATCTGTAGATGTAATTACGGGTGTGATTAAATCCAATATAACTTCAAGGATAGCTTTTGCAGTTTCATCACAAACCGATTCCAGGACAATTATAGATACTTCAGGAGCGGAAAAACTACTTGGTGAAGGTGATATGCTGTATAGCCCTGTCAACAGCAATAAAGCCATTAGGATACAAGGGGCTTATATTTCTGATAAAGAAGTTTCAATATTGACTGAGACTATAAAGGAACAGGCTTCTCCTGAATACAATGATGAATTAGTCCAGGAGATTCAGTCAGAAGATAAAGATGCAATGGACAAAAAGGCTGCTAAACAAAATGAAGAAGACGAACTCCTTGCTGATGCAATCAGGCTAGTTTTAGAATCTAATCAAGCGTCCATTTCTCTAATACAGCGCAGATTTAGAATAGGCTATAACAGGGCAGCTAGGCTCATAGATGAAATGGAAAAAAGAGGGATAATAGGTGGGTTTGAGGGTAGCAAGCCTAGAAAAATCCTGCTAAGCAAAGAGGAGATAAACAATTATTTGAATAATGACACAGAAGGTTTGGAGTTGGAAGAAAACGACAATAAAGAAGGAAATGTTGGAGAAACGGGAAATGAAAATTATGATAATAAAAAATGATTGATGGATTTTGTGAAGGATATTTTATTATTAAAAAGAAGTGTTATGTATAAGCATTTATCGAGATATTTAATTAAGGTATTTAGTTGTTTGTTTTTGACAGGGGGGAAATTCGTATGTCATCTGAGGAAAATAAGGCCCGTTTGGGTTATAGATTAAAAAAAGCCAGGGAACAACAAGGTTATTCAATAGAAGATATTCAGAAAATAACGAAATTAAGGGCCAAATATATAAAATCTATTGAGGAAAATGACTTTTCTGTTTTTTCCGGAGACGTGTATGCAAAAGGTTCAATAAGAAATTATGCGGATATAGTAGGGATTGACCATGAAGAGCTCTGGGAAGAATACGAACTCTATTACAAAATAGAAAAAGATGAGGAGAAAGAAGAGGAAAAACCAGAAAAAAAACAGGTGAAAAAAAAGCCTGAGAAAAAGAGAGTACCTCTCCAACAAATAAGAAGAAAACCAGGGATTAGCCCTGGGGTCAAAAAGGGAATTACAACTTTGATTGCTTTGGCACTAATAGTTGTTGGCCTATGGGGTGGATATAATTTTATAATGTCTATAGAGTTAGAACCTGAAGAAAATGATAATGATTTTATTTCGGAGAATGAAGAAAAAAACCAGAAGGAAGATATATTGGATAATGACATAGATGAAAAGGAAGATGAAGATGAAAAAGAAAAAGAACTTGATTTAGAACCGGAAATAACTCTAGAATCCATCCAAGAACAAGAAAACTGGGATGTATTTAACTATGAAATCAATACTGATGAAGAGTTGGAAGTTATAGGATTAGTGACCGGGGATAGGTGCTGGGTTGGCAACTTTGAAGGGGATGGAGATAATGTATCAGGTATGGATGGGACTTATGAAACAGATGAAAGTTTTAACATTACAGTAGAAGAACAATTCCAGGCGTTGATCGGTAGGCCTAGGGCTTTAGAGCTAGAAGTGAACGGGATAGAAGTGGACTTCAATTCTGATCTAGAAGATAATGATTACAGTATGGATTCTCCTTTTTATTTTAACATTACACTAGGTGACTGACTTGTAAAAAGAGGGACCCCCCCTCTTTTTTTAAAATTTTATCTTTTTTTGACAGTATATTTTGGATATAATATACTTGTCGAAAGACAAAAGGAAAAAAAGGAAAGGTCGGTGCTATTGCTGAAAAAAGTTAGTTTGATTTCCCTTGGGTGTGCTAAAAACCAGGTTGATTCTGAAGTGATTCTTGGGAATTTAAAATATTACGGCTATCAATTGACATCTGATGAACAAGCAGCAGATGTTATAATTATAAATACCTGCGGTTTTATCGAGGATGCTAAGGAAGAATCTATAGATACTATTTTGCAGGTGGGTAAATTAAAAGAGTTGGACAATGCCAAAACCCTGGTGGTTTGCGGCTGTCTTTCTCAAAGATATAAAGAAGAATTAAAAGTAGAAATCCCGGAAATAGATCTTCTCCTTGGCATAGATCAATGGGATAAGATGGGGATTATCCTGAACCGGTATTTTGAGGGTAAGCCGGTGACAGAAGGATTTCTATTAAAAGATTACTTGTATTCTCATGAATCTCCTAGGATCCCCCTGGATTTGACGGAATACAAAGGTACAGCTTATATTAAAATAGCTGAAGGCTGTGATAACCACTGTTCTTATTGTGCTATTCCTTTGATAAGGGGAAACTACAGGAGTAGAAGTATTGAATCTATTAAAAAAGAAGCTGAAAGATTAGCTAAAGCAGGAGTAAAGGAGATAAATTTAATCGCCCAGGAGACTACTAGGTATGGCCTGGACTATTATGGTGAGTACAAACTGACGGAATTATTACAAGAACTAACTAAAATACCAGAACTTACCTGGATACGCTTTTTGTACGGGCATCCAGCCAGGATAGACCAAAAGCTAATCGCTATCATTGCTGAAGAGGACAAAATTTGTCCTTATCTGGATTTACCTCTTCAGCATATTAATGATAAAATGCTGAAGAGAATGAACAGAAAAGGAAGTAAGAACGAGGTCAAACTGCTGATAGATAAATTAAGAAAAGCTATCCCGGATGTTGTTTTGAGAACATCTTTCATGGTAGGATTTCCTGGCGAAAAAGAAGAGGACTTTAAAGAACTGTTAGATTTCATCAAGGAAATTAAATTTGATTATGTAGGTATATTCAAATATTCCAAAGAGGAAAATACCCCGGCTGCAGAATTAGATGGGGAAGTAGATGAGGGTACAAAGGATGAGCGATACAAACTGGCAACTGAGTTACAGCAAAAAATTACCAGGGAAAAGAGAAGCTATTGGACTGGAAAAACCTTTGAAGTTCTGGTAGATTCAACATTGCAAGAAGAAGCAAGTAGTTACCTGGCGAGGACAAAGTACCAGGCCCCTGAAGTGGATGGCAGTGTAATAATTCCGGATAGCCGGATGGAAGTAGGATCCTTCGCTAAGGTCAAAATAACTCAAATCATAGAAAATGATTTAATTGGGGAAATAAACTATGAATCTGGCAAATAAAATTACAATAGCCCGAATAATCCTGGCACCTTTATTCATGATATTTTTATTGATGAGTATACCTTTTGGTGAATTTGTAGCCTTTGGCCTGTTCATAATTGCGTCGGCTACAGATGCTCTTGATGGTTATATCGCTAGAAGCAGAAAACAAGTAACAAATTTCGGAAAGTTTTTAGACCCCCTGGCAGATAAGATGCTTATCGCGGCTGCATTAATTGCTCTAGTAGGGCTTGGTAACTTAAATCCCCTAGTAGCTTTTGTAATTATTGGAAGGGAATTTGCTGTGACCGGGCTTAGGGTGATTGCAGCTGGTGAGAATGTGGTGATTTCGGCAAGCAATCTGGGTAAGCTGAAAACGATTACTCAGATAGTTGCTATTTCGGCTTTGATGTTTCAAGCAGGACTTGAGTCTCTAGTAAGTGTGGCTTCTGAAAGATTAGATGCCCTTACTACCATAGTTAATATTAGCCTGGTTCTTGCAGTGATTATTACAATTGTTTCGGGGGTAGACTATTTTTACAAAAATAAAGATATTATAAGACTTGGTAAATAGCTCCTTAACCTGTTGATACAGGTTAAGGTTTTTTTATGTTGTGCCCTGCTATGGCAAATTTAGTAAATTGTTTGAGGTTCCCCGTTATGCTATAATATTTTATGTAAACTAGGAAGGGGAGCTGTGTTAAATCATGAGCAATAAAAAAATAAAAGTTTCCTTAGTTATGATAACTTTCTTTGCAGCCCTTGGTTTATTTATTTTATTATTTTCTACCTGGTCTGAAACCACCTACAATCAGCCTTTGACAGAGTACTTGGATAATCATGATGATATTTCCAAGTTTGAAGTTAAGGATGTTAATAATGATGACTTTAAGATAATGATAGAATTTGAATACCATCATTTTATTAATGAAACTATTTTGGAAATTGAAGAGGAGATAGAGGCTATATTGGGCAATAAAAATTGGGAGATAAAATACGGTTATTGTGATGATAATGAAAGCTTCAAGGAAGCTTTTTATAATCTTCATTTCGCCTTGCACGAAGCTAGAGCAAATGGAAACTTCAATGAAATGCAGGATCAAATTGATAGAATTATGGAAAACCATCCTATAGAACATTATCAGATTCATATATTTGATGACAGTAGAATACTAGTCCAGATGCAGGACAATGATGGGTTTTATCTTCATATATTAAAACAGGATCTTCAAAAAAGCGACCAGGGGAGGACTTGATTATGCTTATAGAACTTGGCCTGGGGCTTGCACTGGCAATTTTTATAGGGATGGCGATTATCGGGGTAAATGTTTTGCCTCTAGTATTTATCCTTCTTCTACTTGGAGCATTGTTTTATTTTATGCCGTTGAGATCAAAGACCACAAATGGATTTATTAACAAAATAAGTGGGGCAAAAGAAGATGTCATACCAAAAATACAATTTGAGGAAATTGGAGGTCAAAATACTGCTATCGGCGAATTAAGAGAAGCTCTTGAATTTATCAAACGACCATCTGCTATTAAGGCTATGGGGATAAGACCTCTAAAAGGTATACTTTTGGAAGGCCCATCTGGTACAGGAAAAACCCTCCTTGCAAAGGCAGCATCAAATTATACCGACTCTGCTTTTATACCAGCTTCGGGAAGTGATTTTATAGAAATGTATGCCGGGGTAGGTGCTAAGAGGATAAGAGATCTTTTCAAAAAAGCCAAAAAAGAAGCTTCAAAATTGGACAAATCAAGTGCAATAATTTTTATAGATGAGCTGGATATCCTGGGGGCAAAACGGGGATCTAATTCCAGCCATATGGAGTATGATCAGACCTTGAACCAACTTTTAGTAGAAATGGATGGATTGAAGATAAGCGAATCAGTGCAGATCCTTGTGATGGCTGCAACTAACAGACCGGAAATATTGGATGATGCTCTGCTGAGACCTGGAAGGTTTGATAGAAGGGTGAGGGTTGATCTGCCTGATCGCCAGGGTAGATTGGAAATTCTAAAACTTCACTGCAAGGACAAGCCCTTGAAGGAAGATTTTGATTTTAAGACAATCGCTAAAGAAACCATAGGATTTTCCGGGGCACATCTAGAGAATGTTGCCAATGAAGCTGCCATTTCGGCTTTGAGAGAAAAAAAAGAAATTATAACTGAGAATGAGTTTGGTGAAGCTATTGAGAAAGTTATAATGGGAGAAAAACTGGAAAGAAAACCCCATAAAAAAGATTTAGAGAGGATCTCAGTTCATGAAATCGGGCATGCCCTAGTTAGCGAATTGATAAACCCAGGTTCAGTGGCCAAGGTTACCATAACCAGCAGGGGTAAGGCTTTGGGCTATACTCGCCATAATCCTGTGGAAGAAAGTCTTCTCAGGACTCTGAATAGTTTAAATGATCAGTTGGCAGTGTTATTAGCTGGAAGTCTGGCAGAAGAGCTTATTCTAGGAGAAAAAAGTACCGGGAGTATGGATGACTTTCAAAAAGCTTCCCAAATCGCTCTTGAGATGATTAAAGCAGGGATGTCATCTTTGGGAATCGTAAGGTTTGAAAGTCTTTCTCAAGAGATGGTGGACAGGGCAATAAGAGAAATAATCGGGGAGCAGGAGGAAAGGGTAAGAGAGCTGTTGAAAGATAACATGATGACATTAAATAAATTAATAGACTGTTTAAAAGAGTTCGAACGAATAACCGGGGAAGAACTTAGAGATCAATTAGTAAGAAAATAAACTTTAATTTTATTGCAGCAGTATATTCCGATACTAAAAAGTTTTTATTAATACATCTAAGAATCGGG
>CAZCIZ010000071.1:0-12625 GCA_964498995.1 uncultured Clostridia bacterium | reverse complement strand
TAGTAGATACCTGCATGGACCACTTCGCTATTTCTACTTGATATTTCCTGGCCCAAGCTTTCATGTCTTTCCAACACAACTATATCCAGGTTATCTTTTTCTTCTGCTATTTCTTTAGCTATACCAAGGCCGACAATTCCTGCCCCGATAATTACAACATCTACGGAAAGCAAAGTGTTCTCTCCCCTTTTTATCAGATTCACTAACACTACCTATCATCTCATCATTTTAGCTTGCTCCTCATGGTAGATCAATTTGAAACAACTTCTTTAAGATCCTTAACATTTTCAATGGCACCTAAAACCACTATACTGTCATTTCTATAAAGTAAAAAATCGATACTAGGTTCTATGGCTTCACCATTTCTAACAACGCATATGATTTGGGTATCTCCTTTTAATAATCCCGTCAACTCAGCAATAGTTATGGGATCTTTTTCCCAGGTAATTTCACAAATCATATAATTAGAAGGCCTCGGTAGCACACCCATATCCACCATGGCTACCTGAAGTAGTTGAAAACCCATTATGGATTCTGATAAAACATGATTTGCCCCGGCCTGAAGCATCCTATCCACAACATCGGCATTAACTGCCCTAGCCACTATATCTATCCCTGGATTAAGCTGTTTACATGTAAGGGCTACAAAAATATTCAGGCTATCATCATTGATGGTCACGATCAAGGTATCCGCTTCTTCAATCTTGGCCTTCTGCAGAACATAGGGTTTAATGGCATCTCCGACGATATACTCTCCTTCAAAATACATAGGACGCTCTGCGATATCAATTATATAAGGCTTTATCCCCGCCTGGTTTAACATCTTTCCTGCTTCCTGACCTACTCTTCCGGCTCCCACCAGAACCACATGGCCTCCAGGGCCGGGACCACCCATGAAGGTAGCTAGTTTATCCACATTATCGTGGGGTCCTAAAACAATCAAGGTGGATTCATCAAACACAGTATCGGCACCCGGAGCCGTTATGGAACCGTCTTCATTCCATATGGCTACAACCGTTGCTCCTGTTACACTTCTCAGTCTGATATCTCCGATGGATTTTCTATTGTATTCATCATGGGCGCCAACATGAATTATACTTGGCTTTAACTGTTTAATAATATCCGGTGTAACATCCACATGAATAAGTTTTAAAAATTCCGTAGGACTAGCATTGGCACATATCAGATCCACTAACTGCTGTCCTAAGGTTTCCTCTAGAGTAACCACATACTTTGCCCCTGCAGCATATGCCAGCTGGGCTCTTCCTTCGTTCTCCATAACTGCAAGAACAGGCGTATCAGATATTGTAGATATACCTAAAGTAATATTTATGTTCACAGTGTCATCATTGGTAACCACTACCAGCCGGGCTTTTTCTACATTAAGTCTGTTAAGCCCATCATCATGCCTGGGATCGGCACAGATTGAGTTGACCCCCATTCTCATCACTTCAACAGCATCTGCCTGTTCAGGCGAAGAGACAACATAGGGAATGTTATGGCGCTCAAGTAGCTTCACAGCTCTGGCCACTGTTTTATTGTAGGAGGTAAAGATCACATGACCTTTTTTTTCCGTTTTCGTCGAAGCCTTAGGAGTAATCCGACTTTCGATCAAAGAAGCCATCAAAGTCCCGGCAATCATAAATATGATAAACACTCCTGAAATCATCAGCAGGATAGATAAGGTCATCATTGGCAAAGATTCAAAGGGCAAAAGCTCACCATACCCTGTGGTGGTAATGGTCTGCATTATAAATATTACCGCTTGCCCCGTGGTAATCTCTCGCCCTTCAAATACAGCCATAAAATAACGGACCACCGGAATTAAAAAAATTATTAAAAGGACAGCTATTACAAAAACCCTCATCAATAGCCACATACTGTAGTCGCTAACCTGATTCATAGTAGAGTTGCTGCTAATATTAGGTTTTCCTTTTTTCCCCAGCCTCAAAAAGCTTGTAAAATAGCTCATAATATTTATCTTTCCTTATCATTAATTTTCAATACAGGTTAGTTCTTAATCATTCATTTTTCTCCTTGATGGAAATGTTAATCTCAAAATCGCCTATATCAGTCATCAAAGGCAGGGTGAGAGCTTTTTCTGTTGCCATGGAAATTGATTGGTTCTCGCCAATTATAACCTGGGGCGGCACGATATCACATTCGTAGTCACCCTGGTTCAAGTAATTCATGGCATTACCGCTGATAATATTAGCCACTTCACCTAGAGCAGAGGTAACAAAGCTGTCAAGCTTGTCCATCTCCATACCGGACATGATTTTGACAATCTCCAAGGTCATATCTTCCGGAAAGCTGTACATAACCGTCCCAGATAGGCTCCCCGTAACACCTATCATCACATTGGCCTTACCCCCTGAAACAATATCCTCAACTACTCCAAGCTCACCTCGCATTGGTTCTATATCCAGCATGCTGTTAAAAACATCATTAGTGGCTTTAAAAAAAGGATTGACGAATTCAGCTTTCATTATTCTTCACCTCCCTGGTTTTCCACAAACTCTCCAATTTTTTGATCATCCCCGGCTACATGGTAGATGAGCCAGGTCATCAACTTACCGCTAAACTCCTGGAGAAGTTCTTCATCGTATCCTTCTTCTTCAAACCTATCGGCAAACTTTTGGACCTCGCCTTTAAATCTCTCGTGGACCTGCTTGTGCTCATCCATATAAGGATAGTCAATCTTTTCTTGGAACCGCTCTTCGGAATCAAAATGGGTCACAACATATTCTTTCATAAATTCCAGGGTTTCCTTTACCTTTTCCAGTTTATCTTCCCATTCACCTTCACTTCTTACGGTCTTGATAAAATCAGAAACCCGGTTAAAAAGTTCCTGGTGCTGTTCATCGATCTCCTTAACACCGATCCTGTACTTTTCTTTCCACATGGTCATATCTCCATAGCCCTCCTTAATAATAATAATAATACTTGTTTAACTATTTTATCATAAAAAAAACCAGAAGGGGGAATAGAATGAAACTTTTACACCTTATTCCGTTTCCAAGTTATCCTTTACCAGATGGTAAATTCCTGCAGTCCGCTCCACTTCCAGGACAAAAGCTATTCCTTTCCCCGGTTTATTCAAGCCTGCCTTCTCAATAATGTGATAAAGAACTTTTTGAGTGATTTCTCTTGGAACCAGAGTCAGCACTACTTCCTTTTCCGGTTCAATGCTGATACCAAAAAGCTTGGCTTTTTCATGAATCCCTGTGCCACGTCCCCCCATGATGGTCCCTCCTTCAGCACCAGCTTCCTTGGAGGCTTCAACTATCAATTCAGAGTAACCTTTGTTAACTATGCTGATAATAAGATCAAAGGGGGTTTCACACTCGTAGCAAGTATTTTTTTCTAGATCTTCTTTTTTCATGGATTACTCCCCTTTCCCTTCAAAAGATGTACTATACCCGCCACCTGTTTTACATCTACAACAAAACACACCCCGGCACCTGGCTTATACAACTCACCTTTTTCTAATATTGCCCTAAACACTTCATCTATATTGTTTTCATTCACTAAGGTCAATACAACTTCCCTCTCTTTATCCATGCTAATTCCAAAAACTTTTTTAAACTCCTTGATGCTGGTACCCCTACCCATCAAGGTGGTACCACCTTCCGCTCCGGCTTTTTTAGTTACCTCCACGATCTTTTTTGCTTTCCCCTTCTTTACCATGGTGATAATCAGCTTGTGATTCATGGATATCCTGTTTCCCATGCTCTCCTCGACATTCTTCCTGTTCTCCTTGTTCTCCTTGTTCTCCTTGTTCTTCCTGTTCTTCAAGGTATTCTCCTTCATAATATTCACATTCTCGCTCAATTTCTTTCTCCTTTCTCCTGTAGAGTAATCCCAATACTAGAACCGCCATAATCGGTGCCAAAGCAACCAGAGCAATCATCCCAAAACCGTCTAGCAAAGGGTCCCGCCCTTCTATCTTGGATGCCACTCCAACAGAAACCGCCATGATAAAAGTCACAGTCATTGGCCCTGTGGCAACTCCGCCAGAATCAAAGGCTATAGCCACAAAATTTCCTTTGACAAAAAACATGACAAAAAGCACCAATAAATATCCCGGCAGCAAAATGTACATTAAAGGAAAACCTATTAAAATCCTAGCCATTGATACAGCTATAGCCAGCCCTACCCCAATGGATAGAGTGATAAGCAGAACTGTCTGGGGTATGTAACCCGCAGAAACCTTCTCTACCTCTTTATTAAGAACCCGTACCGCAGGTTCAGCAAAGGTCGCTACGAATCCCAGGACAAATCCCACGGGAATAACGATCCAGTTATATTTCAATCCGGCCAAGGTAGCACCCATGACTTCTCCTACAGGAAAAAAGCCTATGTGTACTCCCTGCAGAAAAAAAGCAAGGCCAAAAAAAGCAAGGATAATTCCCTTAATCATATTCATCAACTTGTTAACTGGATACTTTAAAAAAAAGATTTGGAAAATCGCGAAAAAGAAAATCAAAGGCATCAGAGCAAATGAAACTTCAACTAAAGTTTCTCCAAAACCGGCAAAAACTTCTACGTCCTGCATCCCTTTCATCCGTAAATCACCCCAAGAATCATTACAGCCAGAATAGGCCCAATAGAGGCCAAAGCAACCAGTCCAAAGCCATCATTAGATTTTTCTTTTTTTCCTAAAACCGAAGTCACCCCAACTCCAAAGGCCAGTACAAAAGGTGCTGTTAATGGCCCTGTCGTGACACCACCGGCATCAAATGAAATAGGTACAAAATGGGCTGGGGTAAAAATGCTCAAGACAAATATAGTAATGTATCCAAATATAAGTATATAATGCAAAGGAATATTCAATACCTCTCTTAGCATTGAAATGGCTACGAATATTCCCACCCCTACTGCCACGGTATAAATTAAAACCATGTTAGATATAGCTCCTTCTGAAACTATATCGATTTGGGAAGCAAGGACCCTGACATCAGGCTCTGCCACGGTTACCACAAATCCCAGCAGAAAGCCGAAAAACACAATAACCGATATCTTCCCAAACTTAGGAATGACATTTCCAATTGACTCCCCTACCGGCAAAAGCCCTATCTGGATTCCAATCAAAAACAGGATTAGACCTAAGATTACAAATAAACCTCCCACTATAAGTTGAACGATATAGTACATTGGCAACCACATAATAGTTATCTGCATTAGAAATATAACCACAATAACTGGAAGGACGGCATAAAGCACTTCCAAAACCGTTTCTTTAATTTCTTCCATCTAAATAAGATACCTCCTTTTAACCCGGCAAACAATCATAATTTCTTGGTTTTTCTCTCCAAAAAAATTATTTTGTCGCTATTGCCTCTTCTTTCATTTACCTCGTAAAAGTTAAAAACAAGTAGCCTAAAACTCATAAGCTCTTTGTCAACCACCACATCAAACTCTATCTCGTGTAAAGGGTCTTTGCTGTTTATGGCATCCTTCAACCTCAATATTACTTCATTGGCATCCTGATCATCTATAAAAATCTCTTCAAATAATAGGGCCAGATCTTCTCCGTAGAAATCCGAATCATCCATGTCGGCGAATTTTTCGAAGAAATCTTTCCAGCCTTTGTTTACATAGTATATCTTTCCCTCGCTATTTATCGTAGCAATACACATGGGAAGGGAATCGATTATGTCTTTGTAAAAAAAAGTATCATGGACAAAAAACATGATGTTCTCTTCAAACTTATCCATACAAATCCCCTCCTGAATATATAATTGATATCTGTTATATCTAAATCCTTAATATCCTTTACCTTACCTCCATTCTATCCCATTGTCTCTCAGCCAGGTAAAATGAAAGCACAGAAACCATAAAACCAAGTAATATCAAGCCCCAGGTAGAGATTACAAAATCAAAAGGGCTCAAAAAGACAAGTATCAAAGTTATGATCACAAAGTAGCCATAATACCCAGCCAAGGTGGGAAGTTTATTATATTTCATTATATTTAAGTAAAAAGAAAATGATTCTACAGAAGCCAGCAATATTACCAGCAAAACGAAAAGATTTAAAAATTTCCAAAGGTCGATATCAATGACCAGACCAAATAAAATCAAAAATACTGTCCCTACCCCAAATTGTAATATAAATCTAGAAAAGAGCAAGTTCCAAATTAAAAAAGAATTTCTAAGGGGGGATAATTTATGATAGCCAAAATTGTTCGCCGGCTGGAAAAATACCCGGGAACCGGAATTAGTAAACACGATTATTACCATTAAGCTTAGAGATAAAAACAAGTTGTCACTCGCTTTGATTCCCAAAGCAGTTAAAGCTAACAAAAATAAAAATATTACCCCAAAATAAAGCCCGGACCATAGAGCAGTTATATGGCTTCTTAAAACCAGTTTGTACTGGGTCAAGACCAGGAGCACAAATCTCCTAAAGGGGGAAATCTTCCTTCTAAACAGCCAACCCCAGCTAGCTTTAACTGTAGGGAGAGCCCTCTGTTTAGCAGACAAACGAACTCTTTCATAGCTCAACTGATAGGCCCTTTTAGTAAGCACTGTAGTTAACAACAAAGTAAAAATAATCATAGGGAAAAATGGTAGGGATAGCCTGTAAGGATCTAAGGGAATACCCAGGATTAAATTATTTATGATTTCACTGGTCATTGAGATAAAAAATATCCAATCCAGAGAGCTTTGCAAATCGATGACCTTAGAGATCAATCTAGATAAAATCGCTTCTTGACCCACTGACAAAAACAATAACCACAAAACTATCAAGATAAAGTTGATAAATGCAGCTAATTTGACTATAACCGAAACCCTGAGAAATCTAACCACCATGGTCACAAACAAAAGTCCTAAAGCGACCGGTATTAACAAGTATACATAAGCAATCAACACTACGGCAAGTAGGCTGTACCAGGGAGTTGAAAGCAGCAAACCAAACCCGATCAAAGGACCTGCACCAAAAAATAACAGCAAAAAGTTATTATTCATTGATAGATAAGAAGATTTTAACAACCGCAGAAAGAATAAAAGCCAGGGCATGATAGGCGTCGATAGGAGAAAATTGAATTCTTCACTAAAGAATTTACTCCTAGAATCCTGAACGCTAGAAAAAAAGATTATAAGAGTAAGCCAGAGAACGATTAAATTGAGCACAAATCTAGAAGCTTCTTCTCCTTCTAGGGCTGAAATATCCCTAAAATAAACCATAAACAGACTGTAAAAAGTAGCTATCAGTCCTAACATTCCAAGAATTAACAAAAACAAAAATCCAAATAACACCCTGTAGTCACTTGTCAAAGAAGGAAAAGTACCTTTAAAGATTTTGATCTCTTTCCAAAACAGGTTTTTGAGCAGCTTATAGATCATCCCCTGTCAGCCTCTCTACCAGATAGTTTGGATAAAAGATCCTTGATATTCTTGCTCTTATCCTTGTAAGTCTCCACCCCGGTCAGTTCTATAAAGGCTTCTTCTAAGTTTCTAGCTTTCCTTGACACCCTTTGAAGGTTCTTGGGAGTGCCAAAGGCCAAAAGCCTTCCTTCATGCATTATGGCAACTCTATCACAGAAGCTTTCTGCACTTTCTACTACATTGGTTGACATGAAAACTCCCTTGCCTCTCTTTTTGTATCCATTGAAGATTTCCTTCACAACCTTGGAACTGTGTGGATCAAGGTTAGAGGTGGGCTCATCACACAAGAGTACATTGGGATTGTGAATAAAAGCGGAAATAAGTGCAGTTTTTTGCCTCATGCCCCTTGAATAACTTTTTATCAACCCGTCAATCTCATATTCCATATCAAAAAGATAAAAAAATTCCTCAATCCTGGTTTCTATGTTATCCGGTAGTCTGGTATACAACCCGGCAATAAAGCGAACAAACTCTCTACCCGTCAAGTTTTCATACAAAAAAGGATCATCGGGCACATAACCCAATTGCAATTTGGCATCAGTAGGATGAAAGATCAAGTCATAACCATCTACCATGATCTGGCCAGAATTCGGGCTTAGCACCCCTGCACACATTTTCAAAGTAGTAGTTTTCCCCGCTCCATTCAAACCAAGAATTCCTACTACTTCGCCCCGAATCACATCCAGGTTTATATTTCTAACAGCTTCAACACTCCCGTACTTTTTGGATAGGTTTTTTATGGACAAAATACTATCACTCACGATCAAACAACTCCATTCAAAAAACCTTATTTTTTCCTTCAATTTTGTTTAATATGGTATATCCTGGTAGCGCGAAGTTCCTTCCCAAGTTCCGTATGAATAGAAAAGGTTATCACGTTGAATTCCTGATCAAGGAAAGGAGGCTTAAAGTAGACGGCTTTCGATGTTTTCTTGAATATGGGGTGAGACCAAGAGTCAATATCATCAGGGGTAAATACCTGGCCGTTCATAATTATTTTTATCTTGTCTTCCCTAGCTTTATCTTCATATTCATTTATAGTCGCACCCAGAAGGGGGTCTTTATCTTCAAAAATCGTCCCCATTTCAAAATGAGGTTCGATCTCTATACCTGTAGCCTTTTTGCCAAAAACTTTTTGATCCAAGCTGAAATTGCCAGTATCAACTTTACCAGTGCCGGCGGTGTCTATTGCGGTGTCTATTTTATATTCTTTTGATGACTTAGCTTCTATCTCTTTCATGACCTTCAAGATATTTTTCCCCAGGATCTTCTCAATTTCATCATCACTAAAACCTCTATTCATCATTTCCCTAGTAATTTTAGGATATTCTGAAAAATCTTTCAGGTCAGGAGGTACCTTGGTCCCGTCAAAATCAGAACCAAGACCTACATGGTCCCTACCCACCAAATTTTTAGCATATTCTACATGATCCACAATCCTCCCGACACTGGCTTCTGATTCAATCTCACTTAAGAAGTTGCTAGCAAAATTTATCTGGATAACACCGCCCTTATCCGCCAGGGCGTAAAGTTCTTCGTCGCTGAAGTTTCGTCTGTGTTCATAGACTCCTTTGACTCCGGAATGACTAGCAATCACCGGGACGTCACTGATTTTTAGCACATGGTAAAAAGACCTGCTGTGAAGGTGACTGACATCGATGACTATTCCCAGCTTATTCATCTCTTTGACCACCTTTTCACCCAGAGGACTTAGCCCCGGTGGTGAAGCCTTGGTTTTCCCATCGCTGTAGACTGAGTTAAGTCCTTCAGCTACCTGGTTAGAATAATTCCAGGTTAGACCCATAACCTTAATTCCCAGGTCATCAAATTGTCTAAGTAGTTCAATCCCCCTGGTTTCATCAAGGCTGTCAATGCCCTCCAAGGTAACAACCACGGCAATTTTGGTTTTTTCTTTGACCACAGTTTCCAATTCCCCGGTGCCTGCCACTATCAATTCCAGGCTGTCGCTATTATCCTTTATATTCATAAAAATCGCATTCAACATAGCCAGGGTTCTACTGAGAACCTTGCCGGGAAAAAACCTTTCTGGAGCGCAGATGGCAAAAAAGGCCGCATTCAAGCTGCCTCTTTTGAGCTTATCCAGATCAACATGCCCATACTTGGTTACATTCTCTAAATTTTCCTTTAAATTAAATTTCGGAAGCCAGGTGGTTTCATCTATCAAGTGAGACAAAGCATCATTATGGGTGTCAATAACCACACTTTTCTCATGTAACTCACTAAAATCCATCCTTAATCACACCCCTAACTGCACCTTTGCTAGCAAACTTTTAACTAGACCCTGTTAGCTTTTGGTTGAAACCCTGCTCGTTCCTGTTTTTGTACCATTTTCCATAAAATCATCTAAAAAACCCTTCAATCTTGGGATTCCTTCCTTCATCTCTTCCAAAGTTGGCTCCGAGAAACACAGTCTTAGCTTATTATCGCCTTCATCCCCCAAAAAGAAAGTAGATCCAGCTACATAAGCAACCTTAGCCTCTTCAACGCATTTTGGCAGAAATTTTTGGCTGTCAAATCCAGGCGGGAAAATCATCCAGGTAAAAAAACCGCCCTGGGGCTTTGTCCACTCGGCTATACCTTTGAAGTTTTCCTCCAAGAGCTCCATGGTCAGGTTTGATTTTTCCTTCAAAATTTCCACGGTAGTATTTATCTGTTTCTCGATCAATCCCCGTTTGCCAAATTCTAAAATCAAATATTGACCCAAGGAATTAGAGCACTGATCTAAAGACTGCTTTATCAAGATAATCTTCTCCACAAGCTTTTCATCAGCCTGCAAAAAACCTATCCTAGCTCCAGGGGAGAGGGTCTTGGAAAAGGACCCTAAGAAAATCACCCTACTTTCTTGATCAAGGGCTTTTAAAGTTGGCAAAACCTCCCCCTTAAAACGCAGCTCCCCGTAAGCATAGTCCTCAAAAATCATAAAATCATACTTAGAGGCAAGCTCCAAGAGCTTTTTTCTTCTTTCTAAACTCATGGTTCTGCCCGAAGGGTTTTGAAAAGTGGGGATTGTATATAATGCTTTGGGTAACCTATTTTCCTTTTTCCAAAGCTTTAGTTTTTCTTCAAGTTCATCTACTTTCAGCCCATCCTCATCCATAGAAATGGGCTCTATCTCGGCCTCATAGTTTGCCAATGTGGAAATAGTCCCCAAAAAAGTCGGGGCTTCAACCACAACTTTATCACCTTTGTCCAAAAAAGCCTGACAGACAAGATTAACTCCCTGGGATGAACCGCTGGTGACCACTATATTATCCTTACTTGCCTCCATATCCATACCTGTCTGCCTTGTAGCTATAAACTCCCTCAAATCGGAAAAGCCGGGTGTAGGACTATATCCTAAAGCTTCCGTCTGTTTCTCTTCCATCACCTCTGTCATGACTTCTTTAGCTTCATCAACAAGGTACATCTCCTTTGCAGGAAAACCACCCGCAAAAGATATGACCTCAGGCCTCTCAGTAAGCTTAAAGATCTCTGCCAATGCACCGCTGGTTTTTCTCCTGGCAAGGCTCGAATAAAACTTTTCGAAATCCACCTTCATGTCTGCCCCATCCCCCTTTATTTTACTCCTAACAAAAATTATCAGATTACTTTATATTATATTATACAATAGCATTATTTTGCAGCCTTGACAATAGGTATACATTAGTAGCTGAGAGCTAATCAGGGTGCGGGCTTGACACCTGTTTATATAAGTGCTATATTTCCCTAAGCTTTGTTATCAAAAAATTGTTGAGACAAGGGGGAGTTTCTTTGGAACACAAAGAGATCAAAAGGCTGATTGAAGAAAATAATGTAGAGTTCATCAGACTTCAATTCACCGATATAACAGGTGTATTGAAAAATGTAGCCATAACTTCCAATCAGCTTGACAAAGCATTAGAAGGGGAGCTGATGTTTGATGGTTCGTCTATAGAAGGTTTTGCCAGGATAGAAGAGTCCGATATGTACCTTAGGCCTGACCCAAACACTTTCATCACTTTTCCCTGGAGATCGAATGGGGGTAGTGTGGCAAGGATGATCTGTGACATTTACGACCCCGACGGCAACCCCTTTATAGGTTGTCCTCGGTATGCCCTCCGCAGGGCCATAAATGAAGCAAAGGAAATGGGATATACAATGAATGTAGGGCCGGAAGCGGAATTTTTCTTGTTTCATACCACTTCAGACGGTGAGCCAACTTTACAGACTCACGACAAGGCAGGATATTTCGACCTGGCTCCCGTGGATCACGGTGAAGATGCAAGAAGGGATATGGTGCTAAACTTACAGCAGATGGGGTTTGAAATCGAAGCCAGTCACCACGAAGTAGCCCCAGGTCAGCATGAAATAGACTTTAAGTATGATAGGGCCCTTTACACAGCTGACAAAATCGCCACCTTTCGCTATGCAGTCAGAACCATTGCCAAAAGGCACGGTCTCCACGCCACCTTTATGCCAAAACCTATCTATGGTATAAATGGTTCTGGAATGCACACCAACATGAGCCTGTTTAAAAACGGGGAAAATGCTTTTTATGATCCAGAGGGACATGATGAACTGAGCGAGGAATGTTATTATTTTATCGGTGGTTTATTGAAACATGCCAAAGGGATGACAGCCATCACTAATCCCACCATCAATTCTTACAAAAGGTTGGTCCCGGGTTATGAAGCTCCAGTCTATATTGCCTGGAGCGGCAAGAATCGAAGTCCATTGATTCGAATTCCCGCTAAAAGGGAAACATCAACCAGGGTGGAGCTAAGAAATCCAGATCCTTCCTGTAATCCGTACCTGGCTACAGCAGTGATGCTAAAGGCAGGCCTAGAAGGAATCAAAAATAAAATTGAGCCGCCACCGCCGACTAATTCAAACATATATGAAATGTCCTTAGAAGAAAGGGAAAGAAATCAAATAGGCAAGCTGCCGGCGGATCTTAATGAGGCCCTAGAATGTCTCTCTGAGGACGAAGTGGTCAAAGAAGCCCTGGGCCCTCATATTTTCGAGAGGTTCATTCACGCTAAATCCATGGAATGGTATGACTATTCTACCACGGTCCATCCTTGGGAAACGGATAATTATCTAACCAAGTTTTAGTAAGAAAATAAACTTTAATTTTACCGCAGTAGTATATTCCGATATTTAAAAGTTTTTATTGATACATCTACGGATCGTCGCCAGGATGTATTAATAATAAAAACTTAAAACATATCTCCATATACTACTGCGGTAAAAT